>DASUNU010000083.1:0-30634 GCA_036276995.1 Solirubrobacterales bacterium
TCTCTGCGAAGTCGAAAGACGACGTATAGGGGCTGACGCCTGCCCGGTGCCGGAAGGTCAAGTGGAGAGGTTAGCCTTCGGGCGAAGCTTTGAAACTAAGCCCCGGTAAACGGCGGCCGTAACTATAACGGTCCTAAGGTAGCGAAATTCCTTGTCGGGTAAGTTCCGACCTGCACGAATGGCGCAACGAGTTGGACGCTGTCTCAACGAGGGGCTCGGTGAAATTAAAGTCTCGGTGAAGATGCCGAGTACCCGCGGCCAGACGGAAAGACCCCGTGAACCTTTACTGCAACTTGATATTGGAGTTCGGTACACCTCGCTCAGGATAGGTGGGAGGCTGCGAACCGGCGGTTTCGGCTGCCGGGGAGCCACCCTTGAGATACCACCCTTGGTGTTCTGGGCTTCTAACACATCGCCGTAAACCGGGATGTGAACAGTGTCAGGTGGGCAGTTTGACTGGGGCGGTCGCCTCCTAAAGAGTAACGGAGGCGCCCAAAGGTTCCCTCAGCACGGCCGGAAATCGTGCGAAGAGTGTAAAGGCAACAAGGGAGCTTGACTGCGACACCGACGGGTGGAGCAGGAACGAAAGTTGGGCTTAGTGATCCGGCGGTTACAAGTGGAAGTGCCGTCGCTCAACGGATAAAAGGTACTCCGGGGATAACAGGCTTATCGCTTCCAAGAGTCCACATCGACGAAGCGGTTTGGCACCTCGATGTCGGCTCGTCGCATCCTGGGGCTGGAGTAGGTCCCAAGGGTTGGGCTGTTCGCCCATTAAAGCGGTACGCGAGCTGGGTTCAGAACGTCGTGAGACAGTTCGGTCCCTATCTGCTGTGGGCGTTGGAGAGTTGAGAGGAGTCATCCCTAGTACGAGAGGACCGGGATGAACATGCCGCTGGTGTATCTGTTGTCCTGCCAAGGGCATCGCAGGTTAGCTACGCATGGAACGGATAACCGCTGAAAGCATCTAAGCGGGAAGCCGTCCTCGAGATGAGCTCTCCCATCCCCTTGAGGGAGTAAGACCCCTGGTAGACCACCAGGTTGATAGGCCGGCGGTGTAAGCGCAGCAATGTGCTCAGCCGACCGGTACTAATGGGTCGAGGGCTTGACGGATATTTATTAGTTACCCATCTTCATTGGCCTTGTGCGGTTTTCAAGCTCCACCGGAGCGATCGTCCCGAAGAGGACGAGCGTCTCGCAAAATTCCGGTGGCGCATAGCGAGTGGGAAACACCTCTTCCCATTCCGAACAGAGCAGTTAAGCCACTCTGCGCCGATGGTACTTGGGGGGCAACCCCCTGGGAGAGTAGGTCGCCGCCGGTTCTTCGTAGGACGCCCGGGCCGCGCTTAGAGCGCGGCCCGGTTGCGTCCGGGTTATGGGCGGTGCCTCTTGGCGCCGCCGATTCGACGCGGCTTTCTGCGGCGCACGGATCGGCGCGCGCACCGAACTCTCTCACGCGTTTTCCGGGGTTAGTCTCGTGGCCGGCCCACCCCCTGCGCCGGCGCCCTCTTGCTACTTGACCGGACGTTGACGACTCCTCTATCTGTTGGTCGAGTGGACTCGATCACAACCACGGCGAGAGGAAGCACAAATGCGAAACGTCAAGACGTGGGGGCTCGCGCTTCTCGCGGCGCTCTCGGTCGCTGCGGCAATGGCAGTGCCGGCTTCGGCGGACACGCTCAACGCGCAGGGCTATCCAGCGGTACTGACAGGTGAAGCCGATGTTGAAACCGGCTCATTTGTCACTACAGCGGGCATCGTGTCCTGTCCCTGGCCGAAATACGACGCGACAATCAGCAGCTCCGTATCGACAGCTGGATCTGTCTCGGTGACCCCCACATACCCGGATGAAGGTTGCACTGGGTTTGGGTTTCCCGCAACAGTTGAGACGAACGGGTGTACCTTCGTGTTCCGAGGCCTATTCTCTGGCACAACTGGGGGCGTGGATCTGGAGTGTCCGTTTGGCAAAGAAGTCACAATTACAGCGCGCAGCGCGGGTGTGCTCAAGTGCACCATTCACGTGCCAACGCAGACATTCATCGGCAGCGCCTCATTCACGAATATCGCCGGCGGCATCACAGCCATGGTCAGCGCGTCGCTCATCGACTACACCCACACACAGGGCACGGGCCTGGGTTCCTGTCCCAGCGGCAGCGGGAGCATCGGATCCCTTTCCGCAAGGGCGATCATCAAAGCTGAGTCCGAGAGCGGGGTTTCGACATCGCTCTGGCTGACCTAGCTTCTCTCCGCCCAGCTAGGGGCCGGCGCAGCACCGGCCCCTAGCGGTGGCCGGTATTACGGCCGCAGCAGGAAGGGGCCGTCGACGGTGTGGCGGCGACGGGTGGCGCGGGGTTTGGGGTGGATCGAGCGCTTGAAGCCGGCTTCGCTGAGCAGGTCGCACTGGGCGCCGCGGGTGGTTGCTCGGGGAGGCAGCTGGCGCCGGGTGGGGGTGGAGTCTGCGCAACCCTGGCGAGCTCTCCCAACGGGCTCGAGCCCGTACTCGCCGAGGGTTGCGAAGTCGATCAGAAGGTCGGTGGCGTTGGCCAGGCGGTTGGTTAGCGTTTGCTTAGAATCGAACATAGGTTCGTAGAGTAGGGGGGTGTTCGGACGGCAAGTACCCGCTGCAAGGGGAATTGCAATCAGGCGGCGTAAAGCCTTATCTAGAGCCAAATCCGAGGACGAGGCCGGCGGTCTGGGCGGGCTTCTCGACGTTCGGAGAGTGGCCGGCGCCCTGGATTAGCACCGTCTTAGCGCCGGGCACGGTGGCGAACTGGTCGAGGGCGCGCTGGGGGTCGTCGACGATCTGCTCCTCGGCGCCCATCAGGACCAGCAGCGGCTTGCCGGTCGCCGCCATGCGGTCGTTCAGCGACTCCTCGTTGAGGAAGTCGTCGGTGCCGGTGGGCGATTCGTCGTAGGAGGTGTAGGTCATCCGCTTTGCGTCCTCGACGAAGGCGTCGGGAACGTCGTAGTCAGGAGCGAAGGCGACGCTGAGGCCGTCCCTGACGGCGAAATCGGGCTTGATCCGCCAGAGGAACTCGCCGAGGACGGGTTGAAAGCCGAGCCCGGCGATGAAGCCGAGGTCGCCGTAGGAGTTGTCGGGCGGCATGTCGATGATCACCGCACGGTCGACCAGCTCGGGGTTCTGCTCGCTGAGAGCGACGGTGACGGCGCCGCCGAGCGAGTGGCCGACGACCTCGGCATCGCTGACGCCAAGCCGCTTCAACGCCTGCGCCACCAGCTCCGCCTGGTTCTGCGGCGTGTAGCCGGAGCCAGGCTTCTCGGACCCGCCGTGGCCGAGCAGGTCGATCGAGACCACCCGGTGCCGGCGCTCCAGGGCCGGGCGCATCCCATCCCACCAGTTCATCGCGCAGCTGTAGCAGTGGATCAGCACGATCGGGTCGCCGTCGCGCGGGCCGCGGTCGAGGACCTGGGCTTCGCCGGCCGGGAGGTCGAAGATGCGGCCGCCCGGTTCGGTGATCTCGGCCGACTCGGTCTCGCCGTCGACGATCAGGGTGTTGACGAGCAGCAGCACGACCAGCGCCGCGAGCACCCCCAGAGCGATCTTTGCGCCTCTCCCCATTGCGCTCGTTACCCTAGCCGTCAGTGAGCGAGAAATTCGTGATCCAGGGCGGAGCGCCGCTCTCCGGCGAGTTGACCGTCGCCGGCAACAAGAACGCGGCCCTGCCGATCCTTGCTGCCTGTCTGCTGACCGAGGAGGAGCTGCTGCTGCACCGGGTGCCGCGGATCCGGGATACCGAGGCCCAGATCGCGCTGCTCGAGCAGCTCGGGGTCGAGGTTGCCTGGACCGCCGACAACAGCGTCCGGCTCTGCGCCCGCGGGGTGACCGAGACAACGGTCGACGAGGAGCTCTCGAGCAAGATTCGTGCCTCCTTCCTGCTCGCCGGGCCGCTGCTGGCCCGCTTCGGCGAGGCCCGGATGCCGCCGCCGGGGGGCGACTTCATCGGCCGCCGCCGGCTCGACGCCCACCTCGATGCCTTCAAGGACCTCGGCGCCCGTGTCGACGGCAACCGCTGGATCGAGCTGAGCGCGCCGGGCGGGCTCTGCGCCTGCGAGATCTTCATGGACGAGCCCTCGGTGATGGGGACCGAGAACGCGCTGATGGCGGCCGCGCTGACCGCGGGCCAGACGAAGATCTCCAACGCCGCCTCCGAGCCACACGTCCAGGACCTGGCGCGGCTGCTGACCAAGATGGGCGCCCGGGTCGACGGGATCGGCTCCAACGTGATGATCGTCAACGGCACCGGCAGCCTCGGCGGCGCCGAGCACACGATCTCGCCCGACCACATCGAGGTCGGCAGCTTCATGGCGCTGGCCGCCGCGACCGGTGGCGAGTTGCGGATCCGCGACGTCGACGCCGAGGACCTGCGCAACGTGCGGCGCCAGTTCCGCCGCCTCGGCCTGCGCTCCGAGATCGCCGGCGACGACATGCTGGTCCCCTCCGGGCAGAAGCTCAAGGTCGAAGCCGACCTCGGCGACGCGATCCCGAAGATCGAGGACGGGCCTTGGCCCGCCTTCCCGGCCGACCTCACCTCGATCGCGCTGGCCCTGGCGACCCAGGCCGAGGGCGAGATCCTGATCTTCGAGAAGATGTTCGAGAACCGCCTCTTCTTCGTCGACAAGCTGGTCGCGATGGGCGCTCGGATCACGCTCTGCGATCCCCACCGGGCGATCGTCAGCGGTCCGAGCCGGCTTCATGGCGAGCGCGTCGAGAGCCCCGACATCCGCGCCGGGATGGCGATCCTCATCGCCGCCCTGGCCGCCGACGGCATCTCCGAGATCGGCAACATCCGCCAGATCGATCGCGGCTACGAGCAGATCGACGAGCGCCTGCGCGGGCTCGGCGCCCAGATTGAGCGGGTTTCCGCAGAGGTCCCTGCTTAGCAGGGGTTTTCGCCGCGTTCTCGTAAGGTCAGGCCGATGATCCACCCGATCCCACCCGGCAGCCGCGACGTGCTCCCCGAGGAGATGCGCGAGCGCCGCCGCCTGCACGCAGCTCTAATCGAGGTCTTCGAGGCGCGCGGCTACGGCGAGGTGGCGACGCCGGCGATCGAGTACGACGAGGTGCTGAGCCGCGGTGACGGGCGCGCCGCCGCCAGTGCCTACCGCTTCTTCGACGAGAGCGGCGAGCTGCTGGCGCTGCGCTCGGACATGACCGTGCCGATCGCCCGCCTCGTCGCCAGCCGCTACGACGGCGCTGAGATGCCGCTGCGCTTCTCCTACCTCGCAACCTCCTACCGGGCGGTGCGGCCAAAGTCGGGCCAGATGCGTGAGTTCGTCCAGGCCGGGGTCGAGCTGATCGGCGCCCCGGCGCCACAGGGCACGGCCGAGGTGGTCGAGGTGCTGGAGGCGGCGCTCGACGCGGTCGGGCTCAACCGCGCCGTGATCGGGCTCGGCGACGCCGACCTCTACCGCCAGCTGCTGACCGAGCTCGGGGTCGAGGGCGAGGCCCGCGACGCGGTGATCGGCCGCCTCGCCACACACGACCTGGTCGGGCTCGAGGCTGAGCTCTCGGCGATCGACGGCATCGCCGACGAGCAGGTCGCCAGTTGCGTTGCGCTCTCGCAGCTGCGCGGCGGCCGCGAGGTGCTGGAGCAGGCGCGCGGCCTCGGCGGCGCCGCGATCGAGCGGGCGATGGCGCGGCTGCAGGAGACCTATGAGGAGCTGGAGCGGCGCGGCGTCGCCGAGCGGGTCCAGATCGACCTCGGGCTGCTGCACGACCTTGGCTATTACAGCGGCGCGATCCTCGAGGTCTACGACCCGGCGCTGGGCTACGTGCTCGGCGGCGGCGGTCGCTACGACGGACTGCTGAAGCGGTTCGGCGTCGATCAGCCGGCGGCCGGGTTCGCTCTCTATCTGGAGCGCGTGCGCCTCGCCCAGATCGAGGAGGAGCGACGCGGGGAGGAGGGCCGGTGAGCTCCGGGGTCGCCAGGCTCGGCGGGGCCAAGGCCGACGGGCCGCTGAAGCTGGCGGTGCCGCGCGGCGCCCTCTTCGGCGAGACCCTCGACATCCTCGACAGGGTCGGGGTCGACACCAGCGAGGCGCGCGGTGACTCGCGTTCGCTGATCTTCCCCGGCGAGCGGATCACGCTGGTCACGATGCGACCCTCCGACGTGCCGACCTACGTCGAGGCGGGCGCCGCCGACGTCGGCATCACCGGCAAGGACGTGCTCGACGAGCAGGCCGATCGCATGGTCTACGAGCTGCTCGACCTCGGTTTCGGCCGCTGCCGCATGGTCCTCGCCGGACGGGTCGGCGACGAGAGCCTGGGCGAGTCGCAGCGCCGGCTCGGGGTGATGCGGATCGCGACCAAGTACCCGCGCATCGCCAGCCGCTACTTCGAGTCGACCGGCCGCCAGACCGAACTGATCGAGGTCAAGGGCTCGGTCGAGCTGGCGCCGCTGATCGGGCTCGGCGACGGCATCGTCGACCTCGTCGCCAGCGGCCGCACCCTGGAAGAGAACGACCTCGAGGTACGCGAGGAGATCCTCGAGTGCACCGCCCGCTTCGTCGCCAACCGGGTCGCCCACAAGCTGCGCGCCGCCGAGGTCGACGACCTCACGGCGCGATTGCGAGAGGCGGCAGCCGAGTGAAGGTGCGCCGCTTCGAGTGGGAGGGAGCGGCGCCGACCGCCACCGCCATGCGGGCCTGGGCCGCCGAGCAGGCGCCCGTCGTTGACCTGCCCGGGCTGCGCGCCCGCGTGCTCGGCGCCGAGCGTCCGCACACGCCGGCCGAGCGCGACGCCGCGGTGCTGGAGCTGACCAACCGCTTCGATGCGACCGAGCGGGCGCTCGACGCCCTGCGGGTCGAGCCGGGGCTGGCGACGGCGGCGCTGGAGGCGCTGGAGCCGGCCCTGCGCGAGGCGCTGGAGCTGGCCGTCGCCAACGTCCGCGCCGTCGCCGAGGCCCAGCTCGGGGAGGAGCGGCGGGTCGAGCTGCCCCAGGGGCAGGAGGTGGCGCTGCGCGAGGTCGCGGTCGGGGCCGCCGGCATCTACGCCCCCGGGGGTCGTGCCGCCTACCCCTCGAGCGTGGTGATGTGCGCGGTGCCGGCCCGGGTCGCCGGGGTCGAGCGGGTCGCGCTCGCCTCGCCGCCCGGTCCCGACGGCAGTGTGCACCCGCTGGTACTCGCGGCGGCTGCGCTCTGCGGGGTCGACGAGATCTTCGCGATGGGCGGGGCGCAGGCAATCTTCGCGCTCGCTTATGGAACTGAGTCAGTCGACCCTGTGGACGTGATCGCCGGCCCCGGCAACGCCTGGGTGCGGGAAGCGAAGCGGGCGGTTGCGGGCACGGTCGGGATCGACTCCCTCGCCGGCCCCTCGGAGCTGATGCTGATCGCCGGCCACGACAGCGACCCCGAGTGGGCTGCCCTCGATATTTGCGCCCAGGCCGAGCACGGCCCGGAAAGCCCGCTGGTCGTGGCCGCGGTCGAGGAGCACGTGCTGGAGGCGATCGCGAGCGCTGCCGAGAGCGCCGCGGCGACCCGCCCCAGCGTCGCCGACGCGCCCCTGGCCCTGGTCCAGGTCCCCGAGACCGAGGCCGCGATCGAGCTCGCCAATGCCTACGCGCCCGAGCACCTGGAGCTGTTCGAGGAGGATGCGGCGCTGCTCGCCGAGCGGGTCACGACCGCCGGCTGCGTCTTCGTCGGCCGCCACGGCGCCACCGCCTTCGGCGATTACGTCGCCGGCTCCAACCACGTGCTGCCGACCGGCGGCGCCGGTCGCTTCTCGGGCCCGCTCGGGCCCGGCACCTTCCGCCGTCGCATCGCCAACGTCGAGCTGACGCCCGCCGCCGCGGCGGCGCTGGCGCCGCAAGCTGACGCCCTCGCCCGCGCCGAGGGCTTCCCCGTCCACGGCGAGTCAGCGATGATTAGGCGATGAGCCGAACCGCGAGCAGGGAGCGGGAGACCGCCGAGACCCAGATCAAGCTTTCCCTTGACCTCGACGGGGGCGAGTCGAGCGCTGCAACCGGGGTCGGGTTCCTCGACCACATGCTCGACCTGCTCGCCCGTCATGGTCGCCTCGGGCTCAAGGTCGAGGCCAATGGCGACCTCGAGACCGGTGCCCATCACACGGTCGAGGACGTCGGCATCGTGCTCGGGCAGGCGCTCGACGAGGCGCTCGGCGACCGCGCCGGGATCCGCCGCTACGGCTCCGCCCTGGTGCCGATGGACGAGTCCCTGGCCGAGTGTGCGATCGACATCTCCGGCCGCCCGCTCTGCGTCTTCGACGCCGACCTGCCGGTGACCACGATCGCCGGCTTCGACACCGAGCTGGCCGAGGAGTTCTTCCGCGCCGTCGCCAACAGCGCCAAGCTGACCCTGCACGTCAACGTCCGCTACGGCACCAACGCCCACCACATGATCGAGGGCAGCTTCAAGGCCTTCGCCCGCGCCCTCCGCGTCGCCGTCTCGATCGACCCGGAGGAGAGCGGCGTGCCCTCGACCAAGGGAACCCTGAGCACGTGACCCGGATCGCCATCCTCAATTACGGGATGGGCAACCTGCGCTCGGTCGAGAAGGCGCTGGAGCACGTCGGGGTGACGGCGACGATCACTTCAGATCACGGTGAGGCCCGCGCCGCCGACGGGGTGATCCTGCCCGGGGTCGGCGCCTTCCCGCGGGCGATGGAGCGGGTCCGGGAGCTCGGGCTCGACGAGCTGATCGGCGAGCGGCGCGAGTCCGGGGTGCCGATCCTCGGCATCTGCCTCGGCCTGCAACTGCTGTTCGACTCGACCACCGAGCTGGGCGGGGCCGAGGGCCTCGGCCTGCTCGCGGGGCCGGTCGCAGAGCTCGAAGCCGACGGCCTCAAGGTGCCGCACATCGGCTGGGCGCCGGTGCGCTGGGAGCGCCAGTCGCGCCTCGCCGAGGGGATCGAGTCTGAGACCCCCTTCTACTTCGTCCACTCCTTCGCGCCGCGGGCCGGGGCGGGGGAGCTGCTCGGCAGCGCCACCTACGGCGCTCGCTTCGCCTGTGCGGCCGAGCGCGACAACGTCTTCGGCGTCCAGTTCCACCCCGAGAAGTCGAGCGCGGCCGGGCTACGGCTGCTCTCCAACTTCGCCGGGGTCTGCGCATCCGTGCCCGCGTGATCCTCTACCCGGCCATCGATATCCGCGGCGGCCAGGCGGTGCGGCTGCTGCAGGGCGACTACGCGCGCGAGACCGTCTACGACGCCGACCCGGCCGAGGCGGCGGCGCGCTGGGCCGGCGAAGGAGCGGAGATCCTGCACGTGGTCGACCTCGACGGGGCGAAGGCAGGGGCGCCGCGGAACCTCGACGCGGTGGCGCGAATCGCCGCCGCGGTGCCCTGTCCGATCCAGGTCGGCGGCGGCCTGCGCGAGATGGCGGCGGTCGACGCGGTGCTTGACGCCGGCGCGGCCCGGGTCGTGATCGGCACCGCTGCCCTGCGCGACCCCGAGTTCCTGGACGAGGCGCTGAAAAAGCATGGCGAGGCCGTCGTCGTCTCGGTCGACGCCCGCGGCGGCAAGGTCTCGCTCTCCGGCTGGACCGAGGCCACCGACCGCGACGTCGCCGACGCCGTGGCCGAGCTGGGCGAGCGCGGCGTCGCCCGCTTCCTCTGCACCGAGATCGAGGTCGACGGCACGATGGAGGGCCCGGCCACCGCCGAGCTGAACCGGATCGCCGGCGCCACCCCCGCCCAGATCATCGCCTCCGGCGGCGTCGGTGAGCTTTCGCACCTTGAGGCCCTGGCGCGCGACGCGGCTCCCAACATTGAGGGCGCCATCGTCGGGAAGGCGCTGTATGAGCAACGCTTCACCGTGGCAGAGGGCCGGGACACCCTCGCCCGGAGGCTCTAGCTCTCTACGCTTAAACGATGGTCCTGAAACGCGTCATCCCCTGCCTCGACGTCGACGCCGGCCGCGTCGTCAAGGGCACCAACTTTGTCGACATCCGCGATGCCGGCGATCCGGTCGAGCTGGCCGAGCGCTACGACGCCGAGGGCGCCGACGAGCTGGTCTTCCTCGACATCACCGCCTCGCACGAGAAGCGCGAGACGATCGTCGAGCTGGCCCGGCGGACCGCCGACAACGTCTTCATCCCGTTCACGATCGGCGGCGGCATCCGCTCGGTCGAGGACGCGCAGGCGGTGCTCGACGCGGGCGCCGACAAGGTCTCGGTCAACTCCTCGGCCCTGGCCCGGCCGGAGCTGCTGGAAGAGCTGGCGGCCCAGTTCGGCGCCCAGTGCGTGGTGATCGCGATCGACGCCAAGCGCGAGGACGACGGCTGGGGCGTGTACGTGAAGGGTGGCCGCGAGCGGGTCGAGGGCCGCGAGGCGGTCGCCTGGGCGCGCGAGGCGGTCGCGCGCGGCGCCGGCGAGGTGCTGCTGACCAGCATGGACCGCGACGGTACGAACGACGGCTACGACATCGCCCTGACCAAGGCCGTGGCGGAGGCGGTGCCGGTGCCGGTGATCGCCTCCGGCGGCGCCGGCGAGCTGGCTCACCTCAGCGAGGCGATCGCCGAGGGCGGTGCCGACGCCGTCCTCTGCGCCTCGATCTTCCATTACGGCCAGTACCGGGTGCGCGAGGCGAAGGAGCGCCTCGCCGCCGACGGCATCCCGGTCCGGCTCTAGCGACCCGCGTCCGCGCGAGCGGGCATGGTAGGAGGGGCAATGCCGAGCACCGCAAAGCCGATCGAGGAGCTGCGCCGCGCCCACCCCGAGCTGGCCGCGGTCGAGGCCGTTGCGACCGAGCCCGTCTACGTGGTCGGCGGCGCGGTGCGCGACCTGCTGCTTGGCCGCGGGCGCGCCGATCTCGACCTGGTCGTCGTCGGCGACGCGGCGGCGCTGGCCGCCCGCCTCGGCGCGGCCCCCGTTAATCACGAGCGCTTCGGCACCGCCAAGGTCGAGATCGAGGGGAGTGCCGTCGATTTCGCCTCCGCCCGGACCGAGACCTACGCCCGCCCGGGGTCGCTGCCCGACGTCGAGCCGGCGAGGGTCATCGAGGACGACCTTGGGCGGCGCGACTTCAGCGTCAACGCGATCGCGGTGCCGCTGGCGCATGGCGGCCCAGACCTGGTCGACCCGTACGGCGGCCGCGCCGACATCGACGCCGGCCTGCTGCGGGTCCTCCACGACGCATCCTTCGCCGACGACCCGACCCGGGCGATCCGCGCCGCCCGCTATGCGGCCCGGCTCGGGTTCGGGCTGGAGCCGGAGACCGAGGCGCTGCTGCGGGCGACCGACCTCGGCACGGTCTCGGCCGAGCGGCGCGAGGCGGAGCTGCTGCGGCTGGCGGTGGAAGCGAGCGCGCCGCGGGGCTTCGAGCTGCTCGCCGAGTGGGGGCTGGTGCGGCCGCGCCCGGGCGGGCTCGACCTTGCCGCCGCCGTCGCGCAGTTGCTCGAGCGGCATCCGTGGAGGGAGGCGCTGGCGCCGGTCGGACGCGGGCGAGTGCTGCTGGCCGCGGCGCTCGGCCCGGTTGCGGGCGAGGAGGAGCTGGCGGCGACGGTGCCCACCTGTCCCTCGCAGGCGGTCGAGGCGGCCCGCGGCCGCGACCGGGTGGAGCTGGCGCTGGCCCGGGCGCTCGGCGCCGAGTGGCTTGACCACTACGTGCGCGAGTGGAGCGCGGTCACGCTGGAGATCGACGGCGCCGACCTGATCGCCGCCGGCGTACCCGAGGGCGAGGCGCTGGGTCGCGGCCTGAAGGAGGCGCTGCGGGCCAAGCTCGACGGCGAGGTCGACGGTCGCGAGCAGGAGCTGGCGGCGGCGCTTGCGGCCGCCCGCGGCGAGTCTGCTTAGTTACGGCGATGGAGTGGCGCGAGCGAGACGGCGTGCGGTGGCTCGAAGCCGACCTGGACGGGGCGACCGCTGCCTTCACGACCCGGCTCGGCGGGGTCAGCGAGGCCCCCTACGACAGCCTCAACCTCGGTCTGCTCACCGACGACCGGCCGGACGCGGTGGCGGCCAACCGGCTCCGCCTCGCCGCGGCCCTCGGGCTCGCTCCCGAGTGGATCGTCTTCGGCCGTCAGGTCCACGGGGCTGAGCTGGCCCTGCCGGCCGACCCCGAGCCGCCCTTCCGCGGTTCCTTTGGGACGGATGGCGTCGGTTTCGAACCACGGAACCCGAGGGAGGTCCGGGAGGTGGACGGGCACGTCGCCGCCGAGCCGGGCACGGCGCCGCTGGTTTTCGTCGCCGACTGCCTGCCGGTCGCGCTCCACGGCCCCGGCGGGGTGGCGATGCTGCACTGCGGCTGGCGCGGGCTCGCCGCCGGCATCGTCGCCCGCGGCGCCGCGGCGGTCGGGGCGACGACGGCCGCGATCGGGCCCGGGATCGGTTCCTGCTGCTACGAGGTCGGAGATGAGGTGCTCGGCGCCTTCGCCGGTCTCGGTGAGGGCATCGCCCAGGGGCGCATGCTCGACCTGCCGGAGGTGGCGCGGCGACTGCTGGGCGAGGCCGGCGTGGAACGGGTCGAGTCGGCCGGGCTCTGCACGAGCTGCGAGCCGGAGCTGTTCTTCTCCCACCGCCGCGACGCCGGCCGCACCGGCCGCCAGGCGGGCCTGGTCTGGCTCGAGCCGGGGGAGGCCTGAGGTGCCGGGGCTGATCCACGGGATCGAGCCGGAGACGGTGCGGGCAAACCTCGAGCGCGTACGCGAACGGGCGGGGGAGGGGGTCGAGATCCTGGTCGCCTGCAAGTACGTGCCGCTGGAGGAGATGGGTGTCCTGGCCGAGGCCGGCGTGACCCTGGTCGGCGAGAACCGTCAGCAGGACCTCGCGGCCAAGCACGAGCGCTGGGGCGAGCGCTTCGCCTGGGACTTCATCGGCAACCTGCAGAGCCGCAAGGTCAGGCAGGTGCTGCCGCTCTGCCGGCTGGTCCACTCGGTCGCCACCGACTCGGTCCTGCGCGAGCTGGGCAAGCACGGGACCGCGCAGACGGAGGTTTTGGTCGAGGTCAACGTCGCCGGCGAGGAGGGCAAGGGCGGCGTCGCCCCGACCGAGCTCGGTGAGTTCATCGCCCGCTGCCCGGTCACCGTCTCCGGCCTGATGACGATGCCGCCGTTCAGCCAGGATCCGGAGGCCTCGCGGCCGCATTTCGCCCGTCTCGCCGAGCTCGCCGCTGCGCACGGGCTGAGCCAGCTCTCGATGGGGACCTCGCAGGACTGGCCGGTCGCGGTGGAGGAGGGGGCGACGATCATCCGTCTGGGCACGGCGCTGTTCGTGTGAATCGTCGCTAACCTCCCCGATAATTCGTAAGAGGAGTCGGCCGCCTGAGGCCGAAACACGCGGTACAGATGGCCTTCCGAGACACCTGGCATAGAGCGCTCGTCTACTTCGGACTCGCCGAGGACCACGACTACGGTCCCGAGTACGAGGAAGACCTCGAGCCCGAGACCGGCTCGGAGGAAGTCTTCGAGGCCCGCCGCGAGCGCGGTGGCGAACAGTCCTCGGTGCGCCGCCTGCCGACCTCGCGCCGCGCCCGCCGCGACGAGATCGATGACATCTTCGCCGATGACGAGCCGATCGCCGCCAGCCGTACCCGGACGCTGCGGCCGGTCGATAACGGGGGAGGGGGGGCCGATGTTCAGGTCCACCTGGTTATCCCCCGCAACTTCAACGATGCCCAGCAGGTCGCCGACCAGTTCAAACGACAGGTGCCGGTGATCCTCAACCTGCAGACCGCCGACCACGAGCTCTCGAAGCGGATGATCGACTTCTGCTCCGGCCTCACCTACGCGCTCGACGGCGGCATGCAGCGGATCGCCGAGAAGATGTTCCTGTTGACGCCGCGCAACGTCGAGGTCTCCGCCGAGGAAAAGGCGCGGCTGATCGACAAGGGCTTCTTCAACCAGTCCTAGTCGTCCCCCGGGCACTAGTCTCCCGGCGATGATCGTCGGCTTCGTCGGATCCGGCAGCATGGCCGCCGCCATGGCCCGTGGCTGGGCCGGCTCGGTCGACTCGATGCTGTTCTCCGACAGCGGCTCGGGGCGGGCCACGGCGCTGGCCGGGGAGCTTGGTGGCGAGGCCGTCGCCAACGACGAGGTCGCCGCCCGCGCCGACCTCGTCGTGGTCGCGGTGAAGCCGGCCATGCTGGGCAGCGTCGCGCCGGAGCTGGGCGCCGCGAAGGCGGTTGTCTCCCTGCTGGGAGCGACCCCGTTGGCGAAGCTCGAGGCGTTGTTCCCGGGTGCCCAGGTGCTGCGGGTGATGCCGAACGTCGGGGTCGAGGTGCGCCGCGGCGTGCTCTGCATCGCCGGTGAGGCTTCGCCCCAGGTGCGGAGCGCGCTGGACACGCTCGGCCATGTGTTCGAGCTGCCCGACGCCCAGTTCGACGCGGCGACCGCGGTGATGGGCTGCGCGCCCGCCTACGTGGCGCTGGCGGTCGAGGCGATCGCCGACGCCGGTGCCGCCGATGGGCTCGACCCGGAGCTGGCCCGCGAGCTGGTGGTCGAGACCACCGCCGGGACCGCCGAGCTGCTGCGGCGCCACCACCCGGCCGACGTGCGCAGGGCGGTCGCCTCGCCGGGCGGCAGCACCGAGGCGGGCCTGGAGGCGCTCGACCGCGAGGGCGGGCGCGAGGCCTTCGAAGCGGCGGTGCGGGCCTCGCTGGAGCGGATGCGCGGATGACGGCGATCCCGCTGGCGCTGAGCCGGGCCGACGTGGCCGACTACGTCAACGCCCTCTTCATTGTCTACATCGCCCTGATCTTCATCAACGTCCTGATCTCCTACGTGCCGCGGATGCCGTACAGCCCGGCGCTGCGCGCGGTGCTCGACTTCGTCAAAGGCAGCACCGACCCCTACCTCAACCTCTTCCGCCGCTTCCTGCCGCCGGTCGGCGGCGGTGGCTTCGCCCTCGACCTCAGCCCGATCATCGGGATCATCGTGCTGTTCGTGCTGCAGACGGTGGTCGTCGGCCTCGTCGCCGGGTGAGTGCCACCGCCCGCGCCTGGTGCCTGGCGGCCGCCCTCTGCGCGGCCGTGGTCGCCGCCGACCAGATCGCCAAGGCGGTGGTCGAGGCGCAGCTGGTGACCGGCGAGGAGGTCGACGTGCTCGGGCCGCTGCAGTTCACCCTCGCCCACAACCGCGGCGTCGCCTTCGGCATCGCCGGGGGAGCGGGGCTGCCGCTGGTCGTGATCCCGCTGCTCGCCCTGGGCGTGGTCGGCTGGATCTTCGCCCGCGATCCCGGGCGGCCCTGGATGTGGGTGGCGACCGGGCTGCTGGCGGGCGGGGCGATCGGCAACCTGATCGACCGCGTCCACGCCGACGCCGTCACCGACTTCATCGCGGTCGGCTCCTGGCCGCCCTTCAACATCGCCGACATCGCGATCACCTGCGGCGTCGTGCTGCTGGTCCTGCTCTACCTGCGCGAGGAGCGCGCTCGCGCCGATGGCTGAGCCGGCGCTGCGGATCGTCCACCTCGACGAGCAGCTGGCCGTGGTCGACAAGCCGGCCGGCCTGGTCGTCCACCCGGCCCCCTCGCACAGCGGACCGACCCTGGTTGACGAGCTGGCCGAGATCCTCGGCGGCGGCGCCGACCCGGAGCGGCCGGGGATCGTGCACCGGCTCGACAAGTGGACCAGCGGCCTGCTGGTGGTCGCCCGCGACGACGAGACCCATGGCGCCCTGCAGGCGGCGGTGCAGCGGCGCGAGGTCGAACGCGTCTACCGCGCCCTGGCCGGTGGCCGGCTTGGCTCCCGCACCGGCACGATCGACGCTCCGATCGGGCGCGCCGCCCGCCGGCGCCACCGGATGGCGGTCTCCGGGGCGGCCTCGCGCCAGGCCCGCACCCACTTCGAGGTGCTCGAGCTGCTGGCCCTGGAGAGCTACCTGGAGGCGAAGCTGGAGACCGGGCGCACGCACCAGATCCGCGCCCACTTCGCCGCGATCGGCCACCCGCTGAGCGGCGACGTCACCTACGGCGGCGCCGAGCGCTACGGGCTCGGGCGCCAGTTCCTGCACGCCCACCGGCTCGCCTTCGCGCACCCGGCCACGGGTGAGCGCCTCAGCTTTGAGTCACCGCTGCCGGCTGACCTCGCGGCGGCGCTCGACGAGGCCCGCGCCGCTCGCGCCTGAGGCCGCCGGGGCGGACGCGCCGGCCAGCGCCGGCTCTCTACAATCCCCGGTCCAGAAACCAACCCCCGTCCAGGGCGAACCGGATCCTGCCTGGCGCACGACGCCAGGTCCGGCAAGCGGGGCGGGAGCGCTGTACACCAACCAAGGAGATTCACCGAATGCCACAGGCACAGGCAGGTCTTACCGAGCTGCTCCAGGCCGGAGTCCACTTCGGCCACCAGACGCGTCGCTGGAACCCGAACATGCGCCGTTTCATCTTCGGCGAGCTGGACGGGATCCACATCATCGACCTGGTCCAGACCGAGGCGCTGCTGGAGAACGCGCGCCGCTTCGCCGGCGAGCTCGCCAGCGGCGGCGGCACGGTGCTCTTCGTCGGCACCAAGAAGCAGGCCCGCGACACGGTCCAGGAGTGGGCCGACCGCTGCAAGATGCCCTACGTCAACAAGCGCTGGCTGGGCGGGCTGCTGACCAACTTCAACACGATGTCGACCCGGATCGCCCGGCTGCACGAGCTCAACGGCTGGAAAGAGGAGGGCAAACTCGACCTCCTGCCGACCAAGGAGCGGATGAACATGGAGGCCGAACTCGCCAAGCTCGAGTTCAACCTCGGTGGCGTCCGCGACATGGACCGGCTGCCCGACGCGGTCTTCGTCACCGACCTCAAAACCGAGGAGATCGCGGTCCACGAGGCGGCCCGCCTGCGGATCCCGATCATCGGTCTGGTCGACACCAACTGCGACCCGACCCCGGTCGACTACGTGATCCCCGGCAACGACGACGCGATCCGCTCCTGCCAGCTCGTGATCGGCACGATCGGCGGCGCGGTCGAGGAGGGCTCGAGCGCCTGGCGGGTGCAGGAGGAGAAGCGCATCGCCGAGGAAATGGAGCGCCGCAAAAAGGACGAGGAAGAGCGCAAGAAGCGCGAGGAGGAAGAGAAAGAGCGGGTCGAAGCGGCGGAAGCGAAAAAATTCGAAGAAGAGGCTGCGGCGAAAGCGAAAGCTACGGCGGAAGCCAAAGCGGCGGCGGAGAAAGCTTCGGCTCAGGACAAAGCGCCGCAGCAGGCTCCGGCCCAGGACAAGGCGCCCCAGGGCGCGGGTCCTGTCGCCGGTGATAACCCCTCCTCCTCGCAGTCTGCGGGGGAGGGGTCACCCCCGACGCCACCCGCGCCAGAGGCCGAGGCCGCTAAAGCCGAGGCTCCGGCGGTAGAGGAGAAAGCTCCTGAGGCTCCGGCCGAGGCGGAGAACACTGAGAAAGCTGAGGAGTCGAAATGAGCGTTACGGCCGCTGACGTAAAGGCGCTCCGGGACCGCACCGGGGCGGCGATGATGGACGCGAAATCGGCGCTGGTCGAGGCCGATGGCGACGTCGACCGCGCGATCGAGCTGCTGCGGGTGAAGGGGCAGGCCTCGGCCGCGAAGCGCGAAGGCCGCGGCACCGAAGAGGGCGTCGTCGCCTCCTACATCCACGCCAACGACAAGGTCGGGGCGATGGTCGAGGTCCAGTGCGAGACCGATTTCGTCGCCCGCAACGAGGACTTCAAGGTCTTCGCCTACCAGGTCGCCCTGCACGTGGCGGCGACCGCGCCGCTCTACGTCTCCTCGGAGGAGATCCCGGCGGAGGAGCGCGACGCCGAAAAGAAGGTCTTCGAGGAGAAGGCGCGGGAAGAAGGCAAGCCCGACAACGTGGTCGAGAAGATCGTCGAGGGTCAGCTCTCGAAGTGGGCGAGCGAGGTTGCGCTGCTCGATCAGACCCACGTCAACGCCGAGAAACACGACTCGAAGACGATCGAGGAGCTGCGCCAGGAGCTCGCCGCGAAGACCGGCGAGAACATCCGCGTTGCCCGCATCGCCTATTTCCGCGTCGGCCAGGACTAGAGTCCTACCCACGTGAACGCCGATCCCGAGCCCCGCTTCGGGCGCATCCTGCTGAAGCTTTCCGGCGAGGCCCTGATGGGCAGCCTCGAGTTCGGCACCGACGGCGCCGAGGTCGATCGCATCGCCAGACAGGTCTCAGCGGTGCGCGACCGCGGGGTCGAGATCGCGATCGTGGTCGGCGCCGGCAACATCTACCGCGGCCTCGAGGGGGCGGCGGACGGGATGGACCGGGCGACCGGCGACTACATGGGGATGCTGGCCACCGTGCTCAACGCGCTCACCCTGCAGGACGCGCTCGAGCGGCTCGGACAGCACACGCGGGTGATGTCGGCGATCGACGTCAAGGAGGTGGCCGAGCCCTACATCCGCCGCCGCGCCATGCGCCACCTCGAGAAGGCCCGGGTGGTGATCTTCGCCGCCGGCACCGGCAACCCGTTCTTCACCACCGACACCGCGGCGGCGCTGCGGGCGCTGGAGATCCACGCCGAGACGATCCTGATGGCGAAGAACGGGGTGGAGGGGGTCTACGACTCCGATCCGGCGACCAACCCCGAGGCCAAGTTCATCCCCACGATCAGCCACCGCGAAGCGATCGAGCGCGGGCTCAAGGTGATGGACTCGACCGCGCTCTCGCTCTGCATGGACAACGACCTGCCGATCCACGTCTTCAACATGGCCGACGAGAAGAACATAGATAGGATCGTCTGCGGCGAGACGGTGGGCACGCTGGTCTCCAATCAGCCCGCCAGTTAACGAGGACGGGAACCAGTGGAGCTGATCGACGAACTGCTCAAAGACGCCGAAGGGCGGATGTCCAAGTCGGTCGAGTCGAGCCGTGGCGAGCTGGCCACGGTCCGCACCGGCCGCGCCTCACCGCACCTGCTCGACCGCATCGTGGTCGACTATTACGGCAGCCCGACCCCGCTCAAGCAGCTCGCCAACGTTGCAGCCAGCGACGCCCGGCTGCTGACTGTGACGCCGTTCGACAAGAGCGGCCTGGGCGCGATCGAGAAGGCGATCAACGAGTCCGACGTCGGTCTCACCCCAAGCAACGACGGCAACGTGATCCGGCTGCAGATCCCGGAGATGACCGAGGAGCGCCGGCGCGAGATGGTCAAGGTCGTGCACGGCGTGGCCGAGGAGGGCCGGGTCGCGGTCCGCAATGTGCGACGCGACGTGATGCAGGATCTGCGCGACCTGAAAAAGGAGGGCGAAGCCGGCGAGGACGACGAGCGCCGGGCCGAGGCGGCACTGCAGAAGCAGACCGACGAGGCGATCGCCGAGATCGACGCTCTGCTGAAGGGCAAGGAAGAAGAGATCCTCGAGGTGTGACCGCCTCCGCGCGGTACGTCGCGATCATCACCGACGGCAACGGCCGCTGGGCGCAGCAGCGTGGTTTGCCGGTCGCCGACGGGCACCGGGCCGGGGCCGATGTGGTTAAGGCGCGACTGCGCGACGCGGTCGAGCTCGGGGTGGAGGAGCTCACCGTCTTCTCCTTCTCGACCGAGAACTGGACCCGGCCTTCGGAGGAGGTCGAGGGGCTGATGCGGATGATGGGCGAACGGATCGCCAACGAGACCCCCGAGCTCGACGCCGAGGGGGTGCGGATGCGCTTCGTCGGCCGCCGCGAGGGAGTGCCGGGGCAGCTGGTCGAGTTGATGGACTGGGCGGAAGAGAAGACCGCCGCCAACGACCGCATCGTCTTCTACGTCGCCTTCAACTATGGGGGCAGGGCGGAGATCGCCGACGCGGCGCGAAGCTTTCAGGGGGACTCCGAGGAGGAGTTCCGCAACCACCTCTACGCGCCCGAGATGCACGATCCCGACCTGCTGATCCGAACCAGCGGCGAGCGCCGCATCTCCAACTACCTGCTCTGGCAGTGCGCCTACTCGGAGCTGGTCTTCCGCGACGAGCTCTGGCCCGACTTCGACCGGGCCGCCTTCGAGCAGTCGCTGCGCGAGTACGAGACCCGCCAACGCCGCTTCGGAGCCCGCTCGTGACCCAGGAACTGTTCGACGACGAGATGTTCGAGCCGGACCCGCCGCCGCGGCCGAAACCGCCACGCGAGCCGCGGCGCAAACGGCGCTCCAGCGGCGAGACCGCGAAGCGGGTGCTGGTGGCGCTGCCCTGGATCGCCTTCGCGATCGCGATCGCGGTAGCCGGCGGCCTCGTCTTCGCCGCCGCGATGGTCGCGATCGGGGTGGTCTGCCTGCGCGAGTACGTGACCATGACCGCCGACGCGAAGCCGCTGCCGATTCCCGCCTACATCGCGGTCACGGCGCTGATCGTCGCCGCCCACTTCGGCACCTCGTTCAACGTGCTGATGATCCTCGCTGCCTCATTCCCGCTGCTGTTCTTCTTCGGCGCCCGGGTGCAGCGCCAGGGCGGGGTCACCGTCTCGATCGCGACCACGCTGCTGGGAATCGTCTGGATCGGGATCCCGCTGGTCCACGCGGTGCTGCTGCGCGACCTGCCCGACCACGGGGCCGGCCTCCTGGTCGACGTCCTGGTCGGGACCTTCGTCGCCGACACCGCGGCCTACGCGACCGGGCGCATGTTCGGCAGCCACAAAATCGCCCCCAGCATCAGTCCCAACAAGACGATCGAGGGGCTGATCGGCGGCTTCGTGATCGGCACCATGGGCTTCTGGTTCGCCGGCCTCTACCAGGACTGGCTCTCCGGCGTGGACGCCCTGATCATCGGTGCCGCCGTCGCCGCCGTCGCCCCGCTCGGCGACCTCTTCGAGTCGCTGCTGAAGCGCGACCTCGGGACCAAGGACACCGGCACCCTGTTCGGCCCCCACGGCGGCATCCTCGACCGCCTCGACGCCCTCCTCTTCACGATCGTCGTCGGCTACTACCTCTCGGTTGCGTTGGTCTACTGAGCACGCGTCTGCTCTAACCCGGGTTATGGACGGGTCAGAGCAGACGCGTGGTCCTCACTACCCTCTGAATCGATGAAGAAGGTCCTGATACTCGGTTCGACCGGGTCCATCGGAACGCAGGCGCTGGAGGTGATCGGCGCCTCGGACGAGCTGCAGGCGGTCGGCCTGGCGGCCGGTTCGGGCTGGGAGCTGACCCTGGAGCAGGCGCGCGAGCACGGGGTGCCGGCGGTGGCGCTGGCCGGCGCGGACGCGGCGGCGCGGGCGCGCGACGCCTGGAGCGGGCGGGTGCTGGCCGGCGAGGAGGGCGTGCGCGAGCTGATCGCCGCGACCGAGGCCGACCTGGTCCTGAACGGGATCGTCGGCGCCGCCGGGCTGGCCTCGACCGTGATGGCCCTGAACGCCGGCACTGACGTGGCGCTGGCCAACAAGGAGAGCCTGGTCGTCGGCGGCGAGCTGGTGATGGCGCTGGCCGAGGCGACCGGGGCGCGGCTGCTGCCGGTCGACTCCGAGCACTCGGCCCTGCACCAGCTGATCGGGTCCGAGGCGCCGGGGACCGTGAGCCGGCTGGTCCTGACCGCCTCCGGCGGACCGTTCCGCGGGCGTACCGACCTGGACGAGGTCAGCGTCGAGGACGCGCTCGCGCACCCGACCTGGAAGATGGGCGGCCGGATCACGATCGACTCGGCGACGCTGATGAACAAGGGCTTCGAGGCGATCGAGGCCCACCACCTCTTCGCCGTGCCCTACGAGCGGATCGGGGTCGTCGTCCACCCGCAGTCCCTGGTCCACTCGCTGATCGATCTCGTCGACGGCTCCTCGCTGGCCCACCTCGGTTACCCCGACATGCGGGTGCCGATCTCCTACGCGCTGCACTTCCCGGAGCGGGCTGAGGTCGACATCCCGCGGCTCGACCTCGCAACCGTCGGTGCGCTCACCTTCGAGCAGCCGGACCTGGAGACCTTCGCCTGTCTACGCCTGGCGCTGGAGGCGGGCGCGGCCGGCGGGACGGCGCCGTGTGTGCTCAACGCCGCCGACGAGGTCGCGGTGGCCGCCTTCCTCGACGGGCGCATACCCTTCACCGGGATCGCCGCCGTGATCGAGCGCGTCCTGGAGGAGATGCCGGCCCGACCCATAACTCACTTCGATGACCTCTTCGCCACCGACGCCGAGGCTCGCGAGCGCTCCGAAGCGCAGGTTCGGGGGTTAGCTCCAGCATGAACTGGCTGCTCATCTTCCTCGGCTTCTCGTTGCTGATCCTGCTCCACGAGGGTGGGCACTACGTCGCTGCGAAGGCGACCGGGATGCGGGTCGAGCGCTTCTTCCTCTTCTTCGGACCGACGATCTGGTCGTTCCGGCGCGGTGAGACCGAGTACGGGGTCAAATCGATCCCGCTCGGCGGCTACGTGAAAATCACCGGGATGAACCCGGAGGAGGAGATTCCTCCGGAGCACGAGGACCGCGCTTACTACAAGCAGCCGGTCTGGAAGCGGATCGTCGTCGTTGCCGCGGGGCCCGTGGTCAACATCGTCCTTGCCTTCGCGATCCTCTCGGTCGTCTACTTCACCAACGCCCAGCAGGTCGACCAGCGGGTCGGGGAGATCCGCGGCGGCAGCCCGGCGGCGCAGGTGCTGGAGCCGGGCGACCGCATCCTCGCGGTCGACGGCAAGAGCTTCCCCGGGGTCGATCGGGAACAGCGCCTGCAGAGGTTCGGCGAACAGGTGGGCTCGCACGAGTGCGCCGGTAAGCAGGTCGAGGGTTGCGTGGCGGCGACCCCGGTAGCGCTGAAGATCGAACGCGACGGGCAGGTGCAGACGATCCTGATCAAGCCCGAGTACGACGAGGCGGCCGGCCGCGCCCTGGTTGGCTTCTCCTACGGCAGTGAACCGACCGAGATCAGCGTCGGCGCCGCCTTCAGCCGGGCCGGGGACGCGATCTGGGTGGTGACCGAGAAAACCGCCTCGATCTTCTCGCGCCTTTTCGAGGAGGAGCAGCGCAAGCAGCTCTCCGGCATCGTCGGGGTCAGCGACGCCGCCAACCAGACGATCGACCGCAGCGCTGTCGAATCCTTCCTGCTGCTGGCCCTGGTCAGCCTCTCGCTCGGCCTGATCAACCTGCTGCCGATCCTGCCGCTCGACGGCGGCCACATCTTCTGGGCGATCGTCGAGAAACTGCGCGGCCGCCCGGTCTCGCTGCGGGTGATGGAGCGGGCGACCGTGATCGGCTTCGCCCTGGTCATGCTGTTGTTCGTGATCGGCCTCAGCAACGACATCGGCCGCCTCGGCAGCGACGCCTACGACGTCCGCTAGCCGGCGCGCGAAGCCCGCCCTATACGCTTCGAATATGGCCTCTAAGCGGCAGATCTTCGTCGGCAGCGTGCCGATCGGCGGCGGTGCGCCGGTCGCGGTGCAGACGATGACCAAGACCGAGACCGCCAACCTGACGGCGACCATGGAGCAGATCCGCAAGGTCGCCGACGCCGGTGCCGACATCGTCCGCTGCGCGGTCCCGCGCGAGCAGGACGTCGAGGCGCTGAAGACGATCGTCAAGGAGTCGCCGATCCCGATCATCGCCGACATCCACTTCAACCACACCCTGGCGCTGAAAGCGATTGACGCCGGTGCCCACTGCATCCGCCTCAACCCGGGCAACATCGGCGGCCGCGAGAAAGTCGCCGAGGTGGCGGTGAAGGCGAACGAAAAGGGGGTGCCGATGCGGATCGGGGTCAACTCCGGCTCGCTGCCCAAGCACCTGCACGCGCTCGAGAAGGAGGCGCCGGTCGAGGCCCTGGTCGCCGCCGCGGTCGAGTTCACCGAGCTGATGGAGAGCCTCGACTTCGAAAACTTCAAGGTCTCGATCAAGTCGACCAACGTCCCGTACACGATCGCCGCCAACCGCCAGCTGGCCGAGAGGATCCCCTACCCGCTGCATCTCGGGATCACCGAGGCGGGTACGAAATGGTCGGGCTCGCTCAAATCCGCGGTCGGCCTGGGCACGCTGCTGGCCGACGGGGTGGGGGACACGGTCCGGATCAGCCTCTCGACCTTCCACGCCGAGGAGGAGGTCAAAGTCGCCTGGGAGATCCTCAAGGCGCTGCAGCTGCGCGAGAAAGGCCCGGTCCTGATCGCCTGTCCGACCTGCGGCCGCCTGCAGTTCGACATGGACTCGGTCGTGGCCGAAATCGAGCAGCGGCTGGAAAGCTACGAGGAGCCGGTCGAGGTGGCGGTGCTGGGCTGCGCTGTCAACGGGATCGGCGAGGCGGCGGCGGCCGACTTCGGCATCGCCGGGGCCAAGAACGAGGGCCTGATCTTCGCCGGCGGCAAACCGCTGCGCAAGGTCCCGCAGGCGAAGCTGGTCGACACTCTGTTCGAGGAGATCGACAAGTCGCTGGACCGCGGCGGCGAGGTCGAGTTCGATGAGGCCGAGTCGCGCGAGGGGGCCGCGTGGGTGGCGAAGATCGAGCAGGAAAACGCCGGCGACCTGACCCCGGAGAAGATCGCCCAGATGGAGCACGAAGCGGCCGAAAAGGGCGAGTCCGACAAAGTGCTGCTCGACGAGGAGGC
Source organism: Solirubrobacterales bacterium (assembly GCA_036276995.1). GTDB lineage: Bacteria > Actinomycetota > Thermoleophilia > Solirubrobacterales > 70-9 > VAYN01. Next base: position 24,352 of record DASUNU010000083.1, read on the forward strand.
CTCGCCCACCTCCGGCCGCCGCTTCAGTCGCGCCTGAGACTCAGGAGGCGAGCCGACGCCGGCGCAGCCGCCGGCCTTTGGGACGGCCTTTGCGCCTTTTCCGCACCCGCAGCTCGGGCGATCCCAGCGGGTGGGTTGCGGCGTCGAAGAGGTAGATCTCTTCGCTGCTGAGCTTCTCGCGGATCAGCTCCCGTTCCGCCCAGGTCGGCGGCTTGCCGTCCCTGACCCGCACCGAGACGGCTACCGCGCGTTCGGGATTGGCGTTGATCGCTTCGCAGAGGTGGCGGTCCTGCTCGCCCAGCGAGTGGCCGAAGACGACGAGCGGCCTGTGCGCGGCCTTGAGCTGGTCGTAGGCGTGCGCCAGGTAGGCGTTGTCTTCGATCGCCACGACCTTGTCGCGGTGCGAGCCCTCCGAGACCAGCAGCGGCCGCGCCTCGGGGTCGCCCGAGATCGGCTGGCCGAACTGGTCGAGCAGCCTGCCCTCTTCCTTGACCAGCTTTCGCGTCGCACCCGTCCCGTCAACCTGTAGGTGGAGGGCGCCGTGCAGGTAGTAGATCGCCGTGACGCCGTTTCCCACCTCACAGTCCTCGGGGTCGAACTCGTTGCGGTCATTGGCCCAGAAGCAGTCGCGGAACCGGTAGTAGTCGCCGTTATGGACGATCGACCAGTAGGCGAGCAGGTCGTAGCTGGTGCTGAAGACCTTCCTGTAGTCGCCCAGCCCCTCCTTGATCACGGCCAGCGTCTGGGCCGGTACGTCCGGCCACTTCAGATGCACCTCGCGCACGGTGTGGCCGAGCGCGGCCTGGATTTCCAGGAAGCGCTCCCTGTAGCTCTCAGCGTCCTCACCGAGCGCTTCCGCGAGCGCGATCGTGTCGCGCAGCTTGCCCAGCACGACCTCGAAGTTCCTCGTCTCGAAGAGCTCGAAGATCTCTCGCTGGCGCTCTCCCAGGCCCCGCTCGAAGTCCGGCCGGGTCGCCCTCCTGTAGAGCGAGGAGTAGTCGAAGCGGGAGGAGACGTTGATCGACATGCCGTTGCCGAGCAGCAGGACCTGCCAGTCGAGGTCGTCGATTTCGTCCCAGCGGTAGATCTTTGCGGGGTTGGGGGAACGCGCCATCGCTCGGACGCATATCGGCCCCAGTTGGGGACCCTTGAGTATCGGGATGGCTCTGACCGTTCCCTGTGGCCGAGAGCGCGGTGACCGCCGGCCGCCGCGCCAATAGACTCGCCGCCGATGTCGCGCGTTTCACAGACCTTCTGGCCGACCTTGAAGGAGGCTCCCGCTGACGCGGAGGCGCTCTCGCACAAGCTGATGGTGCGGGCGGGGCTGATCCGCCAGCTCGGGGCCGGGCTCTGGACCTACCTGCCAGCGGGCTGGCGGGTGCAGCGCAAGGTCGAGGGGATCCTGCGCGAGGAGATGGAGGCGATCGGCTGTCAGGAGATGCTGATGCCGGTACTGCAGCCGGCGGAGAACTGGGAAAAGACTGGCCGTTACGCGATCGACGAGCTGTTCAAGCTCGACGACCGCAAGGGCTCACCGATGGTGCTGGCGATGACCCACGAGGAGGCGCTGACCTACCACGTCGCCCGCGAGGTCCGCTCCTATCGCGACCTGCCGCTGATGGTCTTCCACCTGCAGACCAAGGAGCGCGACGAGCCGCGTCCTCGCGCCGGGATCCTGCGCACGCGCGAGTTCACGATGAAGGACGCCTACTCCTTCGACCGCGACGAGGACGGCCTGGCCCGCTCCTACGAGCTGCAGGCCGGGGCCTACGCGCGCATCTTCGACCGCTGCGGGCTGCGCTGGTACCGGGTCGAGTCCGACGTCGGGATGATGGGCGGCTCCGGCGCCGACGAGTACATGGCGCCCTGCCCGGCGGGCGAGAACGAGGTGGCGCTGGCGCCCGGCTACGCCGCCAACGTCGAGGTCGCCTCCGCCGAGCCGCAGCCAGTCGAGCTGCCGGCGCCGCTGCCGACGCCGGAGCGGGTCGAGACCCCGGGGCTGACCACGATCGAGCAGGTCGGGGGAGCGCTGGGCCTGCCGGCCGGGGCGATGATCAAGGCGCTGCCCGTCGTGATCGAGGGCCGCGGCCTGGCGATGGTCCTGATCCGCGGCGACCACCGCCTCAACGAGATCAAGCTGGGCAACGCGCTCGGGGTCGGCTTCCGCCAGGCCAGCGCCGAGGAGATCGCCGCCGAGATCGGCCCGGTCGGGTTCATCGGCCCGCTCGGCGCCAGGGTGCCGGTGATCAAGGACGCGGCGATCGCCGGCGACTCCTACGTCTGCGGCGCCAACGAGCCCGACCTGCACCTGCGCGGGGTCCAGCCCGGGCGCGACTTCCAGTTCGAGGAGCTGGACGTGCGCACGGTCGAGGCCGGTGACATCGCGCCCGGCGGCGGCACGATCGAGATCGAGACCGCGATCGAGATCGGCAACATCTTCAAGCTCGGCACCCGCTACACGGTCCCGCTCGGCGCCACCTATCTCGATGAGGAGGGAGCGGAACACCCGATCGTGATGGGCTCCTACGGGATCGGCCCGGCCCGGATCGCCGCCGCCGCGATCGAGCAGCGCGCCGACGAGCGCGGGATCGTCTGGCCGCGGGCGCTGGCGCCCTGGGACGTGCATCTGGTCTCGCTGGCGAAGGCGGGGGAGCCGGAGCGCGAGGCCGCCGACAAGCTCTACGAGGAGCTGCGGGCGACCGGCCTCGAGGTGCTCTACGACGAGCGCGACGCCGGCCCCGGCCAGAAGCTGACCGACGCCGAGCTGCTCGGCTGCCCGCTGCGGATCGTCGCCGGCCGCCGGGGCCTCGCCAGCGGCGTGGTCGAGGCCGCCGAGCGCGGCTCCGGGGCCGAGCACGAGCTGCCGGTTGCGGAGGCCGCGACCCGGGCCGCGGCGCTGCTCGAAGCGATCGACGACAGGCCAGAATGAGGGCGGGCCGCGAGTGAGCGACGCGGCCCCCTTTGGACGCGGCCGCCTGCGCCGCCTCTTCGGCCTCGACCGCAGCGCGCCGCCGCCGAGCTCGACCCGCAAGGGCGAGCCGCTGCACCCGTGGACGCTGCCCAACCTGGTCGGCTACCTGCGCCTGGCGGCGATCCCGGTCTTCCTGGTGATGGCCTACAACACCGACGACGGCACCTCGTTCGCCGCCGCGATGGTCTTCTGGGCGATCGCCGCCGGCGACTACCTTGACGGCCTCCTCGCCCGCGTCACCGGCCAGTACAGCCGGCTCGGGGCGCTGCTCGATCCACTGATCGACCGGCTCACGATCCTCGCTGGCGCCGTCGTCTGCTGGAACTTCGAGCTGCTGCCGCGCTGGCTGCTGCTGGTCCTGGCGGCGCGCGAGGTGGCGATGCTGGCGCTGGCCCAGTACGGGCTGCGGCACGGGGTCGACATCGAGGTCAACTGGCCGGGCCGGATCTCGGTCTTCCCGATCATGGGCGGGATCTGGCTGGCCCTGTTCGCGCCCGGCTGGGTCGCGACCGCGCTGGTGATCTGGGGCACGGTGATGGCGATCCTCGCCACCGCGCTCTACGCGCGCACGGGGATCCGCTCGGTGCGGGCGGCCCGCGGCGCTGCAAGCTGACGGCCAAACCGCAGAACCTTCAACCTGCAGTTGAACCTTCTGTGAGCCTCGACCTATAATCGTCGCCTGCGCAAACGAGGCGGCGGCGCCTCCTTCCAAAAGGAGCGAGATGGAGGACACCTTTCCCGATCTGGGATCCCTCAGCGACAAGGAGCTGAAGGACCTGATCGACAAGCTCACCGAGGAGGAGAATGAGATCTCCTACAAGCGGCGCGTCCTGCACGGGAAGATCGACATCCTCCGGGCCGAGCTCGTCAACCGCCTGCGCGACAAACACGACGCGGGTGAGTCGATGATCTCCGGCGACGACGTCAGCAAACTGACCGAGATCCTCGCCGGCAAGGCGCAGAATCCGGCGGAGGACGAGCCCGCCGCCTAGCGTCGGGTCTCAGGGGGCTGAGAGATGGCCGTTCACTGTCCCGAGTGCGGGTTTGCCAACCCCGAGGGCGCGAACTACTGCCAGAAGTGCGGTGCCTACCTGGGCGGGCCGGCGGAGTCCGGCGACGACCCGACGACGATGACCTACACCGTCGACGACACCGGCGACATGCAGCCAGTCGATATCGATGAGGTGGTCGAGGAGGCCGGGGCGGCGCTGGTGATCCGCGCCGGCGGCGGTCGCGCGGGGGAGAGCTTCAGCATCGATGCCGACCGGGTCAGCATCGGTCGCAGCCCCGACGCCGGCGTCTTCCTCGACGACGTCACCGTTTCTCGCAACCACGCGCTGCTGGTGCGCCGCCGCGACGGCCTCTACATCGACGACCTCGGCTCGCTCAACGGGACCTACGTCAACCGGCGCCGGATCGAGTCGCACCGGCTCGCCGACGGCGACGAGATCCAGGTCGGCAAGTACAAGCTCAGCTACCTGGAGCGGTAGAGATGCCGGTCTCCGAACAGCCTCCGCGCGCGCCCGAATCGGCCAGCCGGCCGCGTAAGGCGCTGACGATCGGCGCCGTCTGCAAGATCCTGCAGAGCGAGTTCGACGACGTCTCGATCTCGAAGATCCGCTACCTCGAGGACCAGAAGCTGCTCAGCCCGCGCCGCACCTCCGGCGGCTACCGCCTCTACAGCCAGTCCGATGTCGAGCGCCTGCGCACGATCCTGCGCCTGCAGCGCGACGAGTTCCTGCCGCTGCGGGTGATCCGCCAGGAGCTGGCCGGCGGCGGCGACCTGGTGCTCGGCGAGGCCGACCGCAAGGCCAACGGCGGCTCCGCCCGGCGAGCGATCCTGGTCGACACCTCGCGCGCCTACCTGACCCTCGAGGAAGTGATCGAGGAGACCGGCGCCCGCGAGGAGCTGATCGCCGAGCTGGAGAACTTCGGCATCGTCCAGCCCGAGAAACGCGAGGGCAAGGTCGTCTACGACGAGACCGACCGCGAGATCGTACGGGCTGCCAACGAGCTTTCCCGGGTCGGGGTCGGGGCCCGCAACCTGCGCGTTTTCCGCTCTTCGGCCGACCGCGAGGCGCAGCTGCTGGAAGCGCTGCTGGGGCCGTCGTTGCGCTCGCGCAACCCGGAGCGGCGCAAAGAGGCGCTGGAGAGCCTGGAGAGCCTGGCGGCGACGGTCAGTCACCTCAAGCATCTGCTGCTGATCCGGGATCTGCGCCGGCTGGCCGGCGACTGAGCCGCGCCGCGTGGCCCGTGTCAGCCGTCGCCGTCTCGTCGCCGCGCCGCTGGGCGAGGTCTGGGGACTCATCTCCGACCCCTACGCGCTGCCGCGCTGGTGGCCGCGGGTGAGTCGCGTGGAGAACGTCGAGCTGGGCAAGGGCAGCGGCCGTCGCAGCCAGTGGACCAAGGTGCTGGAGACGAGCGAGGGGCGCGGGGTGCGGGCCGACTTCCGCTGCCTCAGCGCGGCCGAGAACGAGCGCTATGTCTGGGAGCAGGAGCTGGAGGGCACCCCCTTCGCCCGTCACCTGAGGAGCTCGCGGACCGAGATCGCCCTGCGCGAGGCCGAGGGCGGGACCGAGATCGAGCTGAGCCTGGAGCAGACGCTGAAAGGGCTGTCGCGGATGGGCTCGCCGATGATGCGCCGCGCCCAGGGCGCGATCCTCGACCAGGCGCTTGACGGGATCGAGGGGGCGCTGACGTGAGCGCCCCGCGCCGCGATACGAAGTGGTGGGGGTGGGGGGATCCCTCGGTTACGCCGGAGCTCGATGCGGAGGCGCTGGCGGTGCTCCGGGAGCGGGTGGGGGAGCTGGAGCCGTGGCCGCTGGCCGCTGAGCTCGACGGGTTCGCGCTGCCGCTCGCCGAGCCGCTGCCGCAGGCGCTGATCGACGCGGTCGGCGCCGAGGCGATCTTCGACTCGACCGAGGACCGGGTCCGGCACGCGAGCGGCTGCGGCTACGCCGACCTGGCGCGGCGGCGGAGCGGCGGCTTCGAGGCCGCGCCCGACGCGGTGGTGATGCCGGTCGACGCCGCGGCCCTGCGCCGGGTGCTCGACGTCTGCGCGGCGGAGGAGATCGCCGTGGTTCCCTTTGGGGGCGGCAGCAGCGTGGTCGGCGGGGTCGAGCCGCTGCGCGGGGCGCACTCCCGCCTGATCAGCCTCGACCTCGCCGCCCTGCGCGACGTCGAGGTCGACCGCCGCTCGCTGACCGCGCGCCTCGGCGCCGGCCTGCGCGGCCCCGAGGCGGAGGCGGCACTGGCCCGGCAGGGCCTGACCCTCGGCCACTTTCCCCAGTCCTTCGAGTACGCGACGATCGG
>DASUNU010000084.1:0-5382 GCA_036276995.1 Solirubrobacterales bacterium
ACCGCATCGACGCGATCGTCGGGCATCGCCGCGAGACCGCCGCGGCGATCCGCGCCGGCGCCGGCGCGGTCGGCGCCTGGCAGGAGGGGGCCGAGCTCTCGACCTGGCAGTTCATGCCGGTCGCGCTCGCCGATTCCCGGCGGCGCGAGGCGCTGGCCGCGAGCTGGCAGGGAGAGGTCGAGACCCGGGTCTACTACGACCCGCTGCACGACCTCGTCCCCGAGTACCACGCGATCGGCGGCCTCGAGCGCACCGACGACCTCTTTGCCCGCATCCTCTGCCTGCCGATGGCCAACGATCTCAGTCCGGCCGAGGCAAAGACGATCGCCGCCGGCCTCGCGCGCGCCTGAGCCTCAGCCGCGCTCGAGCGGCCGCGCCGGCACCCCAACCACGGTGGCGCCGGGGGCGACCGGGCGGGTGACCACCGCGCCGGCGCCGACGGTGGCGCCGTCGCCGACCTCGGAGTCCGGGATCAGGACCGCGCCGGAGCCGATCTCGACCGTGGCGCCGACCCGCGCCCGCCCGGTCAGCACCGCGCCGGGGTCGATCACCGAGAAGTCGCCGACGCTGACGTCGTGGTCGAGGATCGCGCCGGTGTTGACGAGGCCGCCACGGCCGACGTTGGCGTTCGGGCCGACGCTGGCCTTGGGCAGCACCTGGACGCCGGCGGCGAGCGTGGCGCTGGCGGCGACGTGGGCGCTCGGGTGGACCAGGGTCGGCAGCGCCAGCCCGGCCGCCTCGACCGCCGCCACGATCTCCGCCCGGCCCGCGGTCGCCCCGAACCCGAGCAGCACGCCCTCGATTCCCTCGGCGGCGAGCCGGTGCAGGTCGGCGCTGCCGCCGACCACGGCGAGCTCGCCGATCCGGCGCTCGGAGTTCTCGGGCCAGTCGTCGAGCAGGCCGACGACCTCGACCCCGGCGCCCGGGGCGAGCAGCTCGAGCACCACGGCGGCGTGCCCGTCGGGGCGGGAGCCGTAGAGGACCGCGCGCACCGGCTCAGCCCTCCCCCCGCACGAAGGCGCCGTGCTCTTCCTGCCGCGCTTTCCAGCCGCCGAAGCTCGATTCCTCCTGCGAGACGTGGTACGCGGTGACCGCGTGCCCGACGAACTCGAAGCTGACCCCGGCCTCGAGCATGCGCCGGGCCAGGTTCCAGTCCGCCGGCTCGCCGACCAGGTGGCTGTTGGCGTCGTAGAGCAGCGCCGCCAGCCCGGCGTGGTAGATCGCGGTCTGGAAGCCGAAGTCGCCGAGGGTCGGCGGCCAGCTGCCGAAGAAGGTCTCGCTGCCGTCGTCGAGCACGACCCGGCTGACCCCGTAGGCGACCTCGGCCCGGGTCGCGGCGGCGGCGGCCAGCAGCACCTCGAGGTGGTCGGGCGTCCACTCGTCGTCCTGGTCGAGCGGGGCGATCCAGGCGCCGCGGGCGTGGGCGACGGCGAGGTTGAAGGGGTGGGTGCCGGCGACCTGCCAGCGGGCCCGCGTCGCCTCCGGGTAGGGGCCGTTGCGCGGCCGCTGCAGGCAGCGGATGCGGGGCTCGCCGAGCGCCTCGATCCGCGCCGCCGTCTCCGCATCGCGCCCGTCGCAGACGACGATCGCCTCCCAGTTGGCGTGGGTCTGGGCCTGGACCGAAGCCAGCGCCCGCTCGAAGAGGACGTCGCCGCCGCGGTAGGCGCCGATCCGGACGCTGACCAGCGGGTCGGGCCGGTAGGCCTCCTCGTAGGCGGGGTCGCGGCGCGCCCGCAGCAGCTCGGCGGCCGCCCGGGGGGTGTCCTCGTAGGCGCGGACGACCAGCTCCCGCAGCCCCCTCAGTTCCTCCTCCGCGGCGGCCAGACGCTGGGCCAGGTCATCGGAATTCATGCGCGGCTGCAACCCTACCGTCCACTCCCGGTGCGTCCAGCCGTCTACATCCCCAACTTCAACGGCGCGCTGCGCCTCGGCGCGGCGCTGCGCAGCCTGCAGGAGCAGAGCCGCCCGCTCGACATCGTCGTCGTCGACAACGGCTCCAGCGACGGCTCGGCCGAGCTGGTGCGCGAGCGCTTCCCCGAGGTCGACCTGCAGGAGCTCGGCGCCAACCTCGGCTTCGGGCCGGCCCTGAACCGGGCGATCGCGGCCCACCCGGCCGACCCGGTGATCCTCTTCAACAACGACGCGGTCGCCGCGCCGCGCTTCGTCGAGGCGCTGCTCGACGTCCACACCACCGGGGCCGAGGCGGTCGCCGGGATCCTCACCCAGGAGCGAGCGCCGGAGCTGATCGACTCGGCCGGCGTGGTCGCCGATCGCACCCTGCTCGGCTTTGACTACCTGCACGGGGAGCCCCTGGCCGCCGCCACGGGGGCGGCTCCGCCGCTCGGCCCGACCGGCGGCGCGGCGCTCTACGCGCGGGCCGCCTTCGACGCGGTCGGCGGCTTCGACGAGCGCATCTTCCTCTACTACGAGGATCTCGACCTGGCCCTGCGGATGGCCGCGACCGGAGCCCGCTGCCGGCTCGCCCCGGAGGCGACCGCGGTCCACGCCTACTCGGCCAGCCTCGGCGCCGGCAGCGGCGCCAAGTACGAGCGCACCGGCTGGAGTCGCGGCTACATGCTGCGCCGCTACGGAGTAATGCGGAGCCCGCGCAGCGCCGCCCGCGTGCTGGCGATCGAGGGCGCGACCTGCGCCGGCCAGTTGCTGCTCGACCGCACCGGCGCCGGCGCCCGCGGCCGCCGCCAGGGCTGGCACGAGGGCGCCGGCCTGGAGCGGCGCACGGTCGCCGGAGCGCCGCTGCTCGAGCTGACCCTGCGCGAGGCGCTGGCGTTGCGGCGCCGGCGGCGGGGCTGAACATGCCGAGGGGCAGCCGGCGAGCGGTAACCTGCGCCGCTGGTGACTGAGTCCGACGCGCAGACGATCGCCCCGGGACAAGGGGCCGCCGCCGATGCACCGCCGATCCGGTTCACCTCGCGCGGCGACATCGCAGCGGGGCACCTCAGCGGTGAGGGCCTGGAGATCGGCGCCCTGCACTCGCCGACGCCGGTGCCCGCCCACGCGACGATCCGCTTCGTCGACCGCAAGCCGGCCTCGGAGCTGCGCCAGGAGTACGCGGAGCTGGTCAACCTCAACCTGGTCGAGGTTGACATCGTCGACGACGGCGAGACCCTGGCGACGATCGCCGACGGCTCGCAGGCCTTCATCATCGCCAACCACTTCCTCGAGCACTGCGAGGACCCGATCGGGACGATCGGCACCCACCTGCGCAAGCTGCAGCCGGGCGGCGTCCTCTTCTACACGGTCCCTGACAAGCGCTACACCTTCGACCACCGGCGGCCGCTGACGCCGCTGCAGGAGATGATCGACGACCACGAGCAGGGACCCGCTCGCTCGCGCCGCCAGCACTACGAGGAGTGGGCGCTGCTGACCCCGGACGTGCCCGAGGGCCAGGACCTCAACGCCTTCAGCGAGTGGGCGGCCGGCCATGCCCGCAAGCTGGAGGAGGAAAACGCCTCGATCCACATGCACGTCTGGACCCAGGCCGAGTTCCTGCAGCTGATCCTCCACTGCCGCACCCGCTTCGGCGACGCCTTCGACATCGAGGCCGCCGTCCGCCTCGGCCCCGAGTTCGTCGTCGTCCTACGCAAGCAGGGCTGAGCGCGGGCGCTCAGCGGCGGCCGCGGAGGCGGGCGCTTGCGGCCCGCAGGGGCGCGGTGACGCGCCAGGAGAGCGAGGTCTGCATCTCCTCGACCAGGGCGCGCTGGCGCTCCAGCTCGGCCTCCGGGGCGGGGCCGGCGGCGGCGCCGTTGCCGCGCAGGGCGTCGGCGGCCTCCCAGGTGAGGTCGGAGAACGGCGCCATCGTCGGGCGCCGGCCCGCGTGGGCGGGGCCGAAGCGGCCGCTCTCGTCGACCACGATCAGGGCCAGGCCGCCCCAGCACTCGCCCAGCATCGAGCCCTCGGCGGGGACGTAGCCGGCGACGAAGTCAAGGTCGACGTGGGCGACCTTCGCGGTCTCGGCGTAAGGCACCGCTGCGAGTCCCTGCCGCACCTCCTGGTTGAGGCTGTCGTGGGCGAGGATCACGGTGTTGGCGATAGCCGGCGAAGCGAGCAGGTCTTCGAGGTCCTGGCGGGCGCCGTCGGCGCTGTGGTCGCCGTCGACCATCACGAAGTCGACCTGGGTTCCCGCCGCGGCGAGGCGCTCGAGCTCCTGAGGCAGCAGCTCGTGGCTGTCACCGGTGCGTAGCTCGACGTTCGGGATCTCCTTCACGTGCGGCTGCGGCTCGACCAGATCGAAGGAGATGACCCGCTCGCTGTGGGCGGCGATCCGTTCCAGGCTGCCGCCCTCGGCGGTGCCGATCTCGATCGCCAGCTCTGGCCGCAGCTGGGCGAGGACGCCCTCGATCGCGGCCCGCTCGCCAAATGACATCTGCCAGGGGTTGGCGGAGAAAGAGGGGGAATCGAGCAGGGAGTTCGTCACGGCGCATACCTTAGAATGCCGGGACCGTGACTGGCTCCACCGCCGACGCCACGTCCTCCGAGCCGACCGGGGAGCGCTTCGACCCGCTCTTCATGCACGGCCACCTGATCGAGGCCGAGCACCTCGCCCGCTACGCCTGGGCATCTCAGTTCGCCGCCGGCCGCAAAGTCCTCGACGGCGCCTGCGGGATGGCCTACGGCAGCGCGATCCTGGCCGGGGCCGGGGCCAGCGAGGTGGTCGGGGTCGACCTCGACGCCGAGGTGGTCGCCAAGGTCAGCGCCGCGGCCAAGCCGAACACTCGCTTCGAGGTCGCCGACATGCGCAAGCTCCCCTTCGGCGACGACGAGTTCGACCTCGTCGTCTCCTTCGAGACGATCGAGCACGTCGAGGACCCGGAGACGGTGCTCGACGAGCTGGCCCGGGTGCTGAAACCGGGCGGGCTGCTGGTCGTCTCCACCCCCAACCGCGACGTCTACACCCCCGGCAACCCCTTCCATCTGCGCGAACTGAGCTCGAACGAGTTCACCGACGAGCTGAGCAAGCGGTTCGCTTCGGTGGCGATGCGGCGCCAGCACACCTGGGTCGCCTCCGGCGTCTTCGACGACGAAGCGTTCCGGGTCGGCGACAACGAGCGGCTGGAGGGAGTCGAGCTGCGCAAGGCCGTCAGCGACCAGCCGGGCGAGGAGACCTACACGATCGGGATCGCCAGCGACGGCGAGCTGCCGGTCGGGACCGGGCTGGTCAGCATCACCGCCGACATCGACCTGCGCGACTGGAGCGCCCGCCTCGACGCCGCCGACCTCGCCCTGGCAACCGCCCCGCTGGGCGGCGGCAGCGAGGCCGAGGTGGAGCTACTGCGGACCGAGCTCGCGCAGCTACGCGAGCAGCTTGCCGCGGCCGAGGGCGAGCACGCGCGCTTCACCGAGATGGAAGAGAAGCTCGCCTCC
>DASUNU010000085.1:0-2135 GCA_036276995.1 Solirubrobacterales bacterium
CCCGCCGGTCCGTTTCCAGGTCGCGGACGTTGTTGACGACGAGGATCGCGGTGGCGAGGAAGCCGACCGCGACCGAGAGCCCCAGCGGCAGCGCGTCGAGCTGCTCGACCTGGACGTAGTAGGAGCCGTTGACCGCGACCAGGCCGAAGAAGAGGAAGACGAAGACCTCGCCGAGGCCGGCGTAGCCGTAGGGGCGCGGGCCGCCGGTGTAGAGGACCCCGGCGGCGATCGAGACGATCCCGACCGCGATGATCACCGGCCCGGCCACCGTCGCCAGATAGATGCCGCAGGCGACCGCGACCGCGAAGGCGATCCAGGTCGCGGTCATCACCCGCTGCGGCGTCACCAGCCCGGCCGAGGTGACCCGCACCGGCCCGAGCCGGTCGGCGGTGTCGGCGCCGCGCTTGGCGTCGGAGTAGTCGTTGGCGAGGTTGGTCCCGATCTGGATGAAGATCGAGCCGATTAGGGCGGCGACGAAGGCGCCCCAACGCGGTAGCTCGCCGACGTGCTGAACCACGGCCGCGGTTCCGACAAAGACCGGCGCGATTGCCGCCGGTAGCGTCCTTGGCCTCGCGGCCATCAGCCAAATTCTCACGGGCGCCTCGGGAACTTGGAGAAGTCGGGCTGGCGCTTCTGCTTGAAGGATTCGCGTCCCTCGGCCGCCTCCTCGCTGCCGTAGAAGAGCAGGTTGGCGTCGTGGGCGAGCTGCTGGATCCCGGCGTAACCGTCCTCGTGAGCGTTGAAGCTGGCCTTAGTTAGGCGCAGGGCGAAGGGGGAGAGGGTGAGCATGTCGCGGCACCAGGCGACCGTCTCGCGCTCCAGCTCGGCCAGCGGCACGACCGTGTTCACCAGCCCCATCCGCTCCGCCTCGGCGGCGTCGTACTGGCGGCAGAGCAGCCAGAACTCCTTCGCCTTCTTGGTCCCGACCAGGTCGCGCAGCAGCGAGGCGCCGTAGCCGCCGTCCCAGGAGCCGACCCGCGGCCCGGTCTGGCCGAAGACCGCGTTGTCGGCGGCGATCGTCAGATCGCAGCAGAGGTGGAGGATGTGGCCGCCGCCGATCGCGTAGCCGGCGACCATCGCGATCACCGGCTTCGGCAGTCGCCGCATCTGCACCTGCAGGTCGGTGACGTGGAAGCGGCCCAGCGAGGCGCCCTCGGCGACGTAGCCGGTGTCGCCGCGGACTTTCTGGTCGCCGCCGGAGCAGAATGCCTTCTCGCCGGCACCGGTGAGGATGATCACCCCGACCCCGGTGTCCTCGCGCGCAAGCTCCATCGCCGCGCCGATCTCGATCAGCGTCTGCGGCCGGAACGCGTTCAGCACCTCGGGCCGGTCGATCGAGATCTTCGCGATTCCCTCCGCCGTCTCGTAGCGGATGTCCTCGTACTCGCCGCCGCCCTCCCACTCGATCGGCGCGTACAGCTCTTGCTCGGGCGGAGCGTCCTTATGGCGTTTGGGCATGATGGGCACGATATCCAGCCGATGAAGCTCGACGACTGGCTCGCCCAGAGATCCCAAAGCTGCCCCGACCGCACGGCCCTCGTCGCGGACGGCGCCGAGATGACCTACGCCGAGCTCGAGGCGGAGGCGACCTGGGTCGCCCGCCGGCTCGCCGCCCAGGGCGTGCGCCGGGGCTCGATCGCCGCCCTGACCATGCACCCGCGCCGCGAGCAGGTCGTGCTCGCCCACGCGCTGATGAAGGTCGGCGCCTGCCTGCTGCCGCTGAGCCCGCGCCTGACCGCCGCCGAGCGGGCCGAGATCGTCGCCGCCGAGGAACCGATCGTCGACCTCGACGACGCCGGCGAGCTGACCCAGACCGAGGCCGACCTGCCGCTGCTGGGCGAGCACGACATGGACGAGGTCTGCGCCCACGTCCTCACCAGCGGCAGCACCGGCACCCCGCGCCCGGTCGGCCTCACCTACGGCAACTTCCTCTGGAGCGCGGTCGGCTCCGCCTTCAACATCGGCGTCGAGCCCGAGGACCGCGGGCTCTGCTGCCTGCCGCTCAGCCACGTCTCCGGCCTCAGCATCGTCATGCGCTCGGTGATCTACGGCACCACGGCGGTCCTCCACGACGGCTTCGACGCCGACCGCGTCGCCGCCGCGCTCGCCGAGGAAGAGATCTCGATCGTCTCGCT
>DASUNU010000086.1:0-5369 GCA_036276995.1 Solirubrobacterales bacterium
GCAGAGCGTGGCCGATGTGCCGCTCATCGAACAGTTCGAGATCGACCGCTACTACGTCCTGCAGTCGATTGCGCTGCGGGTCAAAGGGTCGGTCAAGCGCGGCGACGTCCTGCAGCTCTCGGTCGAGGACATCGAGGAGCACTGGGACTCGGTGGTCAGCGGCTACCGGGGAGCGCTGGAAATGCTGAGAGACGAATGTGGGGTCAGGTCCAGCAAGTGGCTGCCCTATGGATACCTGCTGGTCCCGCTTGCGGCGCTCTGGCGCGAGGTGATCCAGGTCGCGGGACCCGCTTCAGGTGCGAACCGGAATCGCCTCAAGACGTGGTTCTGGTGCAGTGGCTTTTCGGCCTCCTACGATCGTGCCGCGAACACCCAGGCGTCGCGCGACTACGCCGAGCTCAAGCGCTGGATCGAGGGTGGGGAGGCCCCGGCGACGGTTGCGGAATTCGACTTCGATCGAGCCCGGATGCGCGAGATCACCCCGAAACAGCAATCGGTGTACAAGGCGCTGATGGCCCTCGTCATCCAGCACGGCGCGAAGGACTTTCACCATGGCCAGACGCTTACCCACGACTCGATCCTGGCCGAAGGCGTCGATGACCACCACATCTTTCCTCGTGCCTATCTCAACCCGAGTAAAGAGAGTCCCGCATACCCCTTCCAGCTCGTCGACTGCATCCTCAACCGAACGATGATCGATGCCACCACCAACAGGAGAATCGGCAAACGGCCGCCCAACCAGTACGTCGGCGAGATCCGTGACGAGCTGGAAGCGGTCAGGACCGGTGCCTTCGATGAGTTCCTCGAATCGCATCTGCTGCCGACCGGCGACGATTCCCCCCTGATCAAAGCTGACTTCGCGGCCTTTCTCGACTGGCGCGAGGAGCGACTCGCGGCGGCTATTTCCGATGTGACCGGGATCGCGATCGGCCGGCAGCCCCAGCTCGCTTAGGGGCACTGCCCGACCGGGATTTCCGTCCAACCCGCCTGCGTTATCTTAATACTCGGGTATTTATGCTTCATCTAATCGCGAGGGAGGTGAGGAGATGAAGCTGGACGTGACGAAAGCGACGATGCCGATGGCCGGCACCACCAAGGGCAACTAGTAGGGGTGGCGGGTGGCTTCTCCTTGCCACGGGAGGCGGGAGGGGCCACCATGTGTTTTTTGAAGCGGGTCTTGACCGAGGGAGGGCGGCTGTGGCTTATGACGTAGCGGGGGCGTATGGGGCCTTCGCGCCGATCTACGACGAGTTCAACGAGATGAACGACCACGACATGTGGTTGGGAGTCCTGCTGGCAGAGGCCGAGCGGCACGGGCTGCGTGAGGGCAGGGTGCTCGACGTCGGCTGCGGTACCGGTAAGGCGTTCCAGCCGATGCAGCGGCGCGGGTGGTCGGTTCATGGCTGCGACGTCTCGCCGGGGATGCTGGAGCAGGCGCGGCAGAAGTTCGGCGACGCCGTTCCCCTCGACCAGGTCGACCTGCGGGAGCTGCCGAGGCTGGGGGAGTTCGAGCTGGTGATCGCGCTCAACGACGTCGTCAACTACCTGACCGAGGACGGCGACCTTGAGCGGGCCTTCGCGGGCGTCCGGGCCAACCTCGCGCCCCAGGGCCTCTTCGTCTTTGACGCCAACACCCTGAGCCTGTTTGCGGAGTCCTTCGCCAAGGGCGATGCCGAGCTGATGAGCCGAGGCCGCTGGTCCTGGACGGGGCTGGCGGAAGGCGTGCAGCCGGGCGGCACCTACGAGGCGCGGCTGTCAGGGGATGGAGTCGAGACGCACATCCATCGCGAGCGCCACCACCCGGTGGCCGAGGTGAAGGCGGCGCTCGGGGCGGCCGGCCTCGAGTGCCTGGCGGTGCTGGGTCAGAGCGAGGTCGACGGCCGGGTCGTCCTGACCGATCCGCCCGACGAAGCGCGCGAACCAAAGCTGATCTACATCGCCGGCTGCTCCTGATCCAGCGCTCGCCCCAGGTTGTCCAGACAGTTGCTCCACCCGTCTTCATGGGAGATGACCGATTCCCGGTCGCGCAGGTTGCTGTGGGTGAGGCGTACCTTCGTGGCGCCCTCGGCCTCCTCGAAGTCGAGCTCGATCCGGGTCTCGCGGTCGGGCTCCTCGTCCCAGGTCCAGGTGAAGGCGAGGCGGTGGGGAGGGTCGATCTCGGTGTAGTGGCCGCCACCTCCGTACTCCGTGCCTTTGTCGGGGTCGCGCATGACGACGCGGACGTTGCCGCCGAGGCGGAGGTCGACTTCGGCGGTGGGGGTGTGCCAGTGGTGCTCGGCGTGGAACCAGCGGCGCATCACCTCCGCGCTGGTCCAGGCGTCGAAGACGCGCTGGGCGGGGGCCTGGAAGGTGCGCTCGATGACGAGGGTCTGGCCGCTCATCGGGATCGATCCTTGCGCCGCTGCTGGTGGAGCGCAACCCAGGCGCGGGCGAGCGCCAGACCGGTGCCGGGGACGAGCCAGGGCAGCAGCTCCTCCACCGGCACGCCGCCGACGTGGGCGAGCGGGGTCACGGCTGCGGCCTCTCCGAGCCGTCGTACTCGTCGTGGCGCTTCCACCATGAGTAAGGCTCGGTCTGCGGGTAGCCCTGCGGCGAGTCCTCCCACTCCTCCTGCCGCCCGAGCGCGGTCATGTCGAGGTAGGCCCAGGCGCTGCCCAGGTGCTCGTCGCCGCGCGCGTCGATGAAGTAGGTGCGGAAGACCCGCCCCTCGTCGTCGCGGTAGAACGCGTTGGTGCCGTGCCATTCGTCGACCCCGAAGTCGGCGTCGAAGCTGTCGGTGATCGTGTACCAGGGCATCGACCAGCCCATCTCCGCCTTCAGCCGCTCGATCTCGGACTGGGGGGCGCGGGAGACGTTGGCGAAGGTGGTGTCGCGCGCGTTGAGGTGGACGACGGGGGCGACCTGGTCGGCCATGAACGAGCAGCCGGTGCAGCCGCGCTCGGGATAGCTGGACATGTCGGGGTCGAAGAAGAAGCGGTAGAGGATCAGCTGCCGCCGGCCCTCGAAGAGGTCAAGCAGGCTCAGCGTCCCGTCCGGCCCCTCGAAGCGGTACTCCTTCTCTACGGCCTGCCACGGCATCCGCCGCCGTTCGGCCGCGAGGGCGTCGCGGGCCCGGGTCACCTCCTTCTCCTTGACCAGCATCTCCGCGCGGGCGGCATCCCACTCCTGCGGCGAGACGATCGGCGGGGTCTTCATTTCGGCTCCTCCTTCAGGTAGTCCTCGACAACGTCGAACATGCGCGTCCAGATGGCGCGCTGGCGCTCCATCCACTCGGCCGCCTCGTCGAGCGCCTGCGGTTCGAGCGAGAGCAGGTGCGTGCGGCCCTCCACTACCCGACTGACCACGCCCGACTCCTCCAGCACCTTCAGGTGCTTGGAGATCGCGGGCTTGGAGACGCCGAAGTCGCGGGTGACTTCACCCACCGTCGCCGGGCCGGCGGCGAGGCGTTCGACGATGCCGCGGCGGATCGGGTGGGCGAGGGCCTTAAACGGATCGTTAACCATTTGGTGAACAGTAGCATGGTCCCTTCGGCACCCCGCCGCCCGAACACAGACTGTTCACATCAGGAATTCATTCTTTTCACAGGACGGCGACCGGCTCGTAAATACCTTGCCCGCGCCGCCGCCACCAGGGCAGGCGGATCCCGAGACAGGAGAGCCGATGAGAGTGAACGCCGCACCCGTCCCCGTGTCCTCCCCCGGCCGCCCGCGCGGCCTCCGCGTTCTTCTCGTCGGGATGGTCGCCGCGCTGGCGGCGCTGCTCGCCCAGTCCGCCTTCGCCGCCCCGGCCGAGGCGCTGACCGGCGTCGACCTCTCCACCTACAAACGGGTCGGCCGCTTCGATCTGCCGGAGCCGACCCGGACCACGCCCCCGGCCGGCAACCTGCTCGGCCAGGAGGCCTCCGGCGTCGCCTACAACCCGGTCACCGACTCACTCTTCATCGTCGGCGACGGCGGCACCTCGGTCACCCAGGTCAGCAAGACCGGCGCCCTGATCGACACGATGACCCTTGCTCCTGGCAGCAGCCCGCAGGGCACGACCTTCTACGACACCGAGGGCATCACCTACGTCGGCAACGGCGAATTCGTGATGACCGAGGAGCGCGACCGGCAGCTCGCCCGCTTCACCTACGCGGCCGGCACGACGCTGACCAGGGAGGACGTCGACACGGTCAAGCTCGGCACCTCGATCGGCAACGTCGGCCTCGAGGGGCTGACCAACGACCCGACCAGCGGCGGCGTCATCGTCGTCAAGGAGGCCGACCCGCAGAGCATCTTCCAGACCGGGATCGACTGGGCGGCCGGCACGGCGACCAACGGCTCGCCCACCGCGACCGGCTCCACCGACCTCTTCGACCCGGCCCTGGCCGGGCTCGGCGACATGTCCGACGTCTTCGCCCTCTCCAATCTCGCGACGATGACCGGGCCGGAGGCCGACAACCTGCTCGTGCTCAGCCAGGAATCCGGCAAAGTCATCAACGTCGACCGGGCCGGCAACGTCTCCAGCTACCTGACCCTGATCAACGACCCGGCCAACCCGCTCTCGATCCCGGAACAGACCCACGAGGGCCTGACCATGGACGACGACGGCAAGCTCTACGTGGTCAGCGAGAGCGGTGGCGGCGACGCCGACCACCCGCAGCTCTGGGTCTTCGAGCCCTCGACCGATCCGAACCAGGCCCCGACCGCGGTCGCGCTGACCGACCAGACGACCTCGCTGGCCGAGAACAGCAGCACCGCGACCAAAGTCAGGGTCGCCGACGTCGAGGTCGCCGACGACGGCATCGGTAACAACACGTTGACCGTGACCGGACCCGACGCGGGCTTCTTCGAAGTCGACAGCAACGGGCTCTACCTGAAGGCGGGGACCGCGCTCAGCCACGCGACCAAGCCCAGCTACTCGGTCAACGTCGAGGTCGACGACCTCACGCTCGGGGCCACCCCCGATGCGACCAGCGCCACCTACACGCTGACGATCACCGCGATCTCGACCGGCGGCGACACCGCGGCGATCGCCGTCACCGAGGCCTCGCCCTGGAGCAGCGGCAACAGCCCCTACACCGCGGACTGGTTCGAGCTGACCAACACCGGCACGACCACCGTTGACCTCAGCGGCTGGAAAGTGGACGACGAATCGAACCTGTTCGGGTCCGCGGTCGCGCTCAACGGGGTGACCACGCTGACCCCGGGCCAGTCCGCGGTCTTCGTCGAAGGCGACGCCAGCAAGGTCACCGCCTTCGTCGCCGCCTGGTTCGGCGGCAGCGCCCCGGCGGGCTTCCAGATCGGCACCTACGAAGGCTCCGGGATCGGGCTCAGCACCGGCGGCGACCAGGTCAACGTCTTCGACGGGGCCGGCGAGCACATCACCGG
>DASUNU010000087.1:0-7992 GCA_036276995.1 Solirubrobacterales bacterium
CCCACGCCCCCGTCCCAAGCGGATCGGGGGCTCACCCGCTTACCCAGCAGCAATAGCGAGAAACGCCTCGGCCCGGTCGCGATCTTTGACCGCCCGGGCATGATCCGCGCTGCCTTCCTCGCTGGCGGAGAGCCGCTGCTCGGCGTCGCTGAGCTGCTCTTTCAGCGTGCCGGCGTCGAGGTCCTCGGGGGCGATCGCCTCCTCGACCAGGAGCCGGGCACGGTTGCCGAACATCTGCAGCCAGCCGTGAGCCTGGGCGTAGCGCTTGACCTCGGAGTCGGAGACGTGGAGGCGCAGCTCGGTCGGCCGCAGCGCCGCCAGCAGCGGCGCGTGGTTGGCGAGGATGCCGATCTGGCCGACCTCGGTCCGGGTCGAGACCTGCCGCACTTCGCCCTCGAAGACCTCCCCCTCCGGGGTCAGGACCTCGACGTCGAGCTTGTGGTCGCCGGCCATCTGCGCGTCCTAGGCGGCGGCTGCCGACTTGGCGTTCTCGGTGACCTGGTCGATCGAGCCCTGCATGTAGAAGGCGCCCTCGGACAGGTCGTCGTGCTCGCCGTCGAGGATCTCGCGGAAGCCGCGGACCGTCTCGGCCACCGGCACGTACTCGCCGCTGCGGCCGGTGAACTGTTCGGCGACGAAGAACGGCTGCGAGAGGAAGCGCTCGATCTTGCGGGCGCGGGAGACCGTCTGCCGGTCCTCGTCCGAGAGCTCGTCGATACCGAGGATCGCGATGATGTCCTGCAGCTCCTTGTAGCGCTGCAGCACCTCCTGGACCTCGGTCGCGGTGCGGTAGTGCTCGTCGCCGACGACGTCCGGCTTGAGGATCGTCGAGGTCGAGTCGAGCGGGTCGACCGCCGGGTAGATGCCTTTCTCGGAGATCGCCCGCGAGAGCGCAGTGGTCGCGTTGAGGTGGGCGAACACCGAAGCCGGGGCCGGGTCGGTGTAGTCGTCAGCCGGCACGTAGACCGCCTGGATCGAGGTCACCGAGCCACGGTCGGTCGAGGTGATCCGCTCCTGCAGACCGCCCATCTCGGTCTCCAGCGTCGGCTGGTAGCCGACCGCCGAAGGCATGCGCCCGAGCAGCGCCGAGACCTCGGAGCCCGCCTGGACGAAGCGGAAGATGTTGTCGATGAACAGGAGCACGTCCTGGCCGCCCTGCTCGCGGTAGTACTCGGCCATGGTCAGGCCGGAGAGGGCGACGCGCAGACGGGCACCCGGGGGCTCGTTCATCTGGCCGAAGACCAGCATCGTCTTCTCGAGCACGCCCGACTCTTTCATCTCCAGCCAGAGGTCGTTGCCCTCGCGCGAGCGCTCGCCGACGCCGACGAAGGCGGAGAGGCCGGAGTGCTCCTCGGCGATGTTGCGGATGAGCTCCTGGATCAGCACGGTCTTGCCGACGCCGGCACCACCGAACAGCCCGACCTTGCCGCCTTTGGCGTAGGGCGCGAGCAGGTCGATGACCTTGATCCCGGTCTCGAGGATCTCCTGGGTCGGGGTCAGGTCGGAGGCTTTCGGTGCCGGGCGGTGGATCGGCCAGCGCTCGGTGTCGGCGGCGATCTCGTCGCCGTTGTCGATCGGGTCCCCGAGCAGGTTGAAGATGCGACCGAGGGTCTTGTCGCCAACCGGGACCGAGATCGGTCCGCCGGTGTCGGTGACGGCGGCGCCGCGTTGGATGCCATCGGTGGCGTCCATCGCGACCGCGCGGACGCGGTCGTCGCCGAGATGCTGCTGCACCTCGCAGACCAGCTGTGCCGTTTCGCCGTCGCCGTCGTTGCTGCCGGTCTCGATCGTCACTGCCGAGTAGATCTCCGGCAGCTTGTCGGGGAAGACGGCGTCGATGACGACTCCGGTCACCTGCTCCACGCGCCCTACGTTGGTTCCGTTCACTCCGTTGCTCTCAGCCATGGGTTCCTTTTCTCGTCTCCAAACTGTGTCGTCGCCTAACCGAGGGCCTCAGCCCCGGCGACGACCTCCAAGATCTGCTGCGTGATCTCCGACTGACGCACCCGGTTCATTTCCAGCGTCAGGTCGTCCATGATCGTTTCCGCGTTCTCAGCGGCGTTGCGCATCGCGGTCATCCGCGCTCCCAGCTCGGAAGCGGCGGACTCGAGCAAGGCCCGGTACACGGAGATCGTCACGTACTCGGGAATCAGCCGGGCGAGGAGATCCTCGGGCTCGGGCTCGAATTCCCACTGCGAGCGGTTCTGGCCGTCCTCGCCGTCGCTCTGCTCCGACTCGCCGGCGTCCTGCTCGGCACCCTCGCCGACGACCTCGGCCTGCTGCAGCGGCAACAGGGTCTGGCGCCAGACGTGCTGGGTCAGCGGCGAGACGAAGCGGTTGTAGATCAGTTCGACCCGGTCGAAGTCCTCGTCGACGTAGCGGGCCGTCATCTCCTCGCCGATTTCGCGCGCGTTGGCAAAGGCGGGTCGGTCGGTGAAGCCGATGTAGGAGCTGGTGACCTCCTGTTTGCGGAAGGTCATCGCCGAGACGCCCTTGCGACCGACCACCGCGAAGGAGGGCTCGGCACCCTCGCTGCGGACCTTGGCCGCGGTCCGCATCCCCTCGCGGATGATGTTCGAGTTGAAGGCGCCGGCCAGGCCGCGGTCGCCGGTGACGAGGACGATCCCGACCCGTTTGACGTTCTCGCGCTCGACCATCACCGGCACACGGGGAATGCCGCCGGCGCGCTCGGAAGCCTGGCGGGTCAGCTTGCGCATCCCCTCCGCGTAGGGCCGCAGATGGTCGATCCGCTGTTCGGCGCGACGCAGCCGCGCCGCCGCGACCATCTCCATCGCCCGCGTGATCTTGTTGATGTTCTTGATCGACGCGATGCGATTTTTGACTTCCTTCTGGCTGGCCATGACGAAACCCGGGCGAAACTACGCCGCGGTGGCCTCCTCGGCGGTGCGGGCCGGGGCCTCGCGCTCCTCTTTCGACTTGACCCGGTCGGATTCGCCCGCCTCGAGCGGATCGCCGTGCTCGTCGAAGTCGGGGCCGAAGTCGTCGACGAAGTCGGCGATCGCCTTTCCGAGCTCCTCCTCGTCGGCCTCCTCGAGCTTGCCGGTCTCTTCGATCCGGCCCAGCAGCTCGGCCTTCTCGGAGTGCAGGCGGACCCGCAGATCAGCCAGGAACTCGCCGACGCGCTCGACTTTGATCCGGTCGAGGTAGCCACCGGTGCCGGAGTAGATCGAGGCGACCTGGTCGCCGACCGAGAGCGGTTCGCGCTCTTTCTGTTTGAGCAGCTCGACCAGCCGTTCGCCGCGGGTCAGCGCTTTCTGCGTCTCCGCGTCGAGCTCGGAGCCGAACTGGGCGAAGGCCTCGAGGTCGCGGTACTGGGAGAGGTCGAGGCGCAGTTTTCCGGCGACCTTCTTCATCGCCTTGGTCTGCGCGTTACCGCCGACCCGGGAGACCGAGATACCGACGTTGATCGCCGGGCGGACGCCGGAGAAGAACAGATCGGACTCGAGGAAGATCTGCCCGTCGGTGATCGAGATCACGTTGGTCGGGATGTAGGCGGAAACGTCGGAGGCCTGGGTCTCGATGATCGGCAGTGCCGTCAGCGAGCCGCCGCCGAGGTCGTCGTTCAGTTTGACCGCCCGCTCCAGGAGGCGCGAGTGCAGGTAGAAGACGTCACCAGGGTACGCCTCGCGACCCGGCGGGCGGCGCAGCAGCAGCGACATCTGCCGGTAGGCGGCGGCGTGTTTGGTCAGGTCGTCGTAGACGCAGAGCGCAGCTTTGCCGTTGTAGAGGAAGTGCTCGCCCATCGCGCAGCCCGCGTAGGGGGCGATGTACTTGATCGGGGCGGCCTCGTCGGCGGGGGCGGCGACGATGATCGTGTTCTCCATCGCCCCGTTTTCCTCCAGCGTCTCCTTCAGCTGGACCACGGTGGACATCCGCTGCCCGATCGCGACGTAGATACAGATCAGGTCCTTGTCCTTGTTGTTGATGATCGTGTCGATCGCGATCGCCGTCTTACCGGTCTGGCGGTCGCCGATGATCAGCTCTCGCTGACCACGCCCGATCGGAATCATCCCGTCGATCGACATCAGGCCGGTCTGGACGGGTTCCTCGACCGGCTGGCGCTCGACCACGCCGGGAGCTTTGAACTCGGCCGGGCGGGTCTCGGTGGTGGCGACCTCGCCGCGGTTGTCGAGCGGGCGGCCGAGCGGATCGACCATGCGGCCGAGCAGCTCGGGGCCGACCGGGATCTCGAGCAGGTGGCCGGTGCGCTTGACCGTGTCGCCCTCGACGATCTTGTCCCACTCGCCGAACAGCACGGCGCCGACGTTGTCGGCCTCGAGGTTGAGGGCGAGGCCGGTGACCCCGTGCGGCAGCTCGAGCATCTCCAGCGCCATCACGTTGTCGAGGCCGTGGATGCGGGCGATCCCGTCCGCCACCGAGAGGACGGTGCCCACCTCGGTGAGGTCGGCGGAGTCGGTCTCCAACCCCTCAATTCGCTCCCGCAGAATGCTTGCGATCTCGTCCGGCTTGATCTCCATCGGGTGCTCAGCTCCTCCTTACGCCGCGCTCGCGACGGTCTTTCGAAGTTTCTCCAGGCGACTGCGGATGCTCGCGTCCAGAACCATGTTTCCGACCTGCAGGACGATGCCGCCGAGGATGCCGTCGTCGACGCGGCTCGAGAGCTCGACCTGCTCGCCGGTCTGGCGTTCGACCTCCTCGCCGATCTTCCTGACCACGGCCTCGTCGAGGTCGACGGCACTGGTGACGGTGACGTCGAGGCGGCGGTTCTCCCGCTTCCAGAGCTCGTCGAACTCACGGCGGATGCGGAAGATCTCCGGCATCCGGTGTTTTTCGATCAGCAGCTCGAGGAAATTCGTCAGCTCCGGCTCGGCCCCGGAGATCGCCCGACCCAACCCCTCGCGCTTGTCGGCGGAGGAGAGGTAGGGGCTGAACAGGAACACCTGCAGTTCCTGGTTGCCGTCGACCGCGTCGGCGAACTGGGCCAGCTGCGACTGCAGCGAGTCGAGCTTGCCCCTGTCCCTGCCCGCCTCGAAGAGGGCGCCGGCGTATACGCGAGCTGCCTCGGGCATCTAGTTCTTCTCCGCCCCCGAGAGTGAGGAGAAGTCGACCTCGGCCAGGGCCTCCTCGACGAGACGCTTCTGGTCCTCGCCGGAAAGGCTCTTGCGGGTGACTTTCTCGGTCGCGAGGACGGTCAGATCGGCGACCTCGCTGCGGATCTGCTCGAGCGAGCGCCGGGTCTCGGCTTCGATGTCCCGCTTCGCCTGAGAGACCAGCTCCTCGCGTTTCTCCTTGCCGGCAGCGGTCGCCTCGGCCTCGGCCGTCTCCGCCGCTTTGCGGGCGCGGGCCATGATGTCGTCGGCCTGCTCCCGTGCCTCGGCCAACCGGCCGCGGTACTCGGCCAAGAGCTCGTCGGATTCGCGCCGCTGGCGCTCGGCCGCGTCGAGCGACTCGGCGATCGTCTTCGCCCGTTTGTCCAGGGCCTCCTGGATTTTCGGGAAGGCGAGCTTGCTGAGGACCCACATCGTGAACAGGAACAGGATCAGGGTCCAGATCATCAAGCCGAGGCCCGGCGAGACGAGGAAGCTGCCACCGCCTTCCTCACCATGCGCCGCCTCAGTCGCCAGCGGGACTATGTAGCCGAGCAGCTCCATCGACCTAGAGGAAGAAGGCGATCAGGCCGAAGATGAACGTGTAGAAGGCCACGGCCTCGGTCAGCGCGAAGCCGAGCCAGCGGATGCTCTGGAGCTCGTCTTTCATCTCCGGCTGACGGGCGACCGACTCGATCTCCTTACCGAAGATGAAGCCGATGCCGATGCCGGCGCCGATCGATCCGAGGCCAGCGCCGACGCCAAGGGCGATCGCCTTGCCGGCAGCTTCCACGCCTTCGTCAGAGACGGCGGCTACGACAGGGGACAGGTCCATTTGAACGGTGCTCCTTTTCTAGTGACTGGCGGAGGTAGCTCCGCCGAGGTAGATGGCAGTAAGGGTCGAGAAGATAAAAGCCTGCAGGGTCGCGATCAGGCCGACCTCGAGGATGAAGAAGAAGAAGGCGAGCGGGAAGGTCAGCGCGCCCAGCGCCGCGATCCCAAGCAGCACGGCGAGCCCGCCGCCCATGAAGAGCAGCAGCAGGTGGCCGGCGAGGATGTTGGCGAAGAGTCGGACCGAGAGCGAGATCAGCCGGGCGAAGTGGGAGATCGCCTCGATGACGAAGATGAAGCCCTTGGCGGCCGGGTTCATGTCCTCGAGGCCGGGCGGCAGCCAGCTCGCCAGGTACTTGAAGAGGCCTTGCGCCCGGATGCCCTCGACGTGGTAGGACAGCCAGACGACCAGGGTCAGGACCAGCGGGATCGAGAGGTTGGCGGTGGCGGCGTAGATCGCGAAGGAGGGGATTTCGGCGCCGAAGATGTTGACCGTGTGCTCGGTGTTGGTCGGCAGCGGCAGGAACCCGATCATGTTCGAGAACCAGATCCAGAAGAAGAGGGCGGCGAGGAAGGGGAACCACTTGCGGGCCATCTCCTTGTCGAGGCTGCCACCGGCGATCGTGTTTTTGGTCATGTCGTAGGCGACCTCGATCGCGACCTGGATCCGGTTCGGCTTCTGCTGCATCCGTTTCGAGATCCACAGCATCGTCCCGATCGTCAGGGCGCTGGCCAGGAACAGGTAGAGCACCGCCTTGTTGATGCTCATGTCGATCCCGGCGATGTCGATCGAGATCCACGGTTCGAGTTTGAACTCGTTCTGCGGCTGGAAGGCTTCGTTTTTGCCCGAGCTGCCGAAGATCAGGAACATCAGGATCGCGATCGCCAGGTAGACGCCGAGCCCGATGAAGACCTTGGCTTTGGTGCTCAGCCCAGAGGACTTCGCGGCGCTCGCCGGCGCCTCCGCGGTCGCCTGCTCGGCGCTCATGCGGCCCCCTGTCCCTCGGGCTCGCCGAACAGGTGCGTGAGGCCCTGCGCGACGAAGGAGACGGTGAAGAGAGCGACCAGCAGCACCCCGGCGGCGAGGCCGTCTTCACGCTGGCCGAGCAGGCCGACGAGCAGGACGGCGGTCGCCATCAGCCAAACGCGGCCGAGCCCGGTCGCGGCGACGATGCCCATCGCCTTCTGGCGGTTGCCGGCCTTGAGTTCCGCCTGGGCGCGTTGGGCGGCCACCATCTGGACACCGCGCTGGAGGAGCCACGCGGCGGCGCCGACCGCATAACCGAGCATCGGCAGCTCGGCCAGCAGAAAGACGGCCAGGGCTGCGGCCAGCAGCAGGAGGTCGACGTACTTGGGAGGAGTAGACATAAGTCTGAAAGAAGGCGCCCAACGGTTGCGAGTGAGCGGGCGAGCGACTATATCCGAACCATCCCGGGAATGGCTTTGTGAAGCCACTTCGTGAGGGTTGACACTACCCCGGGGGACCCTCCTCGACCGCCTCGAACTCCCCCGTCTCCGGGTCGACCACGGGGAAGGTGCCGGTCTCCAGCTCCTGCGCCACGGCTTGGTCCACCTCCTGGGCGGCGGGAACCGGGCGACCGGCCTGGCGCCGGAGACTGCCCAGCTGGCGCAGCCGCACCTGGCGCAGCTTGAGGATCTCGAGCACGTCGACGAGATAGACCGAAGCGGCCAGCGCGAACAAGCCGAAGACCGCGATCACCGCCGTCCAGACGGGATCGAAGTTGCCGTGGTCGTCGCTGTAGGGGACGAAGCGCAGGGCCAGGGCGAGCGCCGCCATCACCAGCGTCCAGCCGTAGAGGTAGAGCAGCGTGCGCCGTTGCGAGAAGCCGATGTCGGCCATCCGGTGGTGGAAGTGCCAGCGGTCGGCGCGGTAGATCGGGCGCCGGTATTTGAGCCGCTTGGCGACGACGAAGCCGGTGTCGAGGATCGGCACCGTGAGGATGATCAGGGGTAGGAAGAGGGCGACGACGGCGTTCGTCTTCAGTGCCCCCTGCACGGCGATCACCCCGAGCAGGTAACCGAGCAGGTTCGAGCCGGTGTCGCCCATGAAGGTGCTGGCGGGCGGGAAGCC
>DASUNU010000088.1:0-58275 GCA_036276995.1 Solirubrobacterales bacterium
TCCCCAGGCGAATAGCCCAGCGAAGGTAGGAGGATGCCCCGCCCTCCCAACCGCCCGAGGTCAGCGAGAAACGCCGCTAGCCTTCCCCACCCAGTTTGAACGCCACGATCTGCGCTTCCTGCCCTTCCGCCAACGGCAACCCCGCCGGCGCGATCAGGTATTCGCCGTTCGCCATCGCGCCCACGTTGGTCCCGGCCGGCAGGCTCGCCTGCCAGATTTCGCCGCCGCTGTTCTTGTCGAGCGCGGTGACGATGCCTTCCGAGGTGGTCGCGAAGACGAGGTCGTTGACCACGGTCGGCGCCCCGTAGGCCGGCGCCGCCAGTTCCTTTTTCCATTTGAACTTGCCGGTGGCGGCGTCGAGCGCGACGACTTCGCCGGTGGCGGCGCTGGATTCGCTGATTTCCGAGCCCGAGACCAGGGTCATCGAGTGGTTGACGATCGGCACATAGAGGGTCGAGCCGTCGCTGGCCAACGGCGCGATGATGCCGCCGAGCGCGCCGGGGAAGACCTCGCCGAGCTTGATCTTCGAGTATTCGCCCCGCATCGCGTAGAGGCCATCGTTGTCGTGGCCGTTGTGCCGGCCGACCAGCTGCTTCCAGACCGGCTTGCCGGTCTTGGCATCGAGGGCGACGACGATTCCCGACTTGCCGGAGCCGATCGCCAGTTCCTTGCCGCCGGCGTTGAGCAGGACCGGCGGATTCTGGAAGTCCCAGTCATAGATGTTGTGCGGGGTCTGCTGGTAGTGCCAGTCTTTCTTGCCGGTCTCCTCGTCGAGCTTGACCACCGAATCGGCGTAGAGATTGGGGCCGGGGCGGCTCGAGGCCCAGGGGAATTTGGCGTCGCCGGGCAGCGGGCCCGGGTTGCCGACGGCGATGTAGACGGAGCCCTTGCCGTCGAAGGAGGGCGGGTACCAGAGGCCGCCGCCGGAGTTGATTTTCGGATTGCCCCAAAGCGTTTTCGGCACGGTGTCGAAGTGCCAGAGTTTTTTGCCGGTTTTGCCGTCGAGCGCCCAGAAGACGCCGACCGCGCCGCCGCCGTAGGTTTCGCTGGCGGTCACCGGCACGGTCGAGATGAAGAGCTTGCCGCTGTTGTAGCCGGGGGCCATGTCGATGCTCTCGCTGCCGTTGCGGGTCAGCGGCACCGACCAGACCTCTTTGCCGGTTTCCTGGTCGAGCGCGAACGCTTCCGTCGCGGTGGCGCCGAAGACGTGGCCGTCGGCGACGACGACACCGTTGGGGCCGTGGCTGGGGTCGAGGTATTTCTTCGTCCACAGCACTTCGCCGCTGTCGAGCGCAATCGCCTGCACGTTCGATTCGAGGTCCTGGTTGTAGATCACCCCTTTGCTGATGATCGGGGTGGCGGCAAAGCTGCCGTAGGTCCCCTGCCCGATCGCCGGCAGCGCCCAGGCTTCTTCCAGGGTCGAGACGTTGGAGCTGTCGATCGGTCCGCTGACCTGGCGCGTGTTGGCGAGGTCGACGCCGGGGTGGCCGGAGCCGGTGAACTCGAGCTCTTCGCCCGAAGAAGAGGACCCACCGGCCAGCAGCACCACCGCCCCGACCACGATCAGGAGCACGACGACACCCGCGGCGGCCCAGGCGGCCTTCGGAACTTTCTCGAGACTCACGTCAACGTCCTCCCTGCTCGTAATGACAAAGGATTACTCGAACAATAAGCTTTTATATTTCAAATTCTCCGCCCCGGCAAGCCCTTCGGGGCCAACGCGTTCCAGCAAAAGTGGCTGCAAAACGCGGTTGGCAAGGAGACCGAGAGCGCCCAGGTTGGCGAAGCCGGGTCCCTGCCTGAGCCCGGCCAGGCCGGGGATCTGGAGCCGCGGGTGCAGGCCCTCGAGCTCGAGGAAGCGGCCGATCGGGACCTCGGTGCCACGCGGGCGGTCCCAGAGATCGCCGACCTGGCGTTCGATCTCGGCCCGCAGCTCGGCCGGGAAGAGCTCGCGCAACTGCGTCAGCAGGTCGAAGCCGGTGCAGTTGACAACCCACTCGTGTTCGCCGGCGTCGGGACCACCCGGCGCCTCGTACTGCATCCGCACCAGCTCGCCCTCCCCCGCGCCGACGTCGGTGACGCGGCCGGTGAGGAAGCGGACGCGGTCGTCGTAGGCGATCGCCGCCAGGCTCGGCGGGTCGAAGACGCCGCGGTCGGAGTGCTTGACGAAGTCGCGCCGCGTCTGCAGGTCGAGGTCGGACCACTGGATCTCGTCCGGGTTGGAGAAAACGCGGTTCTCGAGGAAGCTCTCGCCGCGGCTCATCGGCAGCATCGGCGTGTAGACCGTGAAGCGGGCCTGCGGCTTGAAGTTGCGCAGGAACATCACGCAGCTGAGCGCGCTCTCGCCGCCGCCGGCGATGCCGATGTCGCAGGGGCCGTCAGGGAGGCGGGCGAACTCGCTGCGCCTACTGTCGCAGTGGAAGAGGCGGTCGGCGACCTCGGGCTCGTGCGGGAAGGCGTTGTGGATGCCCGGGCCGGTCAGCACCAGGGCGCCGCCGGAGTAGCGCTCGCTCCCCCCGGCCACCGCGACCTCGACCTGCCAGCCCGGCTCGCCCTCGCGCAGCTCGATCCGCTCGACTCGGCCGGCGACGTGCTCGACCCCGGTCGTCGCGCGCGAGAAGACCCAGGTCAGGTACTCGCCGTAGTCGCGGTGGCGGACCGAGGGCGAGCCGGCGTCGATCCAGCGGGCGTAGCGGCGCTTGCTGATCATGTACTGCTGCCAGGAGAAGGAGAGCGTGCCGGCGTCGACCGCCTCGCCCGCCTCGCCGAACTCGTAGTGGCTCTGGTACGGGAAGCCGATGTCCTTGATCGGGGTCACCGCCAGCGGCTCCTCGCCCGAGGTCATCCCGTTGAGGCCGAGCCAGGAGGCGGCGCGCTCGGTGCCCTCGACGATGCGCAGGCTGAACGGCCCGAGGCCGAGCTCGTTGAGCACGTGGACCTTGGTCGCGATCCCGGCCGCCTTGGCGCCGGCGCCGACGATGAGCAGGTCGGTGGCGGCTACCACGGCTCGGCGATCACCAGTCCGCGGCGGTCGGGGCTGAAGGAGATCGCGCTTTTGCGCATCCGCTCCGAGCGGGTCTCGACCGGCCGCAGGTCGACCTCGCTGAAGACCGTGCGCAGGACCCGCTTCATCTCCAGTTCGGCGTAGCTGGCGGCGAGGCAGCGGCGGGTGCCGCCGCCGAAGGGGATCCAGGTGTAGGTACCGGGCTGGCGACCGACGAAGCGCTCCGGGAGGAAGCGCTTGGCCTGCGGGTAGTACTTCTCGTCGCGGTGGATCACGTGGATGCAGGGCGCGACCGTGGTCCCGGCCGGCAGCTCGTAGCCGCCCAGCTCCATCGGCTCGAGCAGCTGGCGGACGACAACCGGAACCGGCGGGCAGAGCCGCAGCGTCTCCTTGATCACCGCGTCGAGGTAGGTGCCGTCGCCACTGCGCACGTCCTCGCGGGCGAGCTCCATTTTGTCCGGGTTGCGCAGCAGCCGCTCGAAGGTCCAGGCCAGCGAGGTCGAGGTCGGGCCGTCGGTGAGCAGGGTCAGCAGTTCGTCGCGCAGGTCCTGCTCGCTCATCGGGGTGCCGTCCTCGTAGCGGGCCTCGACCAGCATCGAGACCACGTCCTGGCGCACCTCACCCTCGGCGCGGCGGCGGCGCACCTCCTCCATCACCGCGTCCTCGACCGGTTCCATCGCCCGCCGGAACTGGCGGCTGCGGACGATCCAGGCCGGGCCGAAGGTCGCCAGCAGGGTCAGGTTGCGGGGCTCGTTCATCCACACGGTCAGCTTGCGCAGCAGTTCGCGCAGGCGCCCGAGCCGGTCCTGGGCATCGGGGCCGAAGACGGCCCGCATCACCACCTCCTGGGTGATCTCCTGCATCCGCGGCCAGAGCGGGAACGGCTCGCCGACCGGCCAGCGGGCGACTTCCCGCCGCGCCACCTCGGCCATCATCTCGCCGTCGGTTTCGATGCTCTTGCCGTGGAAGGCGGGCAGCATCAGCTTGCGCCGGGTCATGTGTTCCGGTTCTTCCAGCAGCATCACCGAGCGCGGGCCTAGCACCGGGCCGAGCATCGGGTTGGCGACGTCGACCCCGACCGCGGAGCCGGCGGTGAAGACCTTTTTGACGTCTTCGGGGTCGCAGAGCAGGACCCAGTCGCCCCAGTGCAGGATGCGCAGGGTGAAGGTGTCGCCGTGGCGGCGCTGGCACTGTTCGAGCCAGGGCAGCGGCCGCTGGGTCCAGCCGACCGCCTGCAGCGCCCGCGGCAGCCGCGGGCCCGGCGGCAGGCCGGGGCGGCGCGGCAGCCTGGCGGCGGCGCGGTGGAAGGTCGGGCGGGTGGCGTGGGAGCTCATGCCGCCTCGCCCCCGGGCCCGGCGCCGGCCGCTACCCGCGCCATCAGCTCGTCCTCCTCCTTGCAGGTCGCCGCGATCAGGAGATCGAAGAGGTCGCCGGTGAAGGCGGCCGGCAGGTCGGCCTCGGCGCCGCGGGCGAGGTAGCGGGCGCGCACCTCCTCGACCCGGTTCGGCTGCATCATCGGGATCGCGTGGGCGCTCTTGTAGAGCGCCACTTCGCGGCAGATCTCGAAGCGCTCGCCGAGCAGGCGGGCGATCTCGTCGTCGATCAGGTCGAGGCGGCGGCGGAAGGGCTCGAGCCCGTTCTCGTTCATGCCCCCTCCTCCCCCAGCAGCCCTGTGGCGAAGGCGTGGCTGCACTCGGCCAGAACCGCGAGCGAGTAGCCGCCCTCCTGGATCACGCAGACCGGCCGCTCGGCCTGGGCCAGCAGGCGGCCGACGTCGGCGAAGATCGCCGGCTCGAAGTTCCAGGAGCCGTGCGGGTCGCCGGCCACGGTGTCGTAGCCGAGCGAGACGACCAGGGCGGCGGCGTCGCCGGCCAGGGCCGCGATCGAGGCGGCAACCTCGGCCAGGTAAGCGTCGGCGTCGGGGGCCTCGCCAAAGGCGAGGGCGCGTTCGCCCGCGGCCTGCGGCAGGACGGTGCCGGCGGCGACGTTGGTCACCGGCGAGGCGTGCAGCGAGTGCAGGGTCGCGGCCTCGATCCGCTCGACCAGGGCGGCGGTGCCGTTCGGGTAGTGGAGGTCGAGGTCGAGCACGCCGACCGGGGCGACCCCGGCCTCGGCCAGGGTCCAGACCGCGGCGGCGGCGTTGTTGAGGTAGCAGTAGCCGCCGAGGAAGTCGGGGCCGGCGTGGTGTCCGGGCGGGCGGCAGACCGCGTAGGTGAAGCGGGCACCGTCCACGAGCCGCGCGGCCGCGGTGATCGCCGTCCGCACGCCCTCGTGGGCGGCGGCGACGAGGCCGGCGTCGACCGGGATGTCGGGCTCCAGCCCGGGCGGCGCGAACTCGGCCAGCACCACCGGCCCGGGTTCGGCCTTGGCCCGGCGCAGCGCTTCCAGGTAGGCCGGCGCATGCATCGCGCCCAGGGTGCGCTCCAGCGCCTCGTCGCCGGCGTCGGCGGCGATCGCCCGCACCCGCTCGTGGCGGACCAGCCCCGCCCGCAGCTCGTCGAGCCGGCGGTTGCTGTCCTGGCCGGGGATCGTCTGCCCGCCTTCGCGGATCCAGTGGGCGGCGTCGTTGCGGCCGCGCCGCTGCTCGACCATCAGCAGCTCGCTCATGACGAGAGCCGCCGCATCCGCGGCCCCAGGTGCTCGAACCCGTTGCGCTGGTAGAAGGCCTCGGTGGCACGGATCGCGTCGAACGTCTCCCGCGGCAAGCCGACCTCGATCCGCGCCACCCCCTGTGCCTGGCACAGGTCCGCAAGCTCGTCGACCAGGGCGGCGCCGACCCCGTCGCTGCGTCGCTCCGGGTCCACCCAGAGGTCCTGGATCGTCGCGTAGCGCCCCGGCACGTGCAGGGCGCGCTGCCAGCTTGCGCTGAGCACGCCGACGATCTCCCCCTCCGCCTCGGCGACCAGGGTCACCCCGATCGCGGGGTCGTCGAGCGCCTCCTCGATCTCCGCCTCCAGCTCCGCTCGCGCCGGCTTGCGCCCGCCGAGCTCTTCCAGCAGCCGCTCGACCGCGGCCGCGACCGCCGCCACGTCCCCGCGCGTCGCCCCTCTGACCGTGACCGTCCCGATCATGCCGCCTCGAAGGCCCTCGCTGCCGGCTCGAGCTCGACGCTCCAGGCGCCCGGATCGTCGCTGCCGGTGACGACGCGGGCGATCGCGGCCATCGGGGCGCGTGCCTTCAGCAGGGTCTCGTCGAACTCGTCCTGCGGGTCGGACTGCATCACGATCGCCCCGCCGGCGCCGATCGTGGTCCGCCCCGGTCGCATCACGATCGTGCGGATCACGATGCTGAGGTCGGTGCTGCCGTCTAGACCGAAGTAGCCGATCGCGCCGGAGTAGACGCCGCGGGCCTCGTCCTCGAGCCCGTCGATGATCTCCATCGTGCGGATCTTCGGGGCGCCGGTCATCGAACCGCCGGGGAAGCAGGCGTGGACGCACTCGACCGCGCTGCGGCCCGGTTCGAGGTAGCCCTGGATCGTCGAGACCATCTGGTGCACGGTCATGTAGGGCTCGATCACCATCAGCTCCGGCACGCTGACGCTCTCGAGGTCGCAGACCCGGCCGACGTCGTTGCGCAGCAGGTCGACGATCATCAGGTGCTCGGCCATCGTCTTTTCGTCGTCCTTGAGCTCGTCGCGGTGGGCGGCGTCGACGACCGGGTCCTCGTGACGGGAGATCGTGCCCTTGATCGGCCGCGCCTCGACCCGGCGGTCGCGATCGACCGAGAGGAAGCGCTCCGGCGAGGAGCTGACGATGACCCGGTCGCCGAACTTGAGGTAGGCGGCGAACGGGGACGGGTTGCTGTGCCTGAGGTGGCGGTAGAGGACGAAGGGGTCGGGAGCGGCCTCGGTCGAGAACTGGTCGGTGAGGCAGACCTCGTAGGACTCGCCGGCGGCCAGTTCGGCCTGGCTGGCGGCGATGTCGGCGAGGTAGCGCGCGCGGCCGCGGCCGCTGCGGAAGCTGACGTGCGGCTCGGGGTCCACCGGGTCGGGGGTCGGCACCGGCGCCGGCGGATCGGCGAGCGCCTCCTCGACCGCGGCGGCGGCCGTCTCCAGCCAGGCGTCGGCCTCGGCGTCGCCCTCGCGGCCAACCGCGCAGACGTAGGTGCGGCGGCGCACGTGGTCGACCGCGACCACCCGGTTGGCCAGCATCAGCAGCGCGTCCGGCATGTCGGAGCTGTGCACGTTGGGCGAGCCGCAGTCGGCCTTGAGCTCGTAGCCGAGGTAGCCGACGTAGCCGCCGATCAGGCCGCGGGCCAGCTGCGGCGGCGGCTCGACCGCGTGCTTGGCCAGTTCGCGGTCGAGCAGGTCGAAGATCGACTTGTGCTCGATCGTGTCGCGGCGGGCGCGCTTGATCGCGACCTCGCCGGCGTCGACGTCGTATTCGAGCAGGGCGCGATCGCGGCCGGCGCTGGTGCCGAGGTAGGAGCACTGGGCGAGCCGGGTCGGGGCGTCGGCGCTGTCGAGCCAGAAGGCGTTCTCCTCCCCGCCGAAGAGCCGTTCGAAGAGCTGCTCGGTCGGGGCCTCGCCCTCGATCTCGCGCAGCCGCAGACGCATCGGCGCCTCCCGTTCCTCGGTCTCGGCCGGCGCGGGGGCGCTCGCGGGCGCGGCCCCGTTGCCGCGGCGGACCGGACGCGGCTTGCCGCGCAGCTCGGCGGCCAGCTCGTAGAAGTTTTCGGCGATCGCGCGGCCGTGCTCGGTGGCGATCGACTCGGGGTGGAACTGGACGCCCCAGATCGGGCGGGTTGTGTGTTCGACCCCCATCACCACGCCGTCGTCGGCCCAGGCGGTGACGTGCCCCTCCGGCCCGGGCGGGCCGGTGATCGCCAGCGAGTGGTAGCGGACCACCGAGAAGTCCTGCGGGATCCCTTTGAAGATCCCGGTGTCGGAGTGGCGCACGTGGCTGAGCCGGCCGTGCATCGCCATCGGGGCGCTGTCGACGTGGCCGTCGAGCAGGTTGCCGATCCCCTGGTGGCCAAGGCAGATGCCGAAGACGGGGATCTCGCTGTAGCGGAGGATGTCGCGGCAGACGCCGAAGTCGTGCCAGCGTTCCGGCCGCCCCGGGCCCGGCGAGAGCACGAAGGCGTCGAAGTCCGAACGCGAGAGCACCCGCCAGGAGACCGCGTCGTTGTTGACCACCACCGGCTCCTCGCCGGAGGCCGCCGCCAGCAGGTGGAAGACGTTGTAGGTGTAGGAGTCGTGGTTGTCGACCAGCAGCGTCCTCATCTCACGCTCCCTCCAGGCCGAGGCTGCGCACCCCTTGGTCGAGCACCGTCCGCGCCACCCGCTCGACCTCGGGCGAGCGCTCGTCCTCGCGGTACCAGCGGGCGAAGTGGGAGACGTAGCGGGCCAGCGGGATCACGTCGAGGCTCTCGACCGAGCTGCGCAGGTGGCGGCGGTGCAGCTCCGACTGGACGACCGCGAAGCGGTAGTCGGCGTCGGCGGCCGCTGCCCCGTCGAGCGCCGCGCTGCCGTCATGCGCCTGCGCCCGCGCCAGGTCCCAGCCGAGGCTCCCCTTCTCCTCGCGCAGCAGTTTCTCCGGCTCGAAGTCGACCCGCTTCGAGGTCGGCTGCAGGAGGAAGTAGGCGAGCGCGATCCGGGCCGGCAGCCGCTCCCCCTGCGGGTGCCGGCGGCGCACCTCAGCGCGCTCCGGGTCGGCCTCGATCTCGCGCTCCAGCCACTCGGCGAGGTCGTCGACCAGCAGCGCCCCTTCCTTGCTCGAGGTGATCGAGGTGCGGTCGCGGGCGACCATGCCGTGGAAGACGTCGTAGGTCGGCGGGCCGCCGCCCTTGGCGCTGCCGTTGCCGTTGCCGTTGACGACCCCGAGCTCGTCGATCAGCTGGCGCCGGCAGGTGACGTGGGAGACCCACTCGTTGCCGCAGAC
The DNA here is from genome assembly GCA_036276995.1 of Solirubrobacterales bacterium. Lineage (GTDB taxonomy): Bacteria > Actinomycetota > Thermoleophilia > Solirubrobacterales > 70-9 > VAYN01. Next base: position 8,887 of record DASUNU010000088.1, read on the forward strand.
CTGCAGCGAGATGAAGTCGTCGAGCTCCGGCGCCGCGGCCCAGTAGGCGAGCGCCCGCATGTGCTGGGTCGGGAGGCCGTCGGAGCGGACCAGCGGCATCTCCTCCAGCTCCTCGCGTTCGGTCTCGTACATCACCATGTCGTCGCCGTAGCGCTTGGTCAGGGTGCCCTCGCTGAGCCCTTTATTGGCCAGCTCCAGCACCTCGGGCAGGAAGTCGGACTCGAAGATCACCCGGTCGAAGGCGATCCCGAGCCGGGTCAGCGTCTTGCGCTGACCGGAGATCACCCAGGCGCGCGTCTTCGACCACAGTTCCAGCGCTTCCTGGTCGCCGCTGAGCACCCGCAGCATCAGCTCGTCGGCCTTGTCGTTGTACATCGAGGACTCGCGCGCGACCGAGTCTTCGGCGCCGTCGTCGGCGTCGCGGCCGCCGACGATGCCGGCGGCGCGGCCGGCGGTGACGTACTCGGCGTAGCAGGAGCCGACGAAGTGGTCGCTCTTCTCTTCGCCCTCGGGCCAGACCTGCTGGTCGCGGCCGCTGTGGACGACCCCGGCCATCGCCTCGCCCATGCTGCGGCCGACGTCGCAGATCAGGCTGCGCCGCTCGACCACGGCCCCGGCCTGCTCCATCGCGGCGCCGAGCGCGTGGCCGACCGCGAGGTTGCGGAGGTGGCCGATGTGCAGCGCCTTGGTCGTGTTGGCGCCCCAGAAGTAGACCGCGTAGCGGCGCTCGGCAGCGAGGTCGGAGTTGTCGCCGGCGTCGCCGGACTCGAGCCGGGCGCCGCGCTCGGCGACCCAGTCGTCGCTGAGCCGCAGCAGCACTTCCTTGCCGTCCTCGGCGACCCGCTCGACCCAGGGCTCGGCCTCGATCCGCGCCAGCGCCGCGCGCGAATCCTCGTCCTCGCGCCAGCCCGGCACCCGCGGGACCAGCATCAGGTCGAAATCGTCACGCGGGCGGAAGGGTGAGCGGGCCGACCAGAGCGCCTTCTCCCCCTGAACCTCGCCGTCCTCGATGTAGTCGAAAATGTTCATCGCATAGCCCATTCGTAGTCCCCATTTACGAATGCACCAGCCGGGGCTCGAACCCGGATCTCCGGCTTACAACGCCGACCCTTTAACCGATTAAGGCACTGGTGCTGGCTATGTGCGCGTACCGATCAAGAACTTTGAGCGATCAACGCGGCGCGAGCATAACAGCATTCCCGTGCGGCGACAAATTTCTTTAGTAATGCCCTGCTATGCGGCGCAAAAAGCGCTGGGTCTCGGCCTGCCGGGGTGAGGAGAGGACCTGCTGCGGCGACCCCTGCTCGACGATCCTTCCCTCGTGCAGGAAGGCGACCTGGTCGGCGACCTCGCGGGCGAAGCTCATCTCGTGGGTGGCGATCACCATCGTCATCCCCTCCCGCTTGAGGTCGCGGACGGCGTCGAGCACCTCGCCGACCAGCTCCGGGTCGAGCGCGCTGGTCACCTCGTCGAGCAGCAGCGCCCGCGGCCGGCCGGCGAAGGCGCGGGCGATCGCGACCCGCTGCTGCTGGCCACCGGAGAGCTCGTCGGGGCGGTCGTCCTCGCGGCCGGCCAGGCCGAAACGGGCGAGCAGGGCGCGGCCGCGCTGCTCCGCCTCGGCCCGGGCGATGCCGTGGGCGCGGGTCTCCCCCAGGACCACGTTCTGCAGCGCGGTCAGGTGGGGGAAGAGGTTGTAGGCCTGGAAGACGAGGCCGAGCCGGCGCCGCACCGCGACCGGCTCCACCGCCGGGTCGGTGATCGTCTCGCCGTCGAGGAAGACGTCGCCATCGTCGATCTCCTCGAGCAGGTCGATGCAGCGCAGCAGGGTCGACTTGCCGGAGCCGGAGGCGCCGATCAGGGCGACCGCTTCGTGTTCGTTGACGGTGAGATCGAGGCCGCGCAGGACCGGGCGCTCACCGAAGGACTTGGTGACGCCGCGGACCTCGAGCACCGGGGCGCCGCTCGGCGCCGGCGCGGGGCCGCTCACCGGGCCGCCCCCTCCGGCCCGCCCATGCGCTCGACCAGGCGGGCCAGCGGCACCGTCACCGCCAGGTAGAGCAGCGCCGCGGCGATCAGCGGCGTGTAGTTGAAGCTCTCGCCCTGGATGATCTGGGCGACGCGGAAGGCCTCCTGGGGGCCGAGGATCGAGATCAGGGCGACGTCCTTCTGCAGCGAGATGAAGTCGTTGAGCAGCGGCGGCGCCACCCGCCGCACGGCCTGCGGCAGGATCACGTGCCGCATCGCCTGTGCCTCGGTCAGACCGACCGCGAGCGCGGCGTCGCGCTGGCCACGGTGGACCGAGCGGATCCCGGCCCGGTAGACCTCGGCGTTGTAGGCGCTGTAACAGAGCCCGAGGGCGATCCCACCGAGCACGACCGGGTCGGTGGGCAGCCCGGTCAGGTAGAGCGCCGGCACGCCGAACCCGATCAGGTAGACGAGCAGGATCACCGGCACGCCGCGAAAGAGGTCGACCCAGACGGCGGCGAGCAGCCGCAGCGGGAACAGCGCCGGCCCCCGGCTCGTGCGCAGCACCGCGATCCCGAGGCCGACGATCAAGACCGCCACCTCGACGATGACGAAGAGCTTGACGTCGAGCCAGAAGGCGTCGAGGACTTCCGGGAACGATTCGGTGAAGACGCTCCAGGAGAAGAAGGTCTCCCGCACCGTCGGCCAGCCGGGGCTGGTCAGGACGAGGGCGGCGAGGCCGCCGAGCACGACGAGGCTGGAGACGGCGGCGATCGCCTGCCCGCGGCGGGCCTGGCGCCGCTTCGCCGCCTCCCGTTCGAGGCGGCGATCGCTGATGACGGCGGAGTCGGACAAGCGGCGCCGATTCTGACCCCGGCTGGGGACGGCGCCCTGGTCAGGGACCCCGCCGGCGTGGGATCATCGCCGCGTGTCCCATTACGGCGAGGTCTCCGAGAACCCGGTCACCGGCGAGCGCGTCATCGTCCTCACCGACCCCTTCGAGCACCCTGACCAGGTCCTGGTCGGCCACCTCTACGTCAAGCCCGGCGGTCGCGTCGCCACCGCCCACCACCACCCCACCCTGCGCGAGCGCTTCCACGTGCTCAGCGGCCAGGTCGGCTTCCTGATCGGCGGCGAGGAGCATGTGCTCGGCCCCGGCGAAACGGCGGAAGTGCCGCCGGGAACGCTGCACGACTGGTGGCAGCTCGGCGACGAAGAGGCCCAGGTCGTGGTCGAAGTCGAGCCGGGTGTCCGCTTCGTGCAGATGGTGGGAACGATGTTCGGCCTCGCCCGCGACGGCAAGTCGGACGCGAAAGGACTGCCGAAGCCGCTGCAGCTCGCGGTCACCGCGAGCGAGTTCCGCGACACCGTCGTGATCGCCTCGCCGCCGCCCTGGCTGCAGCGGATCGTCTTCGGCGCGCTGGCCCCGATCGGGCGGGCGCGCGGGCTCGAGCCCTACTACCAGCGCTACATCGACTCCGAGGTCGTGGTCGAGCCCGACCCGGCGGCGCTGGCCCTGCTCGGCGCCGACGGGCGCCTGCGCCGCGACTAGTTCAGTTCCGGGGCGCCGGCGGCGTCGCTCATCCAGCGCTGGGTGATCTGGTCGAGCTCGCCCGAGCTCTTCAGCTCGTCGACCGCCTCCGAGACGCAGTCGGTCAGCGGCGAGTCCTTGGCCAGCAGGGCACCCCACTGGTCGCCGCCGGGAGCGGCGAACTGGCCGGTCACGGTCGCGGCCGGGACCTGGACCGCGGTGATGTAGAGCGCGGTCGGGAGGTCGACGACGACGGCGTCGATCTGCTCGTTTTTGAGCGCCGTGACGACGTCGTTGGAGCTGTTGAAGACCTGCGGCTTGTCGTCGGGTTCGATCGTTTCTTCGACCGCGGCGAGGCTGGTGGTGCCGATCTGGACGCCGATCCTGGCGCTCTTCAGGTCGGCCAGCGAGGTGGCGCCGGCGGCCTCGGAGCCCTTCAGCGCGACCACCGCCTGGTTGGCGGTGTAATACGGCGAGGAGAAGTCGACGGCCTTTTCGCGGGCCGGGGTGATCGAGATCTGGTTGACGTCGAAGTCGAAGTCCTTGGGGCCGGGCGCGTAGGAGGAGTTGAACGGCTCCACCACCCACTTCACCTTCGCCTGCGGGTAGCCGAGCTGCTCGCCGATCGCGTAGGCGACGGCGCTCTCGAAGCCTTCCCCGTTGGTCGGGTCGTCGTCTTCGAAGTAGGGCGGGTAGGCGGGCTTGTCGGTCGCCACCGTGAGCACGCCATCGGTGACGGTGGGTAGCTGGCCCGGCTCGCAGCTGCTGGCCGTGGTCGCGGTCGTGTCGTCCTTGCTCTCGCCGCAGCCGGCGAGCAGGGCAAGTGAGAGGACGAGGATGAAGGCGGTGGCGAGCTTCTTCATGGGGTGCCCGGAAAGGCGCGCAGATCCTATGTCAAACCGGCGTCATCCCGCACGGGTACTAATGCGGGCGTGGATCCGGGCCTGAGGCGAACCCTGCTGGCGCTGACCTTCGTCACCGGGATCGTCGACGCGGTCACCTTCCTCGGCCTCGGCCAGGTCTTCGCGGCGATGCAGACCGGCAACGTGATCTTCCTCGGGCTGGGGATCGCCGGCACCGCCGGGGCGCCGTTCCTGGCGCCGCTGGTCGCGCTCACCGCCTTCGTCGCCGGCGGGGCGGCCGCGGCGCTGCTGGCGCGCCGGGACGCGGCGGCCGGAGCCCAGGGCATGGGCGCGGCGCTGGCGCTGGAGGTGGCGCTGCTGGCCGGTGCCGCCATCCTCGCCGCCGTCGCCGACGTCGTCCCCGACGAGCTCGCCGCCTACGCCCTGATCGCCCTGCTGGCGCTGGCGATGGGGCTGCGCAACACGGTCGTGCGCGGCTTCGGCGGCCCCAACCTGGCGACCACCGTGCTCAACCTCACCGTCACCGCCCTGACCATGCACTCGCCGCTCGGCCTCGCCTCCGGCAGCGACCTGGCCGAGCGCGCGGCCGCCTTCGTCGCGATCCTCGCCGGCGCCGTCACCGGCGCGCTGCTGGTCCAGACCGACCTCTGGCTGCCGATCGCGACCGCGGCGGCGATCACCCTCGCCGCCGGTCTCGCTCACCTGCGGACCAGGGCTTCGAGCGCGTCGGCGGCGGCGGCGGAGCCGCCGGTCGCCTCGTAGCCGGCCTTGACCCGGGCCGCGCCCGGGGCGCAGGCGAGCGCCGACTTGACCGCCGCCGCGAGGCAGGTCGGCGAGAGGTTGCGGCGGGAGAGAACAGTGCCGGCGCCGGCCTCGGCGACGTGGGCGGCGACGTCGAGCTGGTCGCGCGCCCAGGGCACGACGCAGACCGGGACCCCGTGGGAGAGCGCCTTCTGGGTGATGCCCATGCCGCCGTGGCAGACGGCCACCGCGGCCCGTTCGAGCAGCGGCCGGTGCGGCAGGAAGCGCTCGACCACCGCCCCGTCCGCGGCCGGCAGCGTCGCCGGGTCGACCCCGGCGGTCGTCGCCACCACCCGCCACTCGCGCCCCAGCCCGGCAAGAGCGGCGGCGGCGATCGCGCCGTCGTCCTGGAACTCCGAGGAGCAGGTGACCAGGGCCAGCGGCCGCTCGTCGCCGTCGAGGTCGAAGGGCAGCGGCGCCGGCGGGTCCCAGGTCCCGGCCCCGACCATCAGCACCTGCGGGGGCAGCCGGCGTGGGTACTCGAAGGGGAAGGCGGTGAAGTAGAGGGTGCGGCCGCCGCGGTGCCAGGCCTCGGCCATCGAGCCGAGCGGCGCCAGACCGGCGGCGCGGCGGCCGGCGTTGACCGCCGGGAGGCGGGCCTTCTCGCCGAACCTGCCGCTCAGCATCCCGCAGAAGGCGTCGCGGGCGCGACCGCGCAGGCCCGCTTTCGGGCGCAGCGCGAACCCGAACGGCGGCACGCCGGGGCTCGGTTCTTCGAGGAAGAAGGGACGCGACTCGGCCCAGGGCAGGCCCTCCCGCTCGGCCACCGCCTTGGCTCCGTAGGTGGTGGTGTCGACCAGCGCCAGGTCGGGCCCGACAGCGGCGAGCGCGGCCTCGAAATCGGTCACCTCCGGCAGCGCCCGTTCCGCCCAGACCGCGAAGGCCCGCTGCCCGGCGGCGAGGCGGGAGCGGGCGCGGTGGTCGTCCATCGCGATCGCCTCGATCCGGGGATCGATCGGCTCGCAGGCGAGGCCCTCGGCCCGCACCGCCTCGACCGCCGCCGCCAGCGTCCGCACGTGCACCTCGGCGCCGCGGCCGGCCAGCTCCAGCAGCGGCCCCATCATCGGGTTGAGGTGGCCGCGGGCCGGCGAGGTGTAGGCGAGCACCTTCACGTGCTCGCCCCGCGGGCGTGGTCGACCAGTCCCCGCATCGCCGCTTCGGTCGCCCCCCGGCTGAGGCCCTGGCGGCGGCGCAGCAGCTCCCAGACGTAGACGTCGGTGACGGTGGCGAGCAGGGCGAGCCGGGTGCGCCGTCCGGCCCGGTCCAGGCCAACGAGATCCGGCGCGAACGCCGCCTCGACCCAGTCCCGGTGCAGCCGCGCACCGGACTCGGTGACCTGGCGCACCAGCGGGTAGCGGTCGGCCAGCCCGAGCCAGCCGACCACCCGGTCGCCGAGCTCCTCGTAGTGCCCGACCAGCGCCCGCAGCGCCGCGGCGACGTCGCCCGGCGCTGCCGCGCGCGACTCCATCACCTCGACCTCGGCGTCCGCGATCGCCGCCGCCATCAGGCCCTGCTTGGAGCCGAAGTGGCGCAGCACCGAGCGCGTGCTGCATCCCGCCCGCGCCGCCACCTCCTCCAGCGGCAGCTCGAACCTGCCCTCGTCACGGAACAGCTCCTGCGCCGCCACCAGGATCGCCCGACGGCTGCGCTCGGTCGCCTCGGCGCGCTTTGTCTGACTGTAGGTTCGCGTCGCTATTCGTGTCACGGTATATGACACGAATATGAGTGTCCAGCGAGCTAAGCTCGGGTGAGGCGGGGAACGCAAAAGGAGGTCGAGATGTACGCACGCGTAGCGCAGTGGCAAGGCGCTGAGGCCGAGTCGCTGCGAGCCACCGCCGCCGAGATCAAGGCCCAGGCCGAGGAGGGCGACGGCCCGCCACCCGGCGTGCCGGCCAAGGAGTTCCTGCTCCTGCAGGACCCCGAGGGCGGGCGCGCGATCGCGATCATGCTGTTCGAGAGCGAGGACGACTACCGCCAGGGCGACGAGACGCTCGACTCGATGAGCCCGCCGAGCGGCGGCATGGGCGAACGGGTCTCAGTCGAGAGGTACGAGCTGGCGGTTCACGTAACGGCCTAGCCCGGGCGTTTGGCGAGCTGGACGATCGGGATCGTCCGGTTCGCCTTCGCCGCTTCGCGCCGGTAGGCGGCGTAGGGAGCGAAGACCCGGTCGGCGAGCTCCCAGAGCCGGCGCCGCTCGGCCTGGTCGGCGACCACCGCGGCGCGCATCGGCAGGCCGCCGAAGCTGACCTCCGGGTCGGCCTGGAGGTTGTGGAACCAGGCCGGGTGCTCGGGCAGCCCGAGCTTCGAGGCGACGATCGTGACCCTGGGACCGTCGTTGAAGTAGATGACGACGTTGCGCCGCACGGCGCCGGTCCGGGCGCCCCTCGTCTCCAGCAGCGCCGTCGGCATCAGCAGGCCCATCCCGAGCCGTCCCCGGGTCAGCCGCATCAGGTGCGGATCGAGCTTCCAGACCAGGTGGACCGAGAGGAAGCGACCGAGGCGGGTGTTGGCCAGCGCCGCGTAGAGGCGGTTGAAGAGGCTGGGCGTCTTTTCGGGGTCGACGTACCTGAGCTTTGGCGCCATCCGCGCTCCTATGATGCCGCCTCTTGGCCTCTCCCCTCCCTCGCCGCCTTTTCCTGCCGCCGCTGCTCGCGCTCGCGGCGCTGCTCGTCTCCCTCCTGACCGTGCCAAGCGCCGGAGCGGCGCAGGACGAGTTCACGCCCGTCGCCGCCAGCGTCCTCGCCACCCCGGAACCGGTCCTCGGCGGCGACGGGCGCCAGCACCTCGCCTACGAGCTGCTCCTGATCAACCAGTCCGACCGGGCGACCGCGACGGTGCGCAGCATCCGGGCGCTGGCCGGCGGCAAGGTCGTCGGCTCACTGGCGGGAGCGGCGCTGGCGACGGCGATGAAGCCGCTCGGCCAGGAAAAGGGCGGGGTCAGGCTCGGCCGGGGCGAAGCGGCGACGGTGCTGATGGATCTCAGCTTCCCGCGCGGCGCCAGGCTGCCGCGGCGGCTGGTCCACCGGATCGCGATCGCCCAGCGGCCGCCGAGCCCGGTCGTCGCCACCGCCTACCTGGCCGCCCCCACCCCGGTCTCCCGGCGCCCCGCGATCGTCGTCGCCCCGCCCCTGCGCGGCCCCGGCTGGGTGGTCGGCAATGGCTGCTGCGCCGAACCGACCTCGCACCGGGCCAGCGTGCTCGCGATCAACGGCGCCCTCCACGCCGGCGAGCGCTTCGCGATCGACTTCATCCAGGTCGCGCCCAATGGGCGCATCGTCGAAGGCCCGTGGGAGCGGCTCTCCAGCTACCCCTTCTTCGGCGCCGGGGTCTTCTCGTCGACCGCGGGCCGGGTGGTGACCGTGGTCGACGGCCTGCCCGAGACCCAGCCTCAGCTGGAACTCCCGCCCGGCACCGCCGCCGACGCCGGCGGCAACCACGTGGTCGTCGCCATGGGTGGCGACCGCTTCGCCTTCTACGGCCACCTGCAGCCGGGCAGCATCACGGTCGCGGTCGGCGACCGGGTGCGGGTCGGACAGCCGCTCGGCCGGCTCGGCAGCAGCGGCAACTCCAACGCTCCCCACCTGCACTTCCAGCTGATGGACGGACCGCTGCCGCTGGCCGCGAGCGGCGTCCCCTACCGCTTCAGCCGCTTCAGCGCGGAAGGGACCCTGGCCAACTTCGTCCCCTTCTTCATCGGGCAGCCGGCCCAGATCGCGCCGAAGCCGGTCGGGCCGCGCCGTGGCGAGCTGCCGCTGAACCGGCAGGTCGTCGGCTTCGACTGAAGGCTGGCGCCCGCCCTGCCGATAGGCGGGCATGACCAAGCTTCCGTCTCGCCTCCCCCGCCACCTCTCCTACGCCAACGTGATGGCCAGCGTCGCCGTCTTCCTCGCCCTCGGCGGGGTCGGCTACGCCGCGGCAACCATCAACGGCAACAAGATCGTCAAGGGGACGATCGGCGCCGGCAAGCTGAAGAACGGGACGCTGACCAGCGCCCAGGTGAAGCAGAACGCGCTGACCGGGAGCGTGATCGACGAGTCGACGCTGACGATCGTGCCCTCGGCCCAGAGCGCCAACTCGGCGACGACCGCGGCGAGCGCCAACACGGCGGCCAGCGCCGACAGCGCCAAGACCGCGAACACGGCGAAGAGCGCCGAAACCGCCGCCCATGCCGCCAGCGCAGATACGGCGACCGAAGCCACCACCGCGCAGAGTGCCGAGAGCGCCAAAGAAGCCGAGGCCGTCGATGGCCTCACCGCGGGTGAGCTGCAGGTCTCCTGCCCCGCCAACACCGACCTCTTCGGCGGCATGTGCTGGGAACAAACCCCGCGCCCGCTCGCGGGCTGGGTCGTCGCCTCGGTTACCTGCGGCGACGCCGGCGGCCGCCTCCCCAGCCTCAGCGAGCTGATCGCCTACATCGCCCAGCCCGGGCCGCCGGAGGCGGAGCACTGGAGCGCCGACGTCGCCGACTTCGACGCACCCGAAAACGAAGAGATCGCGCTCGCCCGCGGCGAGTCGGGAACCTCGCTCAAACGCGCCCCGGTGCCCCTCGGCTACCGCTGTCTCTTCTACCGGGTCAACTAGCCGGCTAGTCGAGCGCGGGCTGCTGGTCGAGCGCGAACAGCTCGTGGATCAGGCGGATCGCGACTGAGCCCTCGCCGACGGCGGCGGCGACGCGATTCATCGAGCTGAGACGGACGTCGCCGGCGGCGAAGACGCCGGGCATGCTGGTCTCCAGCGAGAACGGCTTGCGCGCGAGCGGCCAGCTCGCGTCGTCTTCGAGGTCGGCGCCGGTGCGGATGAAGCCGCCCTCGCCACGGACGATCTCCGGCGGCAGCCAGTCGGTGTTGGGGCGGGCGCCGATCATCAGGAAGAGCGCGTCGGCGGCGACGGTCTCGGTCGCGCCGTCGGCGCTGCGCAGGTCGAGGCTCTGCAACCACTCCTCGCCCGTACCGCCGACGACCTCGGTTTCGAGGCGCACCTCGACCCTGGGGGCGTCCTCGACCTGCTGCACCAGGTAGTGCGACATCCCTTTCTCGAGCGCCCCGGCCCGGACCACGAGCACGACCCGCCGCGCATATTCGGCCAGGTGCAGCGCCGCCTGCGCGGCCGAGTTGGCGCCGCCGAGCACGAAGACGTCCTTGCCGGCCATCGCCGGCGCCTCGGAGGCGGGGCCGCCGTAGAAGACGCCGGCCCCGACCAGCCCCTCGATCGCGGCGACCCCGAGCCGGCGGTAGGTGGCGCCGGTCGAGAGGATCACGGCGCGGGCGCTGACCTCGCCGTCGTCGGAGAGGGCGATGTGGATGCGGTCACCCGCGCGCCGCAGCGCGGTCGCGTCGTGCATGAAGGCGAACTTGGCGCCGAACACCCAGGCCTGCTCGTAGGCGCGCTCGGCCAGCTGGCGGCCGCTGACCCCGCGCGGGAAGCCGAGGTAGTTGCGGATCAGCGAGCTCGAGGTCGCCTGGCCGCCGATCCCGCCGTTGTCGACGACCAGGGTGTCGAAGCCCTCCGAGGCGCCGTACACCGCCGCCGAGAGCCCGGCCGGCCCGCCGCCGACGATGACCACGTCGAGCTCGCGGTGCTGGGGGTCGACCGTGCCCCCCGAGGCGCTGGCCAGCTCCATGTTGGACGGGTTGGTCAGAACCGTGCCGTTGGGGAAGACGACCAGGGGCAGCGGCTCGCCGTCCCCCCACTCCTCGACCAGCTCCTGGCCTTCGGGCGAGTCGGCGAGCACGAAGGCGTGCGGGACCGCGCAGCGCCCCAGCACCTCGCGCAGCTCGTAGGCGCGGCCGGTCCAGGACTCGCCGACGATGTGGACGGTGTGCGGCGAGACCCGCCGCGCGTGCGCCCACTCGAGCAGGAAGGTGGAGACCGACTGGTGGAAGAGCTCGTCGGGCGCCTGCGAGGGCCGGATCACGTAGTACTCGATCTGCCGCTGCGCCATCGCCCGGAAGATCGCCTCGCCGGTCGTGCCGTCGCCCCAGCTCCCCCACTCGATCAGCAGCCCACGCTGGGCGTGCGGGTGCAGGTTGCGCACCTTGCTCAGCAGCTCGGCGCCGCTCGTGTCGGAGAAGGCAAAGGCGGAGAGGACGAGCGCCACGTCCTCGCCCGCATCGGCAAGCGCCTGTAGCTGCGCGCTCGCCTCCGCCGCGGAGGACAGGCAGACGATCCGGTAGCTGCGCGCGTAGCGGTCGCTGAGCTCGCGCTCGAGGTTGGCGAGAAGCTGCTCGTCTTCGTCGACGGCGAGGAGAACGGGGGTGGCCACCAGGTGAAAATAACTGCCCTGTCGTTAGGCTGCCGCCGTGATCACCCCGGAGGAGATCGGCGAGGTCGAAACCTTCTCGCCGCTGACCCCGGCCGACCGCGAGCGAGTGGCCCGCGCCGCGGCCGACATCACGCTTATCGCCGGCGAGTTCGCGGCGCAGGAGGGCGACGAGCAGGCGCTCTTCGCGGTGCTGGACGGGCGGATCGAGGCGGTCAAGCTGACCGACGGGATCGAGCGGGTGGTCGGCGAGCGCGGCCCGGGCGAGGTCTTCGGCGAGGTCCCGATCGTGCTCGGCACGGTCTTCCCGGTCGGCTTCCGCGCCGCCGAGCCGACCCGGGTGATGCGGATCGAGCCCGCCACCTACCACGCACTCGCCGCCGTCTCCCCCGGCATCGCCCGCGAGATCGGGCGGCTCGCAGCGCACCGGATGGGCGGCTCGCGCGGCCTGCAGGGGATCGCCGCCGACCCGCCGCCACCGCGCGCGATCGTTGTCGGCGAGCGCTGGGACCCCGGCTGCGCCGAGCTGCGCGCCTTCCTCGACCGCAACCAGATCACCTACCGCTGGATCGCCGACCCGGCGGCCGACGAGGCCGGGCTCTGGGACGGCCCGCTGCCGGAGCGGGCCGACTGGCCGGCGCTGCGCGCGGTCGACGGCAAGACCGCGGTGCGGCCCAGCCTGCGCCGGGTCGCCGAGCTGCTCGGGCTGGACACCGAGCCGGCCGCCGCCGTCTACGACACCGTCGTCGTCGGGGCCGGGCCGGCCGGGCTCGCCGCGGCGGTCTACGGCGCCTCGGAGGGCCTGCGGACGATCGTGGTCGAGCGCGAGGCGCCCGGCGGACAGGCCGGCACCTCCTCGCGGATCGAGAACTACCTCGGCTTCCCCTCCGGCGTCTCCGGCGACGAGCTGGCCAGCCGCGCCCTGCAGCAGGCACGCCGGCTCGGGGCCGAGATCCTCGTCACCCGCTCGATCGCACGGATCGACGCGGCCAACCGCGAGCTCCACCTCGACGGCGGCGATGTGCTCCGCGCCCGGACGATCATCCTCGCCTGCGGGGTGAGCTGGCGCCGGCTCGACCTCGACGGCTTCGACGAGCTGGTCGGCAAGGGCATCTTCTACGGCGCCGCCCGCAGCGAGGCGCCGAACACGCACGGGCAGGACGTCCACGTCATCGGCGCCGGCAACTCGGCCGGGCAGGCCGCGCTCTTCTTCTCGACCCACGCCCGCAGCGTCACCGTGCTCTGCCGCGGCGCCGGGCTGGAGAAGAGCATGTCGCGCTACCTGATCGACCAGCTGGCGACCCGGGGCAACATCGAGGTCGCGACCGGGGTCGAGGTCGCCGCCGTCCACGGCGAGGGCTCACTGGCCGAGATCGACCTGCGCCGGGTCGGCTCCGGCGAGCTGGCCCGGGTCGGCTCCTCCGGGCTCTTCGTCTTCATCGGCGCCGACGCCGAGACCGAGTGGCTGCCGCCGGAGATCTCGCTCGACCAGCGCGGCTACGTGCTGACCGGCCCCGAGCTGCGCGAGGCCGACCGCTGGAGCCTCGAGCGCGATCCGTTCCTGCTGGAGACCAGCGTGCCCGGCGTCTTCGCCTGCGGCGACGTCCGCTCCGGCCCGGTCAAGCGCGTCGCCGCCGCGGTCGGTGAAGGCAGCATGTCGATCGCCTTCGTGCACCAGTACCTGCGCGAGGCGGAGACGGCGGAGGCCGGCGGGCGAGCGGCGTGAGGCGCGCTCTTGCGACCCTGGCGATCGCCCTCCTGGCCTGGGCAGTGCCCGCGGCGGCCACCTGGGACGGGGCGGCCGTGCGTCCCGAGCCGAGGCTCCTGAGCGCCTCGTGGGGCACCAACAACGCGGTCGGCTGCCCCAGCGGCGCGCAGGAACTCGACAACATCCCGGTCACCTTCAGCTGGTTCATCCGCCGCGCCTCGATCCAGGTCACCGACTTCCGGATCGTGCGCAGTGACGGCAGCACCGCGAAGCCGACCTGCGCCCTCCAGTTCCCGCCGGACGAGCGGGACGAGGCCCAGACGGTGAACCTGATCGGCGACTTCGGCGAACCGGAAGGCCCGACGCCGGTCGCGATCCGGGTGGTCGGTGCACTGCAGGGCAAGGCTCCCGGTGCGAACAAGTGGCGGCCGCTCGGGCGCCTGCCGAAGGTCAGCGTCGACCCGCTGCCGGCCGGCCCCTACATCGTCGATGCCTGGACCCTGACGCCCTCGATCTACCGCGGCGACCGCAATCGCTGCACGGTCGGCGAAACCTTCGTGCGGGTGATGTGGTCCAACGGCCTCACCGCCTACCCGACCGGCGAAGAAGTCGGCGCCCCGGTCACCGCCTCCTACCGCGCCCTCTACAAGCGGCCGAACGGCAGGACCGTCGCGCTCGCCCCGCTCGAAGTCGCCGACCTCCACGACCACGAAACCTCGTTCAACGCCGACAACATGCACGACCTCTGCCTGCCCCAGCCCCCGCGCGGAGCCCGGCTCGCCGGAGCGACGATCGCCGCCGGGCTGATTCAGGATCCCAACGGCGACCCTAACCCCGCCCAGAAGTTCCGCGCGCCGCGCCTCTGACTCAGCTCCATCCGGTCGATCCTCTCCTCCAGCGCCTGAAAGGAGCCAGCGACGCGACGCGGCTCGACGAATGCCCGCATGATCTCGATGTTGACCGCAATCGCCCGGTCGCTGCGCAGGACACCGGAGAGCATCGCCACTCCCTGCTCGGTGAATACGTAGGGCGCATAGCGGCGACCACCCCAGCCCTCACTTGAGGTTGCAATTTGTGACCTCAAAATCTCGGCCTCGGCCTCGGTCAACTGAAACATGAAGTCTTTGGGGAAGCGCTTCAGATTTCGTTTGACCTGCTGAATCAGGCGCTTGGTCTCGACGCCATAGAGATCCGCCAGGTCCTCATCGAGCATCACCTGCCGTTCGCGAATGACGAAGATCCGCTTCTCGATCTTCGGCGCCCCGACCAACTGCAGGCCCGTCTTCTCGCTTGCCGGATGGGTCATGCCCCCACAATGACAAACGCTCCGGAACTTATTGTCTGCGGCTCCTACTGCAGGTGGAAGGTGAAGTCGAAGGCGGTGCCCTGCTTGTTGCGGTAGTGCAGGGTCATCGTGCCGTTGGCGCCAGCGTAAGCCCCGGTCCCGCCGGTGATCGCCAGCTCGGCGTCGCCTTTGTCCAGGAACTGGCCCTGAACGCTGATCGAGCCGGTCTCGAGGTAGGTGGTCCAGCTGCATTCCCACGACTTGCCGACGATGATGCGGATGCAGTACCCGGCGTCCCTACCGATCTGCTGCTTGTTGGCGGCGTCATAGATCTTGTTGTGCCAGGTGAGCACGTTGCCCACCTTGTCCTGCTTCGAGCCGTTCGTGACCGCGTCGGTGGTCGCGCGCTCGACCACGTGGATCGTCTGCGCCGCCACCGCCGCTGACGGTGCGACGGCAAGCACGCCGATCGTCAACAGAAGCGCGTATCTGGCTCGGCTGCCGGTCATCGACCCGGTTCGACCGTAGACCCGCCGCGCCGCAGGCCGCAACGGCCGCATGGATGATTCGGGAGCAGTTGCCAGGCCAAGTCGGCCAGTGGCGGCGAAGCGTTCGGCTCAGGCGCGATCTGCGGGCGCACCCTGGGGCCGTCCCGTCACGCAGACCGCGGGAACCGGACGCAGGTTCTCGACCAGCACCCCGTTGACTGACAATCCCCCCTCGCGGAGCCGGTCGGCCAACTCATGCCCCAGCTCTTGGGCTCGCCCCGGCGCAGAGTGTCGCGCGTCCCAGAAGACGAAGACGGTCCCATCCCGGGCGAGGTGCTCGCGGACGACACGGAGCGCCGGCTCCGGCTGCAACCAGAAGGGGGCGACGTTGAAGGCAAAGACCTTGTCGAAGCGCCGATCGCCGAGATCCGCGTCCTCCAGCGCGACGGCCTCGAGCACCGCCCTGCCCGCATCCACGTGCTTGCGGTTCCTCCGCGTAGCCATCGCGATCATCTTGGGTGAGCGGTCGATCGCGGTGATCGTTCCTGTCGTCAGGCTCTCGCAGACCAAGGAGACTGCGACGCCGTGGCCGCAGCCGACCTCGAGCACGCGGTCGGAGGGACGGATCTCCAGCGTGTCGACCGCCCAGACGAACCGCTCCGATGCCTTGCCCGCCACGGCCGAGAAATAGCAGAGGCCGGTACCTGCCGGTTGCTAACGTACAACCTAATGGTTGTAGATCAGCTAGACAAGCAACGGACCGACCTGCTGTTCAAGGCGCTCGGCGACGCCACCCGGCGCGACATCCTCGGCCGGGTCGGCGAGGCCGAGCTCTCGGTATCGGCGCTCGCCCGGCTCTATCCGGTCAGCTTCGCCGCGATCCAGAAGCACGTGGCGCTGCTCGAGCGGGCCGGCCTGGTCAGCAAAGAGCGGCGTGGGCGCGAACAGATCGTCTCTGCCGAAACCGACGCCCTGCGCCGCGCCCACCAGGCGCTCGACCAGCTCGAGTCGCTCTGGCGCGGCCGGGTCGAGCGCATCGACGAGATCCTCGCCCAACCCACCACCAAGGAGATGAACGCACCATGCCCGTGACTGACGCCCAGAAGGACCTCGACGCCTTCACGATGACGATTACCGCCGAGCTCGACGCCCCCGTCGAGCGGGTCTGGCAGCTCTGGGCCGACCCGCGCCAGCTCGAGCGCTGGTGGGGCCCGCCGAGCCACCCGGCGACCTTCACCGAGCACGACCTCACCCCCGGCGGCCGCGCCGCCTATTACATGACCGCTCCCGACGGCGAACGCCATCGCGGCTGGTGGCGGATCAAGGAGGTCGACCCGATGAGTCGCCTGCTGATCGAAGACGGCTTCGGCGAAGAGGGCGAGCAGAACGACGAGATGCCCGGCCCCGGCCAGATGATCGTCACCTTCGAAGAGTCGGACGGCCGCACGACGATGGCGATCGAGTCCCACCACACCAGCCGCGAGGAGCTCGAACAGATGATCGAGATGGGCGCCGAACAGGGCATGGTGGAAGCCCTTGGCCAGGTCGACGCGATCCTGGCCGAGTAGTCCTGACGTGTGCCCGGCGCAAGCGACCCTCGGCTACGGTTCCGCACGTGAATCTGCACCGAGGCATCGCTGCTCGCTCGGGCGGGTTCCTGCTCTTCGCGGTAACTCCGCCGCGACTGACGA
Source organism: Solirubrobacterales bacterium (assembly GCA_036276995.1). GTDB lineage: Bacteria > Actinomycetota > Thermoleophilia > Solirubrobacterales > 70-9 > VAYN01. The sequence continues at coordinate 25,478 of DASUNU010000088.1, forward strand.
CGAGCCCGCCCGAGGCAGCGGAGATCGGTCGAGTCACCCTGGAGCGGTTGCGGCCGTTGGCGATCGACGGCCTCGTCCTTTACGACATCGACGACGAGAGCGACCGCAATCCCGACGAGCGCCCGTTCCCGTTCCTGCCGACGATGGACCCTGCCGATTATCTCGTCCGCGATCTTGCCGGGCTGGAGGTCCCCGCCATCGTCTACCGCGCGGTGGGCAAGTACCGAGAGGATCGTTTCCGCTCCTGGCTGGAGCAGCAGGATCCGTCCCAGGCGCTGACGGTGTTCGTCGGGTCCTCCTCGCGCGAGAAGGCAGTTCTCACCTCGCTTGCCCGAGCCTACGAGCTACGCGACCAGGTCCAGCCGGAGCTGCTGCTCGGTGGGGTTGCGATCGCCGAGCGACACGCGCGCCTCGGCGACGAGCACCTGCGGCTGATCGCGAAGCAGGCAGCGGGCTGCTCCTTCTTCATCACCCAGATCGTCTATGACGTCAACGCGGCGAAGAACCTGATCTCCGACTACCACCACGAGTGCGCCGCGCAGAACCTCGAACCGGTGCCGATCGTCTTCAGCTTCTCGGTCTGCGGTTCGCTCAAGACCTTGGAGTTCCTGCGGTGGCTCGGCGTGACCGTCCCGCGTTGGATCGAGAACGAGCTGCGCCATGCCGACGACACCCTCGACGCCTCCTACGAGCAGGCCGCCGCGACGGCCGTCGACCTGATCGCGTTCTGCCGGAGGTTGGGGGTCCCGTTCGGCCTCAACGTGGAGAGCGTCTCGATCCGCAAGGCCGAGATCGAGGCCTCGGTGCGGCTGGCCGCCCGGCTGGGAGCTGAGCTGCGCCGCTGAGCCCACTTCCTACGCGGGAGCTTCTAATCGGGGAGACAGGATTTGAACCTGCGACCGCTCGGCCCCCAGCCGAGTGCGCTACCAGACTGCGCCACTCCCCGTGGGGTCTTGCATTCTGACGAATCGGCGAACGGGCGGCTACGCTCCTACCTGCGCGCGGCGGTAGCTCAATGGTAGAGCCTTAGCCTTCCAAGCTAATGACGCGGGTTCGACTCCCGTCCGCCGCTCTCTCTCGTCGGGGCGTTTGTCGAATCGTCGTCCGGGGCACTTCGGGATTTTGCCCCGCTGCCGATACAGCCTTCTCATGCGCGCTCGATCGAAAGGCCTTGCTGTCGTCTGCCTGCTGCTGGCGCTCGGGGCGCTGCTGGCGGGCTGCGGGGGCAGCTCTGATGGGGGCAGCGAAGGCGAGGACGTCACCGCGACCAAGGGCGACGAAGGGCTGATCAGCTGGCCCTACTTCGGGCGGGTGCCGGAGCGGACGCACTATTTGCCGGCGGAAGGGGAACTGCTCGACCCGCCGCTGCGGGAGGCGTGGCAGATCAACACGCACGCGCTGATCGAGTTCCCGCCGGCGATCCATGAAGGGGTCGCCTACGTGATCAACAAGTACGGCAACGGCAAAGCGGTGCGGCTGCACGACCGCAAGGTGCTGTGGGAACTGAACATCCGCCCCAGCAACAAGGGCAAGCCGAACTTCGTCACCGCGCCGGTCTATTACGAAGACAAGGTCTTCGGCGCCTTCCTCACCGGCCACCTCGCCGCCGGCGACGCCGCGACCGGGCGCAAGGTCTGGGTCCGCGACCTCGGCGCCCATCTCGAATCCTCGCCGATGGCCGCCGAGGGCCGGCTCTACCTCGGCACCGACTCCAAGCAGGTGGTGGCGCTGCGGGCCTCCGACGGCAGGGTCGAGTGGCGCTTCGACTCGCCCGGCGCGATCAAAGCCAGCCCCAGCTACCACGACGGCCGCCTCTACGTCGCCGACTACGAGAGCTCGTTGTTCGCCCTCGACGCCGACAGCGGTAAGACGCTCTGGCGCACCAACACCAGCAAGCAGCCGCCCTTCGGGCGCGGCGGCTTCTTCTCCTCGCCCGGGATCGCCTTCGGCAAGGTCTACGCCGCCCGCGACGACGGCACCGTCTTCGCCCTCGACGAAAAGACCGGCAAGGTCGAGTGGTCCTTCGACACCGGCGGCCAGGTCTACGGCTCCCCCGCCCTGGCCGAGGTCCCTGGCACGCCCCCGACCGTCTACATCGGCTCCGAAAACGGCCGCTTCTTCGCGCTCGACGCCGCCACCGGCAAGGTGCGCTGGAGCTACGACGTCGGCGGCCCGGTGCCGGGCACGGCAACCGTGATCGACCACACCGTCTACACCTCCAGCTTCAAGACCGGGAAGACGATCGGGATCGACGCGGTCACCAAGAAGAAGACCTTCGAGATGAAGCAGGCCGGCTACACCCCGGTCGTCTCCGACGGTCGCAAGCTCTTCCTGGTCGGCTACTACGTGCTGGTCGGGCTCGAGCCGGGCAAGCGCTGAGCTCGCCCGGCCTGGCGGCCTACAGCCCGAGCACGGCGATCGCTTGCGCGGCCATTTCCCGCTCGCCAAGCGCGTTCGGGTGCACGACCACCGGGTTGGTCCCGAGCAGGACCGGCTCGACCCAGCGCACCCCGAGCGGCTGACAGGCGTCGTGCCCGTCGGAGGCCGCGTTCATGTCGACGTAGGTCGCCCCGGTTGCCAGCGCGGCGCGGCGGACGGCGTCGTTGAGCGCGGCCTGAATGCCGCGCACGTAGGGCACGTCGCCTTTGGCGACCGGCATTTTCAGGAAGCAGCCACCGCTCGCCGGCATGATCCAGGGGTAGCCGAGGATCGCCACCTCGGCAGCCGGAGCTTTTGCCCGCACCGCGCCCAGCGCGTTGACCAGCGCCGGGTAGGTGGTGTTGTTGATCGTGTTTTCGAAGGAGCTGCCGTAGCGGTCTTTGCAGGGGCTGCCGAAGCCGAGAGTGGAGACGCCGGCGGCACCGCAGGCGAGGATCGCGCTGATGAAGACGCCGCTGTCGTTGCCGCCGATCGTCATCGTCACCAGTTCGGTGCTCGCCCCCACCGCGTTCAGCTGCGGCGCCGTGCCCGGATACTGGGATTCGAAGAAGTCGTTCGTTTCGGCGGCGCCGCAGGTGACGTCTTTGAGTTCGGCACCGGTGGCGCCGGCAATCACGCGCGGGTAGTTGCGGGTCGAGCGCAGGCACTGCGGCGCGCTGAGATCGACCGGCAGCACCCCCGAGGCGGCGCTGTAGGAGTCGCCGAGGGCGACGTAGCGGAGCGGCGCCCCGAGCGCGGCCGGCGCGGCCAGCACCAGCGCGAGCGCCGCGCAGAGAACTGCGATTGACAAGAGGCGGACGGACAGCAGGCGGTTGCGGACTGGACCCGGCACGGCGCACTTCCTTTCCTCGAAGACTCTTGAGGCAATGTTGCCCGCCCGGACCGAGGTCGAAACATCGGCCGCGACGGCCGGCCCGCTATGGCCGGCGCGTCAGCGCTGCTTGAGCGAGCGCTGCTTGAGCCGCTTGCGCTCGCCGTCCAGGGAGAGCAGGTAGGGCATCGGGTCGATCGGGGCGCCGCCGCCGTAGTAGGCGCCTTCCCAGAGCTCGAAGTGCAGGTGGCAGCCCGAGGCGTTGCCGGTATCGCCGACCAGGCCGACCGGCTGGCCCGCGGCGACGCTCTCGCCGGGTTTGACGGGGGCAGGTTCGGCCAGGTGCATATAGGCGAGGTCGAAGACCGATTCGGCGACGTCGATGACCAGGTAGTTGCCGGCCCGCGGGTGGGATTTGACGAAGCGGACCCGGCCCGCCTGGGCGGCGACCAGCGGCGTCCCGCAGCGGGCGCCGACGTCGGCGCCCTGGTGACCGCGACCGTCTCCCCAGCCCGCCCAGTACTCGTGCGCCCCGCGGATCGGGTAGGCCGAGGCCACGCCGGGGGCGGGCGTCTGAACCGGCGGGGCGGCGGGGGCGGAGCTGAGCCCGCCCTCGCCGGCCTGAGCCGCGGGAATTGCGGCCGTCGCGCCGACGGCGAGCGTCGCGAGGGCAGCGGCGACCGCGAGTGCGGCGCGTCTGCGAAGGCGTTCTGACTGCTGACCGACCAAGGTGCATCCTCTCTCTCTGGAGCCGACGGGGTTAGCTGTCGGGCTCGCGCTGAAAGAGCTGCGCTACGGACACACCTGTCCGATTCGCCCCCGGGGAGAGGATCTCCCCTGTGGTTCCCCCGCTTCCCGGCCTCCGAGGCCGGGGATTAGGCAGGTATCTGGTCGCGGCGCAGTATAGGCAGGCGCCGCGGCGGGCGGGCCGAAAGGCGCGCGAAGCCGCTCAGGGATTAAGCGCGAGGAAGAGGAAGGCGGCGAGGATGATCAGGTGGACGCCGCCCTCCTGCAGGGTCGCGCGCCCGGGCAAGAGGGTCAGGGCGCTGACTATCCCGGTCAGGACCAGCAGCCCGATCTGGGTCGCGCCGAGGCCGAGCACGAGCGGCCCGCTGAGCCAGATCGAGGCGATCGCGATCGCCGGGATCGTCAGCCCGATGCTCGCCATCGCCGAGCCGTAGGCGAGGTTGAAGCTGACCTGGACGCGGCCGCGGCGGGCGTTGCGCCAGGCGGTCAGGGTCTCCGGCATCAGCACCAGCAGGGCGATCACCACGCCGACCGCCGACTGCGGCGCCCCGATCGATTTGACCCCGTCCTCGATCGCCCCGGAGCTGAGCTTGGCGAGGCCGACGACGGCGACCAGGGCGACCAGGAGCAGGCCGAGGCTGCGCAGCGCCGCGCCGCGGCTGGGCGGCGGCCCATGCTCGTTCTCCTCCTTGTCCGCGGCCACGTCCTCCGCGGAGTCGAGGAAGAAGCCCCGGTGACGGACGGTCTGCACCAGCAGGAAGAGGCCGTAGAGGCAGATCGAGGCGACCGCGGCGAAGGCGAGCTGGGAGGCCGAGAATTCGGGGCCGGTCTTGCTGGTGGTGAAGGTCGGCAGGACGAGGCTGAGCGTGGCCAGGGTGATCACGGTGGCGAAGGCGGTCGCCGAGCCCTCGGCGTTGAAGGAGGCGAGCCGGCCGCGCAGGGCCGCGGTCAGGATCGAGAGGCCGACGATGCCGTTGCAGGTGATCATCACCGCCGCGAAGACCGTGTCGCGGGCAAGGGTCTCGGTTTCCTCGCCGCCGGAGACCATCAGGGTGACGATCAGCGCCACCTCGATCACCGTCACCGCGACCGCCAGGACCAGCGACCCGAACGGCTCCCCCACCCGCCGCGCGATCACCTCGGCGTGGTGCACCGCGGCCAGCACCCCGCCGGCGAGGAAGAGGTCGAGCACGACCACGACCGGCGTCGCCGGGTCCGAGCCCCACGACGCTGCCATCACCGCCAGCGCCAGCAGCGGCACCGCGATCGTCGACCTGTCGGCAATCCGCCGCGCGCTCACCGCACAGAGGTTATGCCGGACGCCCTATGACACGAAGCGGCTATCGCTCCCGGGCGCTCTTCGGTCGGTGCGCGTACGCGGCCTCCTTGACTGCCTCGTCGGTCTCCAGAGTCGCGCCGAGGGCGCCGCCGATCGTCCCCAACGCGCTCGAGAGCCAGGCGATGCGCGCGTAGTCCCAGATGTCCGTATCCCGTCCGAGCGCCTCCGAGAGAAGCGACGGCTCGATCAGCAGCAGGGCGGCGAGCAGGCTGGCGACGAAGACGAAGAGGTAAAGCGCGGCGACTCCGAATGCGACCGTTGCGGTGGTTGCCAGGTTGAACAACGTCACCTGCTCGCGCACACGCGGGGCGGGTGCCCGCTCCCAGAGGCGGTGGCCGGCGATCAGCGTCACCGAGGCGGCGGCGATCGAGGCGAGGCCGGCAATCGCCAGTCGCAGCGGGCCGAGGGTTGCGGCGATTTTCCAGACTTCGATCTGGATCAAGCCGAAGGCGACCGCCGCGACCGCCGCCAGCATCGCCCGCCAAAGCCGCCCGACCAGCCGCCAGGGGTGATTGGCACCGACCATCCCGACAAGCAGGCGCAGGTTGCCGCCGATCACCCGGGCGACGTAGGCGGCGCCCCCGTCGTCGTCGACGTCGCCGGCCAGCTCGGTGAGCCGGCGCTGGACCCCAAGTCCTGCGCCGGACGATGTGGCAGCGCGGCCACCCTCCGGATCGCCGATCAAAGTCCCGACCGCGTCGGCGCTGACGTCGTAGAGACGCCGTCGCCGCCTCAGCACGCCGAGCGCCGGCAGCGAGACCAGCGCCACGCCATGGGTGCGGCTGGCATGGCTGAGCAACGTCCGGTGCGCGAGTCGCAGAGGCAGCTCGGTGATCGCCACCGCCAGGTCCCAATCGGCGTCGAGCAACAGGCGACGGGCTGCGGAGACGAGATCGGTCAGGTGCACCGGCGGCTCGGCCAGCGGGTCGGTGAGGACCTCTGACCTCCACTCGACCTTGGGGTAGCGCTCGGCCAGGGCAGCGCCGAGGTCGGCCGCCAGCTCGTCGGCCGCGACCTGGTCGATTGCGGGCGAGACGATCAGGCCCAGCTTCACCGTCGCCATGGCGATCGCACGTCGGCTAGTGCCGCCGGGCTTCCAGCTCCTCGATCCGCTCCAGCAGGTCGCAGACGAGCGCCGCGCCGGCGACGTTGAGGCCGAGGTCGCGACGCAGCCGCGCCAGACGCGCGAGGCGTGCCGCGGCGTCCCAATCGAGGGGGTCGACGGCATCGAGCGCGATCAGCCGCCGCACCAGGTCGGGGTGCAGGCCGGAGCGACGGGCCAGCGCCCGGGCGTCGAGGAGGACGAGCGTCGTGCCGGGCGACATCAGCGCCCCTGCCTCGGGTCGAACCGCGAGACCGCGGCCAGCTCCTCGAACAGCTCGCGCTCGCGTTTCCCGAGTGCCTTCGGAACGACGACTCTGACGCTTGCGTAGAGATCCCCTTTGCGTCCGCCCGGGCCCGGCATCCCCTCGCCTCTCAGCCGCAGACGGCGGCCGCTGGAGGAGCCGGCCGGGACTTTGACCCTGGCGCTGCCGTTGAGGGTGGGGACGGGAACCGTAGCCCCGAGCGCCGCCTCCCAGGGCGCGACCGGGATCTCGACCACGAGGTCGTCGTCTTCGCGCCGGAAGCGCGGATGGCGTTTGATCCGCACCCGCAGGTAGAGGTCCCCCGCGGGCCCGCCGCTCGCCCCTTCCCCGCCCTGGCCGGCAAGGCGGATTTTCTGACCGTCTCGCACGCCGGGCGGGATCTGCACCTCGAAGTCGCGGCCGTCGGCAAGCGAGATTTTCTGTTTGCCGCCACGGGCCGCCTCCTCGAGCGCGACCTCGATCGTCGCCTCCTGGTCGCCGCCCCGCATCGAGAAGCCCTCGAAGCCCCCGGAGGCCCCTCTCCGGCCGCCGAAGAAGCTCTCGAAGAAATCGCTGAAGCCGGCGCCGTCGCCGAATCCCTGGCCGTCGCCGCCTCCGAAGCCGCCGCCGAACCCGGAGGCGCCGCTGACGTCCTCGCCGGCTTTCCAGTTCGCCCCGAGGCGCTCGTATTGCTCTCGCTTCTCGGGGTCGCGCAGAACCTCGTAGGCCTCCGAGACCTCTTTGAAGCGGTCCTCGGCGCCGGGATCCTTGTTGACGTCTGGGTGGTATTCGCGCGCGAGTTTGCGGTAGGCGCTGCGGATCTCCTCGTCGCTGGCGCCGCGCGGGACGCCCAGCACCTCGTAGTAGTCACGAAAGCCGACCGCCAATCAGTCCTCACCTTCTCCCCCGGGCTTCTGCTCTCGCTCTGAGCCGCCGCCCTCCCGCGAAACCACCACCTGCGCCGGGCGCAGCACCCGCTCACCGCGGCGATAGCCCGAGCGGGCGACGTCGAGCACGGTGCGGTCGGGGGCCTCGTCGCTCTCCTGAACCGAGATCGCCTCGTGCAGCTCGGGGTCGAAGTGATCACCCATGGCGCCAACCCGTTCGACGCCCTGCCGGGCGAGGATCGCCTCCATCTGCTCGCGGACGCTGCGCAGCCCGTCGGAGGGCTGCATCCCCAGTGCTCGGTCGACACTGTCGACCGCCTCGATCCAGTCGAGCAGCAGCCGCTCGGCCTGTTCGGTGACCCGGCGCTCCACTTCCTGCGCCGAGCGCTTGCGGTAGTTCTCGAGGTCGGCGAGTGCGCGCAGGTAGCGCTCGTCGTCGCCTGGGGGCGGTTGCACGCCGCCTGGCTCCTGGTCGGCCACCTGCGCCGCTCCCTCGGCCTGATGCGCCTGGCGCTCCTCCTCACTCACGGGTGAACTCGGCATCGACAACTTCCTCCTCCTCGGCCGCGGCCTCGCTCTCGCCGCCGTCGCCGTTTCGGGGGCCGGCCGTCGCACCGGCACTCTGCAGCGCCTGGACCATCTGCTGCAGGTCGGAGACCAGCGGCCGCACGCGGTCGAGACCGGCCTGCTCCTCGATCGCCGCCCGCGCGTCGCGGACCAGCGCCCCGGCCTGCTCTTTCTGGTTGACCGGCACCCGGTCGCCGATTTCCTCGAGCTGCCGTTCGACCCGATGGGCGAAGGCGTCGAGCTCGTTGCGGGCGTCGACCTCTTCGCGCCGCTGGCGGTCTTCGGCCGCGTGTTCTTCGGCTTCCTTGATCATCCGCTCGATGTCGGAGCTGTCGAGGTTGGTCGTTTCGGTGATCGTCACCTGCTGTTCGGCGCCGGTGTCTTTGTCGCGCGCCGAGACGTTGAGAATGCCGTTCGCGTCGATGTCGAAGGTGACCTCGACCTGCGGCTCGCCGCGCGGCGCCGGCCGGATTCCTTCGAGCCGGAATTTGGCCAGCTGCCGGTTGTCGCGCGCCATCTCGCGCTCGCCCTGGAGGACGACGATGTCGACCGCGGTCTGGCTGTCCTCAGCGGTCGAGAAAACCTCGGTCCGCCGGGCTGGGATCGTCGTGTTTCGCTCGATGACTTTCGTCATCACGCCGCCCATCGTCTCCAGCCCGAGCGAGAGCGGAGTCACGTCGAGCAGCACGACGTCCTCGACCTCGCCCTTCAGCACCCCGGCCTGCAGGGCGGCGCCGATCGCGACTACCTCGTCCGGGTTGACCGTCTGGTTCGGATCCTTGCCGCCGGTCAGTTTGCGGACCAGGTCCTGGACTTTCGGGATCCGGGTCGAGCCGCCGACCAGGATCACCTCGTCGATGCCGTCCGCGCTGAGGCCGGCGTCTTTCAGCGCCTGTTCGACCGGCCCACGGGTGCGCTCGATCAGATCCTCGACCAGCTGCTCGAACTTCGACCGGGCGAGCGTCACGGTGAGGTGTTTCGGCCCCGCCGCATCGGCGGTGATGTACGGCAGGTTGATCTGCGTCTGGGTGGTCGAGGAGAGCTCGACCTTGGCCCGCTCGGCGGCTTCGAAGAGGCGCTGCAGAGCCTGCGGGTCCGTCGCCAGGTCGATCCCCTGGTCCTTCTTGAATTCCTCGGCCAGCCAATCGACGATCCGTTTGTCGAAGTCGTCGCCGCCGAGATGGCCGTCGCCGCTGGTCGCCCGTACCTCGATCACGCCGTCGCCGACTTCCAGCAGCGAGACGTCGAAGGTGCCGCCGCCGAGGTCGAAGACAAGGACGGTCTCGGAGCCCTTCTTGTCGAGACCGTAGGCGAGCGCCGCCGCGGTCGGCTCGTTGATGATCCGCAGCACCTCGAGGCCGGCGATCTTGCCAGCGTCTTTGGTCGCCTGGCGCTGTGCGTCGTTGAAGTAGGCGGGGACCGTGATCACCGCCTCAGTGACTTTTTCGCCGAGGAACTTGGCCGCGTCGTCGGCGAGCTTGCGCAGCACCGCGGCCGAGATCTCCTCCGGCGCATGCTGTTTCCCGCGTACATCGAAGCGGACCGCGTCGCTGGGCCCTTTGACGATTTTGTAGGGGACGGTCTCGATCTCGGTCTGGACTTCGTCCCATTTACGGCCGATGAACCGCTTGGCCGAGTGGATCGTCGCCTCGGGGTTGAGGATCGCCTGACGTTTGGCGATCTGGCCGACCAGCCGCTCGCCGTCCTCGGTGAAGGCGACCACCGACGGCGTCGTCCGCGACCCCTCGGAGTTCGGGATCACCTCGGCCTGTCCGCCCTCCATCGTTGCGGCCACCACCGAGTTGGTCGTGCCGAGGTCGATTCCGACTGCCTTCGCCATTGTGCCTCCTCCCAGGCCCGGGTGTCCGGGCCGTTTCACCATTCGCGGGCTTGCACACCTTCTTGGTAGGACGGCGAAGGCCGGCGTCAAGAGGTTTAAGACAGCCTGCCGAAGGGAAAACGGAAGGCTTACTGGGCGGCGGCCTCGAGCATCTCGAGCTATAGGTCCCGGTGATCCGGAACTGCCCGGTCCACGGACTGCAACAGCGGAGGAAGAAGGCGCATGCGCGACGGCGCGCATCCAGCGAGCTCGCCTCTCCCCATGGCCCGAGAGCGCCATCTTCTGGCCCTGACCGAGGCCGGTGACCGAGCCGCCACCGAGGAATTGGTGACCGCCTTCATGCCGGCGATCAACGGGGTCGCAAACCGCTACCGCAGCTTCCGCAGCCTCGAACGCCGGGAGCTCCAGCAGGAGGGTGTCGTCGGCCTGCTGCGCGCCGCCCGGCGCTACGACAGCTGCTACGAGACGCCGTTCTGGGCCTATGCCTCGTGGTGGGTCCGGCAGGCGATACAGCAGCTCGTCGCCGAGCTGACCAGTCCCGTCGTCCTTTCCGACCGGGCCGCCCGCAGCCTCGTCCAGATGAAGCGGGCGCGCGCCGCCTTCGCCCAGGCGAACCGGCGCGAGCCCTCCGACTCCGAGCTCGCCGAGACCGCCAGGATGCCGCTGGACCAGGTCCAGCGCCTGGTCTCGGTCGAGCGCGCCCCGAGCAGTCTGCAGGCGCCCCCACCCGGCGACGGGGAAAGAGTGCCGACCTTCGCCGAGCGGCTCGCCGATCCAGTCGCCGAGGAGGAGTACGAACGGGTCGTCGACCTGGCCGACGGGGAGCACATCGGGGAACTCGCCGCCGGCCTCGAGGAGCGCGAGCGCCGCATCGTCTTTGCTCATTTCGGGATTGGCTGCCGGCAGCAGACGCTGCGCGAAATCGGCCGCGAGTCCAACCTCAGCGTCGAGCGGGTGAGGCAGCTGGAGGAGCGCGCCCTCGCCAAGCTCCGCGCAATAGTCGCCGGGCCGTGGGGCGCTTCCGGGGGCTAGCTTGATGGCGGAACTGAATATTGGGGTCCAACGCGAGATGGCAGGCCGATCCGACGATGGAGGTGGCGTGATGGACGTGGTTATTGCTGGTGGACACGGAAAGATCGGCCTGCAGTTGGGCAAGCTGCTGGCCGCGCGCGGCGACCGGGTCAGGGGGCTGATCCGCAAGCCCGAGCAGGCCGAGGACCTGGTTGCCAACGGCATCGAGCCGGTCCTCTGCGACCTCGAGGCCGACGATGACGTGGGAGCGGCGGTCGAGAACGCCGATGCCATCGTCTTCGCGGCCGGCGCCGGTCCCGGCAGCGGGGCCGAGCGCAAGTGGTCCCTGGATTACGGCGGCGCCGTCAAGCTGATCGCGGCGGCAAATGCCAAGGGGGTGACTCGCTACGCGATGGTCAGTTCGATCGGCGCCGGAGATCCGCCGGCCGAGGGAGGCGGCGTCTTCGGCGAGTACCTGCGGGCCAAGGCAAAAGCCGACCAAGAGCTCGAAGCGAGCGGCCTCGATTACACGGTCGTGCGTCCAGCGAGCCTCACCGACGAGCCGCCGACCGGCCTGGTCACGATCGCCGACCGGGTGGAGCGAGGCGAGATCCCGCGTGCCGACGTGGTGGCGGTCCTAGCTACCGTCCTCACCGCCGACAACGCAGTCGGCAAGACGTTCGAGGTGGTCTCCGGCGAGACGCCCGTCGAGGCGGCGGTCGCCGCGCTCTGAGTCCCGGTCAACAACGAACTCGCGGATCGGTCTCCTAGAGAGGGACCTCACGGCTTCCGAGCAGGCGGTTAAACCCCGCCGCTCAGGGGTTGAGCTGGGCGTGGACGAGGCGTACCGCCATTGCCCCCTCGCCGACCGCTGAGGCGACGCGCTTGATCGAGCCGGCTCGGACATCCCCGGCGGCGAGGATCCCCGGCACCCCGGTTTCGAGCAGGGCGGGAGGCGCCTCGCCGTTGCGGCTCTCCGCTGCCGCGCCGGACCCGGTCAGCACGTAACCGTGGTCGTCGAGGGGGACGACGCCCTCGAGCCAGTCCGTGCACGGCTCGGCGCCGATGAAGACGAACAGCTCGCGCAGGTCGAGGGGCCGGCGTGCGCCGCTCTCCAAGTCCTCGACGACGACCCCTTCCAGGGAGTCGTCCCCGAGCAGCTCGCGGACCTCGGTGTTGCGAAGCACCTCGACGTTGGGCAGGCGCTCGATCCGGTCGGCCAGGTAGCGCGACATGTCGCGAGTCAGCTCGCCATGGCGAAGCAGCAGATAGACCTTGCTGGCACGGCGTGAGAGGAAGGCGGTTGCCTGCCCGGCCGAGTTGCCGCCGCCGACCACGGCGACCGGAGCGCCGACGCAGAGCTGCTCCTCCATGAAGGTTGCCTCGTAGTGGACACCGCTGCCCTCGAAGTGCTCGAGCCGCTCGACCGGGAGACGGCGATAACGGGCGCCGGTGGCGATCAGCAACGCCCGCGTTTGCAGCGTCGAGCCGTCGTCAAGCGAGATCGTGTGGGATCCGTCACCGAGCTCGAGCCCGACCGCGGCGGCACCGACGACGATCCGGGCACCGAACTTGCGCGCCTGGATCGTCGCCCGTTCGGCCAGCTCGGCGCCGGAGATCCCCGACGGGAAGCCGAGGTAGTTCTCGATCCGCGAGGAGGTGCTGGCCTGGCCGCCGACGGCGATTCCGTCGAGGGCCGCGGTGAGCAAGCCCTCCGAGGCACCGTAGACGGTCGCTGCCAGGCCGGCCGGCCCGGCGCCGACGACGACGAGGTCGCTGACCCGGTCGCGCGGCGGCTCCTCGCGCATCCCGGCCGCCGCCGCCAGCTCAGCGTTTCCCGGGTTGCGCCAGACCCGGCTGCCCCAGACCACGACCGGGGTTTCCTCGGGCAGGATCCCGAGCCGCTCGAGCAGCGCCTCGGCACGAGGGTCGCGGTCGGGGTCGATCCAGCGGAACGGCAGCCGGTTGCGGGCAGCGAAGTCGCGCAGGCGGCGGGTGTCCGGGAGGTGGCGTGAGCCGACGATCTTGAGGCCGGCGCCGAGGCCGCTGAGCAGCTCTCGACGCAGCAGGAAGGCGCGCAGCACTAGGTCGGCGAGGGGCGGATCCTCGCCGACCAGCTGGCGCAGCGTGTCCGGGGCCACCTGCAGCACCTGCCCGGCCTCGCGGACGACCGTCGTGTAGAAGGCCGGCTGCCCAGTCAGCAGGCTGAGCTCCCCGAGGAAGCGGCGGGGGCCATGGACGGCGACCGCGGGCTCGTCCCCCTCGGCGTCGACGTGGGCGGAAATCAGGCCCTCGAGGACGACGAAGAAGTCGTAGGGAGAGTCGCCCTGGCGGTAGAGGCGCTCCCCCACCTTCGTCGGCGAGCTGCGCCCGCGCGCCGTCAACGTCTCGATCTGACCCCCGCTGAGCCGCGGGAAGGCGCCGTCGCGGTCGGGGGTCTCGGTTGGCTCGGGGGCGCCCATGCCCTGATTGCGCACAGCGGCCATGTGGCATCTGGTAGGCCGCGCCGCTGGGTTGTCAACTCTGGGTGAGCCGAGGCCCGCTGGCGCCGGGCTTGAAGCCACGTCCGCATGTCATACCAGTGGGAGTGCACACAGGGTGGCAAGGGCGGCCCGAGCGATGCAATCTGAAAAGGGGCGGGGTTGGATTCGAAACAACTCGACGTTGGCGCTGATCGTCAAGCGTCTGGCCGGAGGCCCATGGCGGTTGGAGGCGGTGCAGTGTCCTGACGATGTCGCAGACGCAATGTCCCAATTGCCGGCTGCGGATCCGTACCGCGGCCCCTCCCCTGCATTGCCCCCGTTGCCTCGTGCGAGGAATGGGACGCTTCGAGTTCGTCGCCTTCCCAGATGAGGGACAGCCCGAGGACCAGGAGAAACCGGCTCGACCGGCCCCACGAATCGTCTCGAGGGAGCGCCGGCGACGCTACAGATCGAGCAAACGGTGATTTGGAAAACGCGATGCCGCGGCTGAACCACGAGAGCCACGACCGGCTGCTGCGCTCCGTCCCGCAGGTCGGATCCGCCCTGGTCGACCTTCCCGCTCCCGACCTGCGGCGCCTGCGCTACTTCGCCGCGGTGGCCGAGGAGCTGAGCTTCTCCGGCGCCGCCATTCGGCTCGGCCTCTCCCAGCAGGCGCTGTCGGCGCAGATCCGCTGCCTCGAGGAGCAGGTCGGACGCAGCCTCTTCTTCCGCACCACCAGGCGGGTCGAGCTGACCGCGGCGGGCCGCGCGCTGCTGCCGAAGGCTCAGCTCAGCCTGCAAACGGCACACGAGGCGCTCGACACCGCGCGGGCCTCTGAGCCGGAGCCCAGATACAAGCCCTGGTTGTGATTCCGGCGCCCCGTCCGGGGGCAGTTAGGGCTCATGTCGAACCCCTGCGAATCCCTCCGTCCGGGTCAACGCGACGAGCGGATCGCCGTCGGCGATATCGGCCGAGCTTTGTGATCACCTCCGAGCGCGAGCGCGACGGTGCGTGAAGGTCGCACTCGAGCCGTAGGCCGCGACGCCCTGGCGGCGGCTGCGTCGGCCCTCTGGCTGATTCCGGTCGGCTGCCTCCTCGCCGGGGCGGCGCTCTCCTTGACGACGACCGCGATCGACAGCGCCAACGGGTTCGACCTGTTGCCGGGCACCCTCACCGGTTCGCCGAGCGCGGCCCGCCAGATCCTTGCGACGATCGCGCAGTCGACGGTGCAGCTGACGGGGCTGGTGCTCAGCCTCAGCCTGGTCGTGATTCAGCTCGCGATGGGGCAGTTCTCGCCGCGAATCGTCCGCTCGCTGCTCAACGACCGCCGTAGCCAGTGGGCGATCGGCGTCTTCGTCGGGACCGTCGCCTTCACGCTGCTCTCGATCCGCCGGGTCGGCGAGGGCGGTGAGGTGCCCGGGCTGACGATGCTGGTCGCCTATCTGCTGGCCATGGCGAGCTTCGCGACGCTCCTCCTCTACATCCATCACATCGGCCAGTCGATGCGCGTCGCCGGCCTGATCGACCTGGTCGGCGACGACCTCCGCGACGAGCTCGACAGCCGCTACGACGAACCGGTGGCGGACGCGACCGGAGTTCTGCCGACGGACGCGATCGCAGCTCCCAAGCCCGGCGTCGTCTGCGAGGTGGATCGCGAGCGCCTGGTCGAGCTCGCCGCCGCGGCCGGCTGCCGGCTCGAGCTGGTGCCGATGATGGGGGACTTCGTCCCTTCCGAAGCGCCGCTGATCCAGGTCGAGGGCGACGACGGGCGGCTGGACCGCGCCGCGGCGGTGCGGTCGGTCGTGCTCGGCGGCGAGCGCACCCACACTCGCGACCCAGCCTACGGCTTCCGCAAACTCGTCGACATCGCCGAGCGCAGCATCGCCCAGCCCTTCGACGATCCGACCACGGCCGTACAGGCGATCGACCGGCTCCACGACTGCCTGCGCCAGCTCTCCGGCCGGCAGCTGGGCAGCGGCGAGTGGCGCGGCGCCTCTTCGCCGCCCTCGACGACCTGCTCGCGACCGCCCCCGCGGCCCGCCGTCCGCCGCTCGAGCGCCAGCGCGAGCTGCTCGTGGCGGCGGTCGAGGCCGCCTACGACGACTGGCGCACGGCCGAGGCGGCCCAGGTCCCCGACATCCAGGGAATCGGTTCCGGCGCCGACGTCGCAGCGGCGCCGGGAGCGGTGGAAGGGGCCGCGCGGTGACGAAGCCACAAATTGCCGGGTTGACAGGAGTGTCGCGGCGGCCTACCGGAGAGTAGAGATGCCGATCCAGTTGCAGACCGAACAGGGAATCGTGCGGGTGCCGACCGGGACCTGGACGGTGGATCCGATCCACTCCAGCGTCGGCTTCGAGGTCAAGCACATGATGATCTCCACCGTCCGCGGGCACTTCAAGCAGTACGAGGGGGTGCTGGAGGCGGCCGAGGACTACCACGACTCACGGGTTCGGGGCAGCGCCCAGGTCGCCTCGATCGACACCAACAACGACGACCGCGACGAACACCTGCGGGGGCCAGACTTCTTCGACGCCGAGCGCTGGCCGTCGATCAGCTTCGAGTCGACGGCGATCGAGCACGTCGAGGCAGGGAGCTACCGGGTCACCGGCAATCTGACGATCAAGGGCGTCACCCGCGAGATCGAGGTCGAGGCCAACGTCGAAGGCGCGGCCGTCGACCCCTGGGGCAAAGATCGCGTCGGCATCGCGGTCCGCGGCTCGATCGACCGGACCGAGTTCGGTCTCACCTGGCAGCAGTCTCTTGTCGGCGGCGGGCTGCTGGTCGGCGACGAGGTCGCGCTGCGAATCGACATCTCCGCGGTGCGGGCTTAGGGAGGGCAACGCCGTGGCGATGGCTCATGCCAAGGCAGGCCCCCGCGGCGGCTACGCGACCGTCAACCCGTACACCAACGAGGTGGTGCGGGAGTTCCCTTCGCTGCGCGGCGAGGAGATCGATCGGGTCATCGAACGGGCTCACAGCGCGTCGGGGCCGTGGCGGCAGCAATCGACGGCGGAGCGGGCCGCAATCGTCGGGCGCGCGGCGTTGCTGATGCGGAAGCGCTATGAGGAGCTGGCGCGGACGATCACGCTCGAGATGGGGAAGCTGATCCGCCACAGCCGGGCGGAGCTGGACCTGACGATCCGGATCCTCGAGTACTACGCCGAGAAGGGCCCGGCGCAGGTAGCGGACCAGCCGCTGGAGATGGACGACGGGGGCTCGGCGCTCATCCGCACCGAGCCGCTCGGGGTCCTGCTGACCGTGCAGCCGTGGAACTTCCCCGCCTACCAGGCGATCCGGATCAGCGCCCCGAACCTGGTGCTCGGCAACACGATCCTGCTCAAGCACGCGCGGAACGTGCCCCAATCCGCGCTGGCGATCGAGGCGCTGTTCGCGGATGCCGGCGCTCCCGAGGGCGTTTTCACCAACGTCTTCGTCGAGGTTGAGGACATCGCGCGGATGGTCGAGAGCCCGCTCGTCCAGGGCTGCTCGCTGACCGGCAGCGACCGGGCCGGCGCGGCTTTGGGAGAGGAGGCCGGCGGTGGACTCAAGAAGGTGGTGCTGGAGCTCGGCGGCAGCGACCCGTTCATCGTCCTCGACGGCGACAACCTCGAGCGCACGGTGGAGGCGGCGTTCGTCGGGCGGATGCACAACATGGGCCAGGTCTGCACCAGCGCCAAGCGGATGATCGTGATGGCCGACGTCTTCCAGGACTTCCTCGACGGCCTCGCCGAACGGATGGCCGAGCTCGAACCTGGCGACCCCTTCGACGAGACGACGACCCTGGCGCCGCTCTCCTCCGAGCGGGCGGCCGAGCTGGTGATCGAGCAGGTCGGCGAGGCCGTCGAGAAGGGCGCCGGCGTGGTGACCGGCGGCCGCCGCATCGACCGCCCCGGCGCCTTCGTCGAGCCGACGATCCTGGCCGATGTCACCCCTGAGATGCGCGCCTACCACGAGGAGCTGTTCGGTCCGGTCGCTGTCGTTTACCGGGTCGAGTCGGACGAGGAGGCGATCGCCCTCGCCAACGGCTCGCAGTACGGGCTCGGCGCGGCGGTGTTCGGCAGCGACGGCGAGCGCGCCCAGGCGGTGGCTGCCCGGCTCGAGGCCGGGATGGTCTTCGTCAACCACCCGACCGCCTCGGAGCCGGGCCTGCCCTTCGGGGGAGTCAAGCGCTCCGGCTTCGGGCGCGAGCTCTCCCACCTCGGGCTCCTCGAGTTCGCCAACCGCAAGCTGATCGCGACGACGCCCACCGACGCGCCGATTCGCGATGCCCTGGGCTAAGCCAGGAACGTGAGACGGGGCAGCCAGGACTCGAACCTGGAATCGCCGGTTTTGGAGACCGGTGCCTTAGCCAGTTGGGCCACTGCCCCGAGCGGGATTTGGATCGTAACGAGCGCCGGGTCGCGCGGTCCGGCGATGCGGGCGGAGGGACTTGAACCCCCACGGGCCGAAGCCCACCAGGACCTAAACCTGGCACGTCTGCCAATTCCGTCACGCCCGCGTGACGCCCCGCCAATCGGGGCTTAACGCGCGACCAATGCCGCATCGTCGCTGACAGATTCTATGATCGTCGGCATGGCTGTAGGAGAGGTGAGGCCGGGCTACGAACTGTGGCGGCCGAATCGGGAAAAGGCTGGGTCGGTCACGACCAAGTTCGTGATCGCGCTTTTGCTGCTGGCGACGGCGGTGTTGGCGGCCCTGATCACGATCGGCGGCTGGTCGCTGCTCAAGGGCGGCGGCAGCATGGCCCTGGTCTGCATCATCTACGTCGTCCTCTACGCCTTCTTCGCCTTCTTGGTCGCCCGCTGGAACCGGGGCATCCTGCCGGTCGCCGCGGCGCTCTCGACGATCCTGGCGATCTTCTGCGCGGTCGGGGCCGGCAGCTGGTTCGCCCGCGAAAAGAGCGGTTTCGACGAGGCTCTGCTGCCCTCCTCGCTGGTCGGCACCCTGGTCGTGATCCTCGGCCTGCTGCAGATCGTCGTCGTGATCGCCGCCTTCTACGGCTTCAGCCAGGAGTGGCACGTCGAGGAGGAGCGCCCGATCGGCTCGGGCGAGGACTACGGCGCCGGCGCCGCGCCGCAGCCCGCCTAGTTAGTGCCGGAGGAGGGACTCGAACCCTCAAGCCCGCAAGGGCAATCGATTTTGAGTCGATCGCGTATGCCAATTCCGCCACTCCGGCG
Source organism: Solirubrobacterales bacterium (assembly GCA_036276995.1). Classification (GTDB taxonomy): domain Bacteria; phylum Actinomycetota; class Thermoleophilia; order Solirubrobacterales; family 70-9; genus VAYN01. The sequence goes on from DASUNU010000088.1 coordinate 44,105, forward strand.
CCGGGGGAACGATAGAGCGCCAGGGCCGGAGAGCCGGCGCGGGCCGGCTGGCCTGCTGGCCAGTCGCGACTAGACTGCCGGCGGGGATGCGGATCCACCACCTCAGCTGCGGGTCGATGTGCCCACGCGGGGGGCGCCTGCTCGGGGGCGAGGGCGGCCCGACCGCCAAGCACGAAATCATCTGCCACTGCCTGCTGATCGAGAGCTCCGACGGGCTTGTCCTGGTCGACAGCGGCTTCGGCAGCGGCGACGTCCGCGACCCCTCCCAGCTCGGCTGGCTGCCGCGCGCCACCCTGCACCCGCGCCTGCGCCAGGAGGAAACCGCGATCGCCCAGATCGAGGCGCTCGGCTTCGCCGCCGTCGACGTCCGCCACATCGTCGCCACCCACCTCGACATCGACCACGCCGGCGGCCTGCCGGACTTCCCCGACGCCAAGGTCCACCTGCTCGCGGCCGAGAAGGAGGCGGCGCTGCACCCGCCCCTGCGCGAGCGCACTCGCTACCCCAAGGAGCACCTGCAGCACGGCCCGCGCTGGGCCGAGTACGACAGCGGCGCCGGCGGCGATCGCTGGTTCGGCTTCGAGAGCGTGCGGGTCCTGCCCGACCTCGATGTCGAGCTGGCGCTGATCCCGCTCGTCGGCCACTCGCTCGGGCACGCCGGGGTCGCCGTCAACACCGGCGATGACTGGCTGCTGCACTGCGGCGACGCCTACTTCAGCCCGACCCAGATCGCGACGCCGCCGAGCTGCCCACCGATGCTGAGCGTGTTCCAGCGCATCGTCGCCGCCGACCACGGCGCTCGCTGCGCCAACACCGAGCGGCTGCGCGAGCTGGCCGCGAACCATGGCGATGAGGTCTCGCTGTTCAGCGCCCACGACCGGGGTGAGCTGGCCAGGGAGCGCGCCGCCCGCGCGGCGGCGACGGCGTGAGCGCCGCCCCCGAGCCGCTCTGGCGCCCCTCCGCCGAGCTGATCGAGAACGCCCGCCTGACCGAGTTCAGGCGCTGGCTCGAGGCCGAGCGGGGACTCGAGCTCGCGGACTACGAGGCGCTCTGGCAGTGGTCGGTTGACGACCTCGAGGGGTTCTGGGGTGCGATCTGGGACTTCTTCGGGGTCCAGGCCGACGGCGAGCGCGGCGCCGTCCTCGGCAGCCGCGAGATGCCCGGGGCCGAGTGGTTCCCCGGCACCCGGCTCAACTACGCCGAGCACGTCTTCGCCGGCAAGGACGACGCCGAGACCGCGATCCTGCACGCCTCCGAGCTGCGCGAGCTGGACGCGATCACCTGGGGCGAGCTGCGGGCCCAGGCCGCTGCCTGCGCGGCGGCCCTGCGCGGGCTCGGGGTCGGGCCCGGCGACCGCGTCGTCGCCTACCTGCCGAACGTCCCCGAGGCGATCGCCGCCTTCCTCGCCAGCGCCTCGATCGGCGCCGTCTGGTCGAGCTGCTCGCCCGACTTCGGCCCGGCCTCGGTGGTCGACCGCTTCGCCCAGATCGAGCCCAAGATCCTGTTCGCGGTCGACGGCTACCGCTACGGCGGTAAGGACTTCGACCGCCGCCAGACCGTCGCCGCCCTGCAGGAGGCGATGCCGAGCCTGGAGCGGACCGTCGTCCTCCCCTACCTCGACCCCGCGCCCGACCTCTCTCCCCTGCGCGACGCCGGCACCTGGGCCGAGCTGCTGGCCGATGGCGAGGGCGCCGAGCTCGAGTTCGAGCGCCTCCCCTTCGACCACCCGCTCTGGGTCCTCTACTCCTCCGGCACCACGGGGCTGCCGAAGGCAATCGTCCAGGGCCAGGGCGGGATCCTGCTCGAGCACCTGAAGAAGCTCCACCTCCATGTCGACGCCCACCCCGGCGACCGGCTCTTCTGGTTCACCACGACCGGCTGGATGATGTGGAACTTCCTCGTCTCCGGGCTACTGACCAGGGCCGCGATCGTGCTCTACGACGGCAACCCGGGCTCACCCGACATGGGCGTGCTCTGGGACCTGGCGGAGCGCGCCAAAGTGACGATGTTCGGCACCAGCGCCGCCTACATCGCCGCCTGCATGAAGGCCGGGGTCGAGCCCGGCGCCGGCCGCGACCTGAGCCGGCTCAAGGCCGTGGGCTCGACCGGCTCGCCGCTCTCACCCGAGGGCTTCGACTGGATCTACGAGCACCTCGGCGCCGACACCTGGCTGTTCTCGACCAGCGGCGGCACCGACCTCTGCACCGCCTTCGTCGGCGGCGTCTCGCTGCTGCCGGTCTACCGCGGCGAGCTGCAGGGGCGGGCGCTGGGGGCCGCGGTCGAGGCCTGGGACGAAGAGGGGAAGGCCGTGGTCGGCGAGGTCGGCGAGCTGGTCGTGACCGAGCCGATGCCCTCGATGCCGATCTACTTCTGGGGGGACGAGGACGGCAGCCGCTACCGCGAGAGCTACTTCGAGATGTTCCCCGGCGTCTGGCGCCACGGCGACTGGATCGAGATCACCGCGCGCGGCACCGCGATCATCTACGGCCGCTCCGACTCGACGATAAACCGCGGCGGCATCCGCATGGGCACGAGCGAGATCTACCGCGCCGTGCTCGACCTCGACGCCGTCCTCGACGCGCTCGTCGTCGACCTGCCCCGCCCCGGCACCGACGGCTGGATGCCGCTCTTCGTCGTGCTGCGCGAGGACGCCGAGCTCAACGAAGAGCTGACCCAGGAGATCGCGCGGCTGGTGCGCGAACGCTGCTCGCCGCGCCACGTCCCCGACCAGGTCTTCCAGATCGCGGAGGTGCCGCGCACGCTCAGCGGCAAGGTGCTGGAGGTGCCGGTGAAGCGGATCCTGATGGGGACCCCGGCCGAGCAGGCGGCCAGCCGCGACTCGCTCGCCAACCCCGCCGCGCTCGACTACTTCACGGCGATGGCAGCACGGTCAGAGTCCGCGCCGAGGTGAAGAACTCGCGGGCGGCGCGGCCCTGCTCGCGCGGCCCGAAGCCGGAGAGCCCCTCGCCCCCGAACGGCGCGTAGTAGTCGACCCCGGGGGTCGGCGCGTTGACCCGGCGCAGCCCACAGCGCAGCCGGGCGGCGACGGCCCGGGCGCGGCCGAGATCGCGTCCGTGGACGGCGCCGACCAGGCCGTAGGGGGTCGAGTTGGCGGCGGCCAGCGCCTCCTCCTCGTCCCCGGCCCGCAGCAGGGTGAGCAGCGGGCCGAAGGTCTCGAGCTGGTTGACCGCGGCGCCCGGGTCGTCCTCCGCCAGCAGCGTCGGGGCGACGAAGTGGCCGGCCCCCTCCTCGCCGCGCAGCTCGGCCGGGACCTCGGCCCGGGCCAGCTCGGTGGCGCCGGCGGCGAGCGCGGCCGCGACCCGCTGCTCGAACTCGTCGACCGCCTTGGCGTCGATCAGCGGTCCGGCGGCGACGCCGTCGGAGTCCGGGCGCCCGACCGCGAGGGCGCCCACCCGCTCGACCAGGGCCTCCCGCAGCGGCTCGGCGACCTCGCCGACCGCGATCGCCCGCCGGGTCGCCGTGCACTTCTGGCCGGCGTAGCCCATCGCCCCGGCGACGATCGCCGCGGCGGCCGCCCCGGGGTCGGCGTCGGGCAGCACGATCGCCGGGTTCTGGCCGCCCATCTCGCACTGCGCGGGGGCGGCGCGGGAGGCCATCCGCGCCGCCACCGCGAGCCCGACCTCGGTCGAGCCGGTGAAGGTGACCGCCGCCACCCGCTCGTCGTCGAGCAGCGCGGCGGCGCGGGCGCCGGAGAGCGGCGCTACGCCGAGCACGCCGTCCGGCAGCGCCGCGGCCGCCGCCTCGGCGATCAGCTCGCCGACCGCGAGCGCCGGGGTCGCCGGCTTGAGCAGGACGACGTTGCCGTAGGCCAGCGCCGGCGCCGCCTTCCAGAGCGGGATCGCCAGCGGGAAGTTCCAGGGGCAGATCGCCAGCACCGCGCCCAGCGGCTCGCGCGTGACCACGACCTCGGCCCCGGGCGCCGAGCCGGGGAAGGTCTCCCCCGCCGGCCCCAGCGCCGCCTGCGCGTGGTAGCGGAGGATCGCCACCGCGCGCTCGACCTCGGCGGCCGCTTCGGCCCGCGGCTTGCCGACCTCGCGCACCATCAGCTCGGCGAAGGGCTCGGTGCGGGCGGCGACCGCGTCGGCAAACGCCCCCAGGGAGGCGGCGCGCCGGGGGGAATCGGCACGCCAGCTCTCCCAGGCGGCGATCGCGGCATCGAGCTGGGCCGAGACCTCGGCTTCGCTCCTCTCCTCCGCCGCGAAGACGACCTGCTCGGGCGCGGAAGGGTCGTGGCTGCTCAGCGTCGCCATGCGACCTCAGCCGGTGGCGGCCGCCGGCGCCGGGTGGGTGCCGGCGAACGGGGCCGAGTCGGAGACGACCTTGCCGTCGCGCATCTCGATCACCCGGCTGGCCGACTCGGCCACGGAGGCGTCGTGGGTGGCGACCACGGTGGTCATCCCGCGCTCGTGGTTGAGCTCGGCCAGCAGCTCGACGATCGCCGCCCCGTTCTTGCGGTCGAGGTTGGCGGTCGGCTCGTCGGCCAGCAGCAGCTGCGGCCGCCCGATCAGCGCCCGCGCCACGGCGACGCGCTGCTGCTCGCCGCCGGACATCTTCGCCGGCGTGTGGTCCATGCGGGCGCCGAGCCCGACCCGCTCCAGCAGCGCCTGCGCCTCGGCCCGGGTCTGGGCCGCGTCGGTCGCCTCGAACATCAACGGCAGCTCGACGTTCTCGACCGCGTTCAGCAGCGGGATCAGGTTGTAGCTCTGGAAGATGAAGCCGACCGATTTGTGCCGCATCAGCGAGAGCTGGCTCTCGGTCAACCCGGTCAGCGACTGGCCCTGGAGCACGATCTCGCCCTTGGTCGGGCGCTCGAGCCCGCCGGTCAGGTGCAGCAGCGTCGACTTGCCGCTGCCGCTCGGTCCCATCACGCAGACGAACTCGCCCGGGCGGATCCGGACCGAGACCCCGCGCAGCGCTTTCACCACCTCGTCGCCGAGCTGGAACAGCTTCCAGAGGTCTTCGGTGCGCACGACGTCGTCGTCGCGGCCGGGGCCAGTGGCGTTCATCGGCTTCGCTCCTTTCGTGGGTTGTGCGTCGGAATCACCATGAGTGGGAGAGCGCCTCCACCGCGGGGGCGCGAATCGCTTTACGGGCCGGGGCGATCCCGGCGACGGCGGCGACCAGGGTCGAGACGGCGACCGTGATCAGGGCCGCCCGCAGTGCCTCGTCGGCCTCCGGCATCGGCCCGAAGACGGAGATCGCGAGCCCGAGCAGGCAGCCGAGGACGCCGCCGACCAGGCCGTAGAGCACGGCCTCGAAGGCGAAGACGAGGAAGATGTCGCGGTCGGAGATGCCGGAGGCCTTGAGCACGCCGATCTCGTGCATCCGCTGCAGCACCACCCGGGTCATCAGCACCCCGACCTGCAGCGCCCCGACCGCGATCGCGACCAGGGCCAGTGAGAGCGTCGCCCGCTCGACCAGGCCGGCGTCGATGCCGCCGACCGAGAGCGCGTCGGCCTGGGCCCGCACGGTGCCGCTCTGGGCCAGCACGAAGAAGGTCAGCGCCGCCGCCACGGCGGCCGAGAAAGAGCGCAGCAGCGCCTGGCCGCGGGCGCGCGAGACCATCCGCAGGGCGTAGCGCAGCGAGCGCATCAGGGCGAGCTCCTCAGCAGTTCCAGGGGGCTGCGCTGGAGCAGGCGCCAGGCCGGGATCAGGGCCCCGGCGATGAGCATGATCGGGAAGTAGACGGAGACCAGGGCGACCGCCTGGAAGACGGTGCCGACGGCGAATATTCCCGGCATCAGCAGCGCGAACATCAGGCCCCCAAACAAGACCCCGCCGAGCAGACCGACGCCGATCAGCAACGCCGACTCGACCAGGAACAGGTAGAGCACGTCGTCGGTGATCCCGACCGCGGCGAGGATCCCGAACTCGCGCCGGCGCTCGTCGATCGAGATCAGCAGCGAGCTCAGCACTGAGAAGAAGCCGAGCGCCAGCGTCACCCGCCCGACCACGCCGAGCACGCTGGCCGCGACCTCGTTCACCTGCACCGCCTCGAACTGCTGGGTGAAGGTGTAGACGCCGAAGCGATCGGTGTTGACGGTGACCAGGTAGGCGAGCGCGCTGTCGCCGGGTTTGGCCTGGACCCGCGAGGGGTCGCTGCTTACCGTTAATCCCTGAGCGGCAAGCGCTTCGCCGGTCTGGCGCGGGTCGCTGGAGCTGATCTGCAGCGTCCCTTCGCCGGAGCCGGTGACAGGGGTCACCGCAGTCACCGCCGGCAGCGCTTCGGCCTCCGCCTGCAGCCCGCCGGGCAGGGCGCCGTCGGCCTTGATCAAGCCCTTGTCGCGGTCGACGGTGACGCCCTTGGCGGGCACGACCCAGATATCGGCGTTGCCGATCGCGTCCTCGACCGCGGCCGAGCCGGAGCTCTGGAAGGCGACCGAGAGCGCGTAGACGAAGACGACGGCGCCGACCGAGAGCGAGAGCGAGCCGGCGGTGAGCGCGGCCCGCAGCCGCTGGCGGCGCCAGTTGGCGAGGGCGAGCTTGACCAGCTTCGGCACTTAGCCCGCCACCAGGTCTGCCCAGCCGAGGTTGGGGTCGAGGCCGCCGCTCTCCTGCAGCAGCAGCAGCCGGCCGGTGTTGACCAGGTGCTCCTTCATCGCGGTCGCCGCCGCCACCGCATCGCCGGCTTCGATCGCCTCGATCACCGCGGTGTGCTCGGCGACGATCTCCGGCAGCTCGCGCGAGCGCCCGACCGTGGAGACGCCGCGGGTGAGCACGAGGTCGCGCAGCGAGTCGACGTAGGCGGCGAGGCGGCTGTTGCCGGAGGCTTCGTTGATCAGCTCGTGGAAACGGCGGTCGTGGCGCATCATCGTCACCTCGTCGTCGGCGCCAGCGGCGGCCTCCATCGCGGCCAGCTCCGCCTTCAGGGCCTCGACCAGCTCCCCGTCGTTCGAGTTTTCGACCGCGCGGTGGGTCGCCGGCACCTCCAGCAGCAGTCGCAGAGCGACGATTTCCTCGAGGTCGTGGACCGAGGTCTGAAGGATCCGCACGCCGCGGTTGCGCTCGAACTTGACCACGCCCTGGCCGGCGAGGTCGATCAGCGCCTCGCGCACCGGCGTCCGCGAGACCCCGAAGGCGGTGGCCAGCGTCTGCACCGAGTGCAGCGAGCCGGGCTGCAGCCGGCCCTCGACGATCGCGCCGAGGATCGACTCGCGCGCCTGGTCGGTGATGCTGCGGTCGGCCTTGATCTCGGCCAGCACGTTCTCCTTCGACTCCTCGGTCACATCGCCTCCGTCTTCTCGAGCTCTTCGACGAGCACCCGCTCCCTGCATTCGGCCGAGCGATACGCCGCCTCTATCAGGGCAACGGTTTCACGCCCCGCGGTCGCCCCGACCGGGGGCTCGTCGCCCCGCTCGAAGGCCAGCAGGCTCTGCTGGACCGAGTCGCGCACCGACTCCGCCCAGCTGCCGGCAACCGGGTCGTCCGCCCAGGCCCCGCCGAGCCGGGTCCGCAGCGGCGCGACCCCGCGCAAGTCACCCTCGAAGAACGCCTCGCAGCCGGCGACAGCGGCTAGGCCCTCGCTGCCGACGACGTCGAGGCGATCATCGAAGGTGCCCTCGGGACAGTGGTAGGAGCCCTGCGCGACGCCCAGGGCGCCGCTCGCGAACTCCATCGTCACCGAGAAGCTCTCCTCGTCCCGCGGCCGGTCCATGGTCGCGGTCACAGCACGCACCGCGCCGCCGAGGGCCCGCAGGCAGTAGATCCGGTGGACGCCGGCGTCCATCAGCAGGCCGCCGCCGACCGTCTCCGGGTCGGTGCGCCAGCCGCCGTAGCGGCCGCCGATCCAGAGGCGCGCGTAGATCCCCTGGATCTCGCCGATCGCGCCGTTCGCGATCAGCTCGCGCAGGCGCCGGTGCGGCCCGTAGAAGAGCTGGTTGTGGGAGATCGCGACGCGCCGCCCGGCCGCCGCGGCGGCGGCGATGATCGCGTCGCAACCCTCGAGGTCGAGCGCCAGCGGCTTCTCCAGCAGCACGTCGCAGCCGGCGGCCAGCGCCGCCTCGGCGACGCCGCGGTGCAGCGAGTGCGGCAGGCAGACGTCGACCGCGTCGAGCTCCTCCTCGGCCAGCATCCGCTCGACGCTGGTGTGGACGGCGGCGGCACCGGCGTCGCGCCGGGCCAACTCCTCGTCGAGGTCGCAGACCGCGGCCAGCTCGAGGTCGGGGCAGGAGCGGATCGCCGCCAGATGGTGCTGGCCGATCTCGCCCAGGCCGCAGAGACCGACCCTCATACCAGCGCCCCCTGGCGCCCGAACAGGGCCTTGACCTGGCTCGCGGCCAGCGCCGCGGCCGCTTCCGGGTCGGAGCCGAGCACCTGCTCGTAGTAGCGGTATGCCTCGAACTCGACCGCCATCGCGCCCTCGTAGCCGATCTCGTCGAGCGCCGCCAGCAGCGCCGCCCAGGGCACCCGGCCCTCGCCGAGCAGGCAGAAGTGGAAGTCCTCGCCGTCCATCCCCGGCCGCCCGAAGGCGTCCTTGAGGTGGACGTTGACGATCCGCTCGCCCCAGCGCCGGACCAGGGCGGGGATGTCGTCCTCGCTGAGCACGAAGTGGCTGGGGTCGAAGGTGATCGAGACCGGGACGGCGGAGAGCACCCGCTCGGCGGTGGCAGCGTCGTGGGCCAGCGTCCCCCAGCAGGGCTCGAACCCGATCTTCACCCCGAGCCGCTCGCCGCGCTCGCAGAGCGTCTCCAGCGCCTTCAGCGCGGTCGCCCAGGCTTCGACGTCGTAGCGCCGCTCGGCGCCCGGCTCCCAGAGGTTCGGCCCGGTCAGCACGTCAACCACCGGGATCCCCGCCGCGGCGGCGGCCTCGACCGCGGCCAGGCTGCGCTCCAGCGCCGCGTAGCCGCCGCTGACCAGGTCCTGCTGGCAGGCCAGGGCCGAGGCCGGCAGGCGCGGCTCGCCCAGCTCCTCGAGGTGCTCCAGCGTCCACTCGACCGCGTCGTAGCCGCAGGCCGCCAGCGAGGCGGCGACCTCGGCGGCCGGCATCCGCTCGTAGTCGAGCGCGGCGATGAAGGAGAGTCGGCGCCCGCTCACAGGGTTGCCTCGACTTCGGCCAGCGACTTGGCGAACAGCTCGGCGATCTCGACGATCTCGTCTTCGCCGACGTTGACCGCCGGCTTGAACTTGACCACGTTGCCGTTGGAGCCGAAGACCGGGCCGGTCTTGCCGATCATCAGCCCGTTCTCCAGGCAGGCCGCCATCAGCGCGTCGGTCTCGGCGAAGGCCTCCTCCTTGGTCTCGCGGTCGCGGACCAGCTCGACCCCGACCATCAGCCCCTGGGCGCGGATGTCGCCGATCAGCTTCGAGTCCTGCTCCAGCTCGCGCAGGCGCTCGACCAGCAGCGCCCCCATCCGTTCGGAGTTGCCAGGCAGGTCGTCGCGGACCATCACTTCGAGCATCGCCAGCGCGGCGGCGCAGGCGACCGGGTTGCCGGCCTGGGTGAAGCCGTACTCCCAGGGCAGCAGGTCGGAGTACTCCTCGGTCGCGATCGTCGCCGAGAGCGGCAACCCGCCGCCGAGCGCCTTGCCGAGCACGATCATCTCGGGCTCGATCCCGGAGATTTCGCTGGCGAACATCGGCCCGCAGCGGCAGAGCGCGCCCTGGACCTCGTCGACGATCAGCGGCACCTCGTGGCTCTGGGCGATCTCGTGGACCCGCTCCAGGTAGCCGTCCGGAGCCGGGACCATGCCGCCGTTGGCCTGGAAGGGCTCGACGATCACCCCGGCCGGGCCGTTGGTGTGCGCTTTCTGCAGGGCGAAGTCGACGTACTCGGCGCAGGCCAGGCCGCAGTCGTCGGGCTTCAGCTTCAGCGGGCAGCGGTAGCAGTTGTAGGTCGGCACCCGCATCTGCCGCGGCAGGTAGCGGTCCAGTCCCTTGTTCGAGCCCTCGACCATCCCCGGGTCGACGTAGGTGAGCCCGATCGTGGCGAAGGTGCGGCCGTGGAAGGCGGCGTCGAGGCAGACGAAATCGGTGCCGCCGGTCGCCCGCATCGCCAGGTGCAGCGCCCCCTCCACCGCGCCCGCGCCGGAGAGCGCGTAGAGGACTTTCGAGAGGCGCCCCGGGGCGAGCTCCGACAGGCGGGAGGCGAGCTCGGTCCGGGGGGCGCTCTCGAAAACGGGCGAGACGTAGTCGATCGTGTCCAACTGGTCCACGATCGCCTGCTTCACCTCGGGGTTGCGGAAGCCGAGGTTGAGGACCCACTCGGCCGAGATCGCGTCGACGTACTCCTTGCCGGCGGCGTCGCGGACGCGCGTGCCCTCACCCTCGATCAGCCCCAGGTCGACGTCGCCCATGCACTTGAGCACGTGGGCGTCGGACTGTTCGCGCAGTCGGCGGGCGCGATCAGCGTCGGCTTGTGGCTGTCCCTCGGTCATTCCGCTGCTCAGCCGGCCAGGTACTCGGGACGAGGCAGGTCCCAGTGGCCGACGTTGATCCCCTCGGTGTCCTCCGGCTCGCGCGAGAGCACGAACTCGACCAGACATGGCCCGCCGGTGGACAACGCCCGCTGCATCGCCGGCCCGACTTCGCCGGCCTCGTGCACCTTGAACGCCTCGCAGTTGAATCCCCTGGCGATCGCGGTGAAGTCGATCGGCATCAGCTCGTCGCCGCGGCGCGAGCGGAACTCGACCGAGAAGGCCCGGTCCTCGCCGAACATGCCGCGCTGGAAGTCGCGGATCGAGAGCCAGCCGGTGTTGTTGAGGCAGGCGATCACGATCGGCACGCCCAGCTCCGAGGCGAGCGCCAGCTCCTGGATCGTCTGCTGCAGGTCGCCGTCGCCGGCGAACCCGACCACCGGGCGGTCGGGCTGGGCGAGGCTGGCCCCGATCGCCGCCGGCAGCGTGTAGCCCATGGTCGAGTAGCCGCCGGGGCTGAGCCAGGTCCGCGGTTCGTAGGAGAGGAACTCCTGGAAGGCCTGGATCTGGGGGTGCCCGGCGGAGGCGATCGCGATCGTCTCGCGCGGCGTCGCCTGGCGGATCTCATGCAGGACCCGGCTCATCGAGAGCTTGTCGGTCCAGCGCGCCCGGATCGCCTCGCGCCAGCGCTGCTTCCAGTCGCCGATCTCGGCCCGGTAGTCGGCCCGCTCGATCGACTCGCGGCCGTGACGGTCGCGCAGCGCGTCGTAGAGGTCGGCGAGGCCGGAGCGGGCGTCGCAGACGGCGCCGACCGCGGTCGGGTAGTTCTTGCCGATCTCGGTCGGGTCGATGTCGAAGTGGATGATCTCGGTCGGCGGCACCGAGAACGACTGCCCGTCCACGTAGGAGGAGCTGGTCTGCTCGGCGAAACGGGTGCCGACGGCGAGGATCACGTCGGCCTCGCGGCTGAAGTGGTTGCCGACCATGGTCCCGTTGGAGCCGGTGTGCTCGGCCGCCAGCGGGTGGTCCTCGGGGAACACCCCCTTGCCCATCATCGTCACGATCACCGCGGCGCCGAGGAACTCGGCGACCGCGCGCAGCTCGGCCGCGGCGCCGGCGGTGAGGCAGCCGCCGCCGGCGAGGATGACCGGGCGCTTCGCGTTCAGCAGCCGCTCCGCCGCCGACTCGACCGCGTCGGGGTCGGGGCGGAGGCGGCCGCGGAACGGTCGGCGGGAGTCGGGGTCGGGCGGGCGCAGCGAGGTCTCCTGGGCCTGCACGTCCATCGGCAGCTCGACGTGGACCGGCCCGGGCCGCCCGGAGAGCATCGTGTTGAAGGCGCGCGGCAGCACGTCGGCCAGCAGGTCGACGTGCTGGACGTCCCAGTTGCGCTTGACGATCGGCCGGATCGCGGCCGGGAACTGGTTGTCCTGCTGGCGCTCGAGCTCCTGCAGGACGCCGCGGCCGAGCATGTAGGTCTGCGGGCCGCCGCTGAAGGCGATCAGCGGGATCGAGTCGACGAAGGCCGTCGCCAGCCCCGTCGCCACGTTCATCGAGCCGGGCCCGATCGAGGTCATCGTCGCCAGCGGCTTGCCGCAGGCGCGCCAGTAGGCGTCGGCCATGTGGGCCGCCGTCTGCTCGTGCTTGGGCGCGATCACCTCGATGTCGTTGCGACGGTCCTTGAACGCGTCGAAAGCCGCCATGTCGCCGTGTCCGGGGATCCCGAAGACGTAGGGAACGCCCTCGGCGATCAGGTACTCGGCGACCATCTCTCCGCCGGTCATGCCCATCAGGAAACCTCCGGGGTCGGGTCGTCGACGGCAAGCTCGGCGAGTTTGTCCTCGACCGATTTGCCGCGGTTTTTCACCTCGCTGACAAGGAAGACGAGCACGCCGGCGATCGCCGCGGCGGCGCAGAGGCCAAACACCCAGAGGCGCCAGGAGCCGGCCGAGATTTCTTCCGTGAAGGGGAGTTTGAAGACGTAGTAGATCGAGCCGATCGTGCCGACCGTCCCGACCAGCGCCGTCAGCCCGACGCCGAGATTGCCGCCGGGGATCTTCCAGACCTTGTCGCCGCGCTCCTCGTACAGGCCCTTCCAGTTGCGCCGGGCCTGGACGATGCCGGTGTAGAGGTAGAACAGCGACAGCGACCAGACCACGATCAGGGTGGCGATGTAGAGCTGGAAGGCGGTGTTGAGCGACTCCAGCGAGAAGAAGAGCGCGATCACGCCGACCGCGACCACCGCCTGCAGCAGGATCGCCGGCACCGGCTGGCGCGAGCGCTGGCCGACGTGGGCGAAGATCCGCGGCAGCCGCCGCTCGATCCCGGAGACGAAGAGCAGGCGCGAGTAGGCGTTCATGTAGGCGAGGCCCTGGGAGAGCACCGCCGCGCAGATGCCCAAGGCGACGATCACCCCGAGGAAGCCGGAGACCGTCTTCACCGCTTCGGCGACCCCCGTGGTCGGGTTGATCTCGGCGATCGGGGTGACCAGCAGGGTGCCGAGGATCCCGCAGATGTAGCCGAACAGCAGGGCCACGGTGCCGATCGTCAGCATCCGCCCCACGCCCTTCTTCTGGTCCTTGAACTCGGCCCCCATGTTGAACGGGATCTCGACCCCGATCAGCCAGAGCACGGCGGCGCTGAAGAGGAAGCCGTAGGTGCCGAGGTTGAGCGTCAGCACTTCGCTGGTCGAGGAGATGTGGTTGGGGCCGCCGTCGGTGATCGCGTGGTAGACGCCGGCGACGAGGGCGACCACGGCGGTCCCCATCGCGACGAAGAAGATCTTCTTGATCAGGTTCATCGAGACATCGAGCTTGGCCAGGCAGAGCAGGGTGATCAGCGAGACCACCGCGACCTGGGTGACGACCGTGGCCCAGAGCGGCCAGGAGACCCCGAGCGCGACCTGCAGGTGCTGGGCGAAGGCGGTCGAGACCAGCGGCAGGAGCAGGAAGACCGCGACCCAGGAGAGCCAGCCGGCGATGAAGCCGTGGATCTTCCCCATCGTCTTGTCGGCCCAGATGTAGATCCCACCCTCGCCGGGGAACAGGGTCCCGAGCTCGTAGGAGGCGAGGATCGCCGGGATCAGGAAGACGACGACGGCGAGCCCCAGCATCGAGAAGACGGCCCAGCCTCCGGCCGCCAGCTGCGAGGCGCCGTAGGCCCCGAAGATGATCGCGAAGTAAACGGTGACCAGCTCGCCGGTGCCGAGGTTTTTCGGCAGGACCTTGGGCGGGATCAGCTCAGCGAGCATCGACGACCCTCCTCGCGAGGACGTCACGTCGTTGGCGGCCATATCTGTCTCCTATGGGACTCGACGGGCGGTTTTCCCAGGACCTCCGTCGTTGCTTTCCCTGCGCCGGTTGGAGTTTTAGCACATCTGCGTGTAACATGTTACGTGTTGCTCGGGAGGCGGCCGGCGCGGACCCCGCGCAACCCCGCCCGTGGACACGAAACCTTCCGACACCGCCGAGACCCAGCCCCGCAGCGCGGCCGCCGCGATGGCACGTGAGCTGGGCGCCTGCCTACCTCAGGGCGAGCTGGTCCTCGACGGCACACGGCTGCGCGAAGCCGGCCGCGACGGCACCGGCAACCGCGGCCTCGCCGGCCACGCCGAGGCCCTCGCCCTCCCCGCCTGCACCGCCGAAGTCGCCGCGGTGCTGAGCTGGTGCTACGAGCACGACGTCGCGATCGTCCCGCGCGGCGGCGGCACGGGCTACGCGGGGGGCGCGGTGCCGCTCGACGGCGGCGTCGTCCTCGCGCTCGAGCGCCTGGCCCGTGTGCGGTCGTTCGACCCGTTGCTCT
>DASUNU010000089.1:0-12038 GCA_036276995.1 Solirubrobacterales bacterium
ACGGCGCCGGAGAGCTGGGCGAGCATGTAGATCACGCCGTCGAGCGGCTTGATCTTGCGGATCGCCAGCGCCGCCAGCGTCACCGCGGGGTTGAAGTGACCGCCACTGACTACGCCGAACATGACGATCAATCCGAACAGCAGGAAGGCGTGGACGAGCCCGATTGCCGCGAAGTCGGACCCAAACTGGGCCTGATTCCCGGTCGATACGAACAGCACGACGACGCTGGTGATGAAAAAGACCAGCAAAAGCGTGCCGATCAACTCAGCAAGATATGCGGCTAGACCTCGTTCCTGCACTCTCTCCTCCTCAGATTTCCCGGTGACCGGTAAGCGGCGGCAGTCTACCCGGAATGCTCAATGAAATAAGTTTTCGCGCCAGATGAGACGTGCTGTCGCGCTGCTGGCGGCCGTCCTGCTGCTCGCCGGCGTCGCCGGTTGCGGCGAGGGCGGTGCGGAACCGGGCGTGCCGAAAGGCGCGATGCTCGTGCTCGATTTCACCCCAAACGCGGTCCACTCCGGGATCTACGCGGCGCGCGAGCGGGGCCTCTACCGCGACGCCGGGGTCGACCTCAGCGTCCAGCAGCCGGGCGAAACCAGCGACGCGCCGAAGCTGCTCGCCGCCGGCCGGGCCGAGTTCGCGATCCTCGACATCCACGACCTCGGGATCGCCCGCGAGCGCGGCCTCGACCTGGTCGGGCTGATGCCGATCGTGCAGCGGCCGCTGGCCTCGGTCCTGGCCCGCGCCGACGGCCCCGTGCACCGCCCCCGCGACCTCGCCGGCCACACCGTCGGGGTCACCGGCCTGCCCTCCGACGAAGCGGTGGTCGACTCCGAGGTCAGCGCCGACGGCGGCGACCCGGCTGCGGTCGAGCGGGTGACGATCGGCTTCAACGCCATCTCCTCCCTCGCCGCCAACAAGGTCGACGCCGCCACCGGCTTCTGGAACGCCGAGGGCGTAGCCCTGCGACAGCAGGGAATCCCGATCCGCATTTTCAAAGTCGACCAATACGGCGCCCCCGCCTACCCCGAGCTGGTCCTAGCCACTTCCCGGCGCACCCTCGACAAGGACCCGGAGCTGGCCGAAGCCGTCGTCAACGCCACGCGCCGCGGCTACGCCTTCGTCACTCGCAATCCGCAGCAGGCCCTCGACACGCTCCTGGCCGCCAACCCGGCGCTCGACCGCACCGAACAACAGGCCCAGCTAGACGCCCTCCTCCCCGACCTCCGGCCGGCCCCGTTCGACCAACGCACTCTCCGCGAATGGTCCACCTGGGACGTCGAGCACGGCCTCCTCGAAGAGCCGGTGGATCCCAGCCAGGCCTTCGAGCTAAGCGAGTAGCTGCGCGGCCAGATCCGGCAATTCCCGCGCCATCCGCGACCGCGGCACCACCAAGTCCACGCCCGCCGCCACCGCCGCCTCGCGCGTCTCCACGTCAACATGCGAGTAGTACCCGAGCACCGGGAACCCGAGCCCGACCAGCGCCTCGGCGCTGCCGACATCGAGGTCGGCCACCGCCAGCTCGACCCCGTCCAGGTCAGCCTCCTGCACCGAGGCCGCCATCGTCACCTCGTGCCCCGCCGCCCCCAGCATCGCCTCGACCTTGCTGCCGAGCAGCAGGTCGGTCGAGATCGCCAGGACGCGGGCCACGGCCGCGCCTAGATCGAGCGGCGCTGGCGGAACTCCTCGCGCACGCTCTCCGGGCGGCCCCACATCTGCACCACCTCGGAGCGGCCCTCGCGCACCTCGGCCACCCGCAGCTCGCCGCTCACGCCTTCGCCGTCGAGCTTCGCCAGCACCCCCCGGACGCTCTCCGCCGCGGCCGCGTGGCCGAAGCTGTGGGCGACCAGCAGCCGCCAGTGCCATTCCCCCGCCCGTGGCTGGTTGTAGGGCTGGGCGTTGACCTGGCTCAGCGCCACGGCGCTGTCGATGTACTGGCCCTCGTCGTCGATCCGCAGGTCGACCTCGAGGTCGGTCCAGTCGGGCGGCAGCGCGTCGAGGATGCGCTGGAAGTCGTCGGCCAGGGGCACGCGCGCAAGCCTAGCGTGAGCGCTCCGCCTACCCGGGCAGAGGCGCACCGCCGAAGTGGCGGCGCAGCTGGCGGTGGCGATGGCGGAAGGTCGCCGCGATCAGCGGCCGCAGCAGCGCCCCCGGCAGCGGCGCGCGCGGCTCCCAGGCCAGCCGGTCGACCAGGGTCGCGCCCTCACCGTCGGCCTCGATCGTCCGTTCGTGCTCCCAGAGCCGCTGCGAGAGCATCGTCGAGCGCTCGAGGAAGCCGCGCCCCGGTTCGATCCGCTCCAGCCCGATCGCGTCGTAGTCGAAGGGGACAAGGCCGAACAGCAGGATCCAGCTCCGCCCCAGCGGCCCCGGCTGGAGGCTGTGCAGGTCGAGGCTGTCGAGGCCGCGCGGCACCGTCATCCGCATCCACGGACCAAGCTCGGCGTTGATCCCCTCGGCGCTCATCGCCCGCTCCCAGACCGCCGCTGGAGACGCCTGCAGGCGCGAGCCGATCGTGAATTCCGCCCGCCGCCGCATCAGCCGCCGCTGAAGAACTGGAAGAGGAGGAAGACGTTGAGGGCGATGATCAGGCTGGCCAGCAGCCCGGCGAGGGCGGTCAGCCAGGGCGGGTTGACCAGCTCCCCCATCACCTCGCGTCGGCTGGCAATCATCAGCAGCGGCACCAGCGCGAAGGGTATGCCGAAGGAGAGCACGACCTGGCTGCCGACCAGGGCGTCGGTCGGGTCGATCCCCAGCGCCAGCACCGCCAGGGCCGGCGCCAGGGTAATCGCGCGGCGCAGGAAGAGCGGGATGCGGCGGCGGATGAAGCCCTGCATCACCACCTGCCCGGCCATCGTCCCGACCGAGGAGGAGGCGAAGCCGGAGGCCAGCAGGGCGATCCCGAAGACGATCGCGGCGCGCTCGGAGACCAGCGACTTGAGCGCCTCGAAGGCGCCGTCGATCGTGTCGACGCCGGTCAGGCCGCTCTCGTGGAAGAGCGCGGCGGCGACGATCATCATCGAGAGGTTGACCAGGCCGGCGAGCGAGAGCGCGATCACCACGTCGACCTTCTCGAAGCCGAGGATCTTCTTTTTCTCGGCGGCGTCGCGGCCGACGATCCGGCGCTGGGTCAAGGCCGAGTGCAGGTAGACGACGTGCGGCATCACCGTGGCGCCGATGATCCCGGTCGCCAGCAGCAGGCTCTCGGTGCCGGAGAAGCCGGGGACGAAGAGGCTGGAGGCGACCTCGCCCGCATCCGGCTTGGCGTCGAACAGCTCGACCACGAAGGAGGCGACGACGACCCCGACCAGGACCGTGATCCCGGCCTCCAGCCGCCGGTAGCCCTGCTGCTGCAGGGCGAGGATCGCGAAGGCGCCGGCGCCGGCGATCAGCCCGGCCGGGAAGAGCGGGATCCCGAACAGCAGGTGCAGCCCCAGCGCCGCGCCGACCACCTCGGCGATGTCGGTCGCCATCGCGACCAGCTCGGCCTGCAGCCAGAGCCCGACCGAGGTGCGGCGCGAGAAGCGCTCGCGACAGAGCTCGGCCAGGTTCTTGCCGGTGGCGATGCCGAGCTTGGCCGACTGCGTCTGCACCAGCATCGCGATCAGGTTGGCCGAGAGCACGACCCAGAGCAGCAGGTAGCCGAACTCGGCGCCGCCGGCGATGTTGGTGGCGAAGTTGCCGGGGTCGATGTAAGCGACGGCGGCGACGAAGGCCGGCCCGAGGAAGGGCCAGAGGCGGCTGATGCCGCGGCTGTGCCCGTCGAGCGAGCGGCGCGCCGCCTCGGCGACCCGGGCCTCGCCGGGGAGGACGTCCTCGACAGCGGCTTCGCTGCGCCGCTCCGGCCTCAACCGCGCTTGCCTTCGCCCGCGGGCGGCAGCAGGTCGGGGCCGGGAATCGGGGTCCCGTGCGGGTCGTGGCTCGGTTCGCCGAGCTTGGCGGCGATCAGCAGCTCCAGCTCCTCGGAGATGTAGTGCTCGAGCACCTCGGCCTCCTCGTGCACGCGGTCGGCCGGCATCCCCAGTGCCTCCGAGAGGTAGGCCTCGATCAGGCGGTGGTGGCGGATCACCTCCAGCGCCACTTTCTCTCCCGCCGAGGTCAGGCTGACGCCCTTGTAAGGCAGGTAATCGACCAGGCCCAGCCCGGCCAGGCGCTTCAGCATCGAGGTCGCGGTCGCCGGCGTCACCCCCAGTCGCTGCGCCACCTCGCCGTTGAGGACGAGCCCGTCGCGCTCGACCGAGATCGCGTAGATCGCCTTCGCGTAGTCCTCGATCGCCTCGGTGCTCGGTTTGACCCGGCCCTCGCCCGCCGCCATCAGACGGAGACGAGGAGGCCAGTGAGGTACATGACGGCGATGCCGGCGAGCATGCCGAGGACCGTGGACGGATAGAGCAACTGGCCGTCCTCGTCGCGCATCGCCGGTGCCAGCTGCACGATCACCCGCACGATCGCGCCGACGCCGACGCCGAACAGCAGCGCGACCAGGCTCGGGTCGAAGGCGGAGGCGCCGATCCAGGCGCCGAGGATCGCCGGCGCGCCGGCGATCAGGCCGAGCGCGGCCAGACGACTGAAGCGCGGGCGCTCGCCGGCGCCCTCCTCGCCCTCGCGCAGCGGCGCCACGATCGCCAGGCCCTCGGTGGTGTTGTGGATCGCGAAGCCAACGACGAGGAAGGCGCCCAGGGCGAGCGCCCCGCTGGCGTAGGCGGAGCCGATTGCCAGCCCCTCGCCGAGGTTGTGCAGGCCGATCCCGATCGCCACCAGCAGCGCCAGGTAGGCGCCACCGGTCGCCACGCCCGTGCCGTCGCCCGGCGAGCCACGCTCGCGGCGAGACGAGAGGTAGGAGTCGATCCCGGCCAGGGCGAGGTAGGCGACCAGGGCGCCGAGGAAGACGAGGCTGGTGCCGCCGAAGGCGGCCGGGCCGGCGCCGGCGATCTCCAGGCCCTCGAGCCCGGCGTCGATCGCGAGGAAGGCCAGCAGCCCGATCGTGAAGGCGATCACGGCGCCGATCCAGCGCCGCCCGAGCCGGCCGAGGAAGGGCAGCCAGAGCATCCCCAGACTGACCGGGATCACCCCGACGTAGATCCCCAGCAGCGCCATCAGCCCGTAGAAGTCGGCATCGGCCTCGGGCGTCTCGGCGGCGACCGGGATCGAGGCGTCGACGGTGCCGCCGGTCGAAGTGAGGACGAAGATCTCGTAGGCCTCGCCTTCGATCCAGGGAAAGGCGATCTCCAGCGTGGTCGAGCCGAGCCGGTCGATCTCGGTGCCTGCGCTGGCCGTGAACGGCGCGAAGGCGTCGTTGACCGCGACCTGGGCGACCCGGACCGGGTCGGGGCCGTCGTTGCGCAGGGTCAGCTCGATCGTGCCGGGGTGCAGGACCGTGCGCTCGACCGTGACCTCCTCCACCGGCGGGCCGCTGCGCTCGCCCAGCCCGGGCCCGCCGAGCAGGGCGAAGCCGCCGATCGCGACCACGATCAGGGCCAGCGGGATCGCGCCCAGCGCCCAGGCCGGCAGGCCCCCGCCGGCACCGCGCCCGCTCGCCGCCCCAGCCTCCATCAGGCCTTGCCCCCGCCGCCCCAGGGCAGCTCGCAGTAGGAGGCCGCGGCCGCGGCCGCGCTCATCCGGGCCGGGTCGCCGACCCGGAAAAACCCGTTCCAGCCGAGCTCGGCGAACTCGCTGACGTGGGCGTGGAACATGTAGTCGCCGTCGAAGGGGAACTCCAGCTCGAGTATGCCGCGCTGGCCCTGGCCCTGGATCACCGTGTCGGTGAACTCGTTCGGCTGCAGCGAGGTCCCGGTCGGGTAGTACTGGAAGAAGTTGCCGTGCAGGTGGAAGGAGTTGAGCGGGTCGTACTCGAGCACGTTGACCAGGTAGACCCGCAGCAGCCGCCCGCGCTCGACCGCGATCGGTTCGTTGATGTAGTGGAAGCCGACCGTGTTGACGGCGTAGATCTCGTTGGCGAGGTCGAAGTTGGTGTCGAAGCCGTTCATCACCATCACCATCTCGTCGGCCTCGGGCCGCCCCTGCTTGGGATCGATGATGAAAGCCCCGTAGAGGCCGCGGGCGATGTGGGCGGCGAGCGGGGTGACGTGGCAGTGGTAGAGGTGAAGCCCGAAGGGAGCGGCCTCGAACTCGTAGGTGAAGCTCTCCCCCGGTTCGATCTGGCCGCCGCCCTGGCGTTCGCCGATCCCCGGCATCCCGTCCATCAGCGCCGTGTGGATGCCGTGGAAGTGCATCGTGTGCGGGTGTTCGGAGGCGTTGACGAAGCGGATCCGCAGCAGCTCGCCCTCGCGTGCCCGCAGGGTCGGGCCAGGGACGCGGCCGTTGTAGGTCCAGGCTTCGTACTTCACCCCGGGAGCGACTTCGATCTCCTTGTCCTGGGCGAAGATCTCCCACTCGCGCACGACCCGGCCGCTGGCCAGGCGACGCGTCTTGCCGTAGTCGAAGTCGCGCAGGAGCTCCCCCGGGTGGAAGCCGTTGGCGCGGTGATTGACTTCGGCGCCCTTGGCGAAGGTCGCGTGCGGGAAGTCACCGTGGCCGGCGTGGGTGCCGGCGGCCGGCGCGGCGGTCTCGGCGCTGGCCCCGTTCGAGCCGAGCAGGCCGCCGAGGCCGATCGCGGCCGGAGCGGCGACCGCGGCGCCGCCGAGCAGGCGGCGGCGGCTGAAGCCCTTCGCGGGCGGCTTTACGCTCATGGATGAGGATTTTGACACATCTAAAAGACGATTTCGATGAATCTAAATCTCGGGTTCCTAGAATCGTCTTATGAGCGAAGTCGCCGAGGTCGAGCTGGACGGGCAATACCGGCAGTTGCGCGAGGAGTGCGGGCTGCTCGATCGGTCGGAGCGAGGGAAGCTCCTGGTCACGGGACGGGATGCGGCCGAGTATCTGCAGGGGCAGCTGACCAACGACGTCGAGGCGCTCGAGCCCGGCGACGGGCAGTACGCGGCGCTGCTCGACCGCAAGGGGCACATGCAGGGGGACATGCGGGTGCTGCGGCCGGGGGCTGAGGAGATCTGGATCGATACCGAGGCGGTGGCGACGGCGGCCGTGGTCCGGCACCTGCAGATGTACTCGATCGGGCGCGAGGTCAAGGTTGAGGACGTCGGCGGAGAGCGGGCGATCCTCTCCCTGGTCGGGCCACGCAGCGCCGAGATCGCCGGCACCGCGGTGCTGCCCGAGAACGCCTGCGAAACCACCACCGTGGCCGGGATCGAGGTCCTGGCGGCGGGCACGGCCGGCGGGGTCGACCTGATCGCCGTCGTCGCCGAGGCCGAGCGGCTGCGCGGGGTGCTGCTCGAGGCCGGCGCCGACGCGGTCTCCCCCGCCGCGGTCGAGATCCTCCGGGTCGAGGCCGGCACCCCCCGCTTCGGGGCCGAGATGGGGATCGCGACGATGCCGGCCGAGGCGGGGATCGTCGAGCGCGCGGTCAGCTTCACCAAGGGCTGCTACATCGGCCAGGAGACGGTCGCCCGGCTCCACTACAAGGGCAAGCCGAACCGCCACCTGCGCGGGCTGCGGCTGAGCGCCCCGGCCGAGCCCGGTGCGGCCCTGCGCCTGGGCGAGAAGGAGGTCGGCGAGCTCGGCGGCGCCGTCGTCTCCCCCGTCCTCGGGCCGATCGGGCTGGCGATCCTGCGGCGCGAGGCCGAGCCCGGTGCCGAGCTGGCCGTAGGTGAAGATGGCGTTACGGCTCGCGTCGTCGACTTGCCCTTCGGTTAGATTCCGCCCCGATGGGTCGTGGGAGAGCCAAGCTGGCAGTGGCCGGAGCGGTCGGCGCGCTGGCGCTTCTGGCTGCCGGCTGCGGCGCCGAGAGCCACCCCAACGACCCGCGGCCGCAGGTGGCGACCCGGGTCAGCGTCACGGTCACCCCGAGCCGGGTGATCGTCGATCCGGTGCGGATCGGCGTCGGCCCGGAAAAGACGCAGCAGATCCCGCAGAACCAGAACCACCCGCAGCCGCCGATCAAAACCAACCGGCCGCTGGACACGATCTTCGTCACCGCCAACCAGACCGGCGAGAACGTGCGCCTGGTCCTGCGCGGGCCGATTGACGACGAGTCGAACCCGATCGCCGGAACCAGCGCCGGCACCCTGCAGACCGGGCTCAAGGCCGGCACCTACACGGTCGCCGCCGCCGGCCTGCCCGGCGCCCGCACCGGCAAGCTCGTGGTCGGCCCCTACCGCCCGTCTTCCCAAAACGACGTCCTCCTGCCATAACGCCGAGTCGCGTTGCGGACTTTGACCCCGCTATAGCGACGGGAAAGTACGCAGCGGCGCAAACCCCGGCCCGTGATGATGCCGCTGCAAGCGGCATTTCAGGTCGGCGGTCGCGTCTGGAGGCGGCGTCACTATCGGTGCCATGACTGTCGTCCTCGCCATAGCCGTCGTCGTGCTCGCCGCCGGACTCGTTTACGCGCTCGTCATCCGCCGCGACGAGCCAATCGAGCAGCCGGACTTCGAGGCGGCCGTCCGCGACGCGGCCGCCCAGGTCGGCGCCCAGATGCGCGACGAGTTCGTCCAGTTCAACAACGAGGCCCGGAAGGTGGATGCCACCACTGCGGAGGCCGCCCTTGCGAGACGTGAGGCCGAATTCCGTCGACTGACCGAGCCGATGGGTGAGAACCTGAAGCGGATCGAGCGCGAGGTGGCCACTATGAGTCGCGAGCGCAAAGCCTCTGACGGGGCAGTCCGGACGCTGCTCGACGAGATGAAGGTCGGCCTCGGTGACCTCGGCTCTCAGACCGGAACCCTGGTGAAAGCGCTCCGCCAGCCGAAAACCCGCGGCGAATGGGGTGAGGTCCAACTTAAGCGTTGCGTCGAGATAGCCGGCATGACCGAACATGTCGACTTCGAAGTCCAGACGACCCTGCATGGAGACGAAGGGCTGCTGCGACCGGATGCGATCGTCAGGCTTCCGGCCGAGCGCCGGGTTGTGATCGATTCCAAGGTCCCCCTGGACGCCTACCTGGAGGTCCTCGAAGCCGAGGACGAAACGAGCAGGAAGGCAGAGCTCCTCCGCCATGCTCGCCAGGTTCGGGACCACATCACCAAACTTGCTTCCAAGCGCTACCAGGACCAGTTCGACAGCGGTGACACTCCCGACTTCGTCGTTTGCTTCATGCCTTCCGAGGCCGCACTGCATGCCGCCTTCGAGGCTGAGCCAAAGGTGTACGACTACGCCCTCGAACAGTCGATCCTGATCGCAACCCCCACCACGCTGGTCGGCCTCCTGAGGACGGTCGAGCTTGGCTGGCGTCAGGAGCGGATCGCCGCCGAGGCAAAGCAGATCGCATCCGCCGCGAATGACCTCTACGGGCGAATGGGCGTTTTCCTGCGCCACATGTCCAAGAGCGGACGACAGTTGAGCTCAGCCGTGAACGCCTACAACGACGCCGTTGCGTCCGCCGAAAGCCGGGTCCTGCCGCAGATGCGCCGCTTCCAGGAGCTCGGCGCCGCCTCGGACGAAGATCTCGAGAGCCCGAAGCCGATCGACCAGAGCGTTCGCACGGTCGTCGCCGAGGAGCTGGAGCAGCTCGAGGCCAGTGCGGAAACCGAAGATTCCGTAGTCGAGCTTCCCTCCCGAACCGGGACGGGCGCGGCCTGAGGCCAAGCCCGCAGCCTCTTAACTAGAGTTCGCTCCGAGCTTTTACGTCCCGTACCTACCGACCCGCGGAGGACCCCTTGGCCGTCGACACCAGCACGATCTCGAAGCTTGACGTGGAGCCCGGCACGCTGCCGGAGACGATGGCGGCGTGGGTGATCCGCCAGGAGCGCGAGGGCGAACCGAAAGACGCCTTCCAGCTCGAGCAGATCGAGGTCCCCGAGCCCGGCGCCTTCGAGGTGATCGTGCGGGTGATGGCCGCCGGCGTCAACTTCAACAACGTCTGGGCCTCGCTGGGCGAGCCGGTCTCGGTCTTCCCCTACGGCGACCACCCCGAGTACGGCCACCACATCGGCGGCTCCGACGCCTCCGGGATCGTCTGGAAAGTCGGCGAGGGCGTGACCCGCTGGAAGGTCGGCGACGAGGTCGTGATCCACTGCAACCAGGCCTCCTACGAGGACGTCGAGGTGCACGGGCTCGACCCGATGGCCGCGCCGAGCCAGCGGATCTGGGGCTACGAGACGACCTGGGGCTCCTTCGCCCAGTTCACCAAGGTGCAGGCCCAGCAGCTGCTGCCGAAGCCGCGCAACCTCTCCTGGGTCGACTCCTCTTCCTACGGCCTCACCTACTTCACCGCCTACCGGATGCTGATGGACCAGTGCAGCCTGCAGGCCGGGCACAACGTGCTGATCTGGGGCGCCGCCGGCGGCCTCGGCGTCTTCGCCGTGCAGCTCTGCAAGGCGGCCGGCGCCAACGCGGTCGGGGTCGTCTCCTCCGACGAGAAGGGCGAGCTGATCAAGCAGCTCGGCGCCGTCGACTACATCAACCGCTCCGAATTCGGCGAGATGATGCGGACCGACGCCAATCTCACCGACCGGGCCGCCGACAAGGAGCGCTTCCTGGCCTCGCGCGGCTTCGCCAAGCGGGTCAAAGAGATTCTCGGCGACGCCCCCGACATCGTCTTCGAGCATGTCGGCCGCGCCACCTTCCCGACCTCGGTCTACACCGTCAAGCCGTTCGGCAAAGTCGTGATCTGCGGCGCCACCTCGGGCTACCAGCTCGACTTCGACGTGCGCTACCTGTGGATGAAGCAGAAGCAGATCATCGGCTCCCACTTCGCCAACGCCTACGAGTGCATGAAGGCGAACCAGCTGATGGCCGAGGGCAAGGTGCGGCCGGTGCTCTCAGAGACGATGGGCTTCGACGGCGTCCCCGGCGCCCACCAGCTGATGCACGAAAACAAGCACCTCGGCAAGATCGCGATCCTGGTCGGGGCCGAGTCCGAGGACGAGGGCAAGTACGAGGACGGGCCCGGCGCGATCCGCGCCGAGGTCGGAGCATGAGCGCGGCTCGCGCGCGAGCGGAAGGGAGCATCTGATGGCGGAGATCAACCGGCTCGACTGGCACATCGCCCCCTTCCGGGCCGATCGCTGGCTCGACGCCTGGGAACCCGCGGCCGCGAAGATGCCGGGCTACGGCGCCAAGAGCTGGTCGCTGACCCGTTCGATCGACGATCCCCTTGCCTTCCAGCAGACCTCGATCTGGGAGAGCCGCTCGGACTTCGAGCGCTACTGGTTCTCGGAGGAGATCGAGGCGGTCCGGGCCGAGATCATCGGCTACTACGACATCCCGCTGCTGCCGACCTGGCACACCCTGGTCGGCGCCGAGTAGCTAACGCCGCAGCGCGGGCGCCTGTGGGCGCCGCTGCTCGAGCACCCGCCAGCGGTAGATCGTGGCGGGCGAGTAAAGGAGGCTCTCGCCCGGCGCCTCGGCGTAGACGTGGAAGACGTGCTTGCCCGGCTTTAGCTTGCGGTAGACGCGCGGTGAGCCGCAGGGTTCGAGCGCGCGCTCGTCGAGCTTGCAGGCGAACCCCACGTCCGCGTCAGGCGCGATGAACTCGAAGCGGGCGCTGACGGCACGGGTGCGGGCCGCGGGCCGGCGCTTCAGCTCCGGCGCCCCCGGCGTCGCGGCCTCGGCGGCTCCGCCTGCGGGCGGCGGCGGACCCGAACCCGGTCCCGGCGGCTGCGAGCCCGGTCCCGGCCGCGGCGCGTTCGGGTCGACGTAGAAGGCGGTGTAGTCGGTCGAGGTGTCGGCGAGCACCGAGTGCACGCGGGGGCCACCGTCGGACCAGCTGTCGAACTGGTAGGTGACGCCGCCCACAACCAGCGTCTCCGGCGCCGAGAGCGTCGTGCTGGCGCCCTCGATCAGCGAGACCGAGACCGGACCGGGGCCGGTCTTGGCGCCGATGCCGAGCGTCGCCCCGGCCGGGCTGGAGACGGCAGTGAGGGTGGCCGCGCGCGGGTCGACTTCGATCGATTTCGTCGTCGAGAGCCCGCGCGAGTCGGTCGCGGTCAGCTCAAAGCGCAGGCGCGAAGGCAGGTTGTGGTCGGGCGCGGTCAGGGTGCCACCGGCGGTCTCGACGAAGTCGGGCAGCGGGTGGGCGTGGC
>DASUNU010000090.1:0-5209 GCA_036276995.1 Solirubrobacterales bacterium
GCCCGGCGCTCGCGCCGGCGGTTGGGCCGGATCCGCGATTTGAGATCCCCCAAGTTCGGACTTCATCCTGGTATCCTGCCGCACTCCGCACTCCTGACCAAGAAGGTCAGGAAAGTCGATAAGCGGCAGAGCGGAACTCGAAGTGGACCCGGCAATCATCATCTTCGGCTTCGGCATCGGAGCGATGGTCGGCATGACCGGCATGGGCGGCGGCACTTTGATGACGCCGCTGCTGATCCTGCTGTTCGGGGTGAAGCCGGTGACCGCGATCGGCACCGACATCTTCTACGCGGCGGTGACCAAGACGGTGGGCGGCTGGCGCCACCTGAAAATGGGCACGGTCAACATCCCGCTCTCGCTCTGGCTCGCTGCCGGCAGTGTCCCGGCCGCGGTGGCCGGGGTCTGGGCGATCTCGATCCTGCAGAGCAAGGTCGGCGAAGAGGAGCTCGACTCGATCGTCTACGCGCTGCTCGGCGGCACCCTGCTGATGGTCGGCGTCATCACCCTGGCTCGGGCGCTGATCCTCAGCAAGCTGGTCGAAGAGCGCGACGACTTCGAGCTGAAGCGCCGGCACAAGGTCGCGGCGGTGGCGATCGGCGCCACCACCGGCTTCGTGATCGGGATCACCTCGGCCGGCTCGGGCACGGTGATCGCGATCCTGCTGATCGCCGTCTACCGCCTGACCCCGGTGAAAGTGGTCGGCACCGACGTCTTTCACGCCGCGATCCTGCTCTGGGCGGCAGGGGTCGCCCACTGGGTCGACGGCAACGTCGACTTCGTCCTCGCCGGCAACATCCTGCTCGGCAGCGTCCCCGGCGTGGTCGTCGGCTCGCACTTCGCCACCCGCGCCCCGACCGGGTTCCTGCGCACTGCGCTCGGCGTCGTCCTCGTCGCCTCCGGGATCGTCACCGTGCAGAAGGGCGACCCGGTGGTCTGGCCGATCGCCGCCGCCGTCGCCGGGATCGGCCTCAGCCTGCTGATCTGGTTCCCGCGCTGGTGGAACAGGCGCCGCCTCGCCCGCGAAGCGACGGAAGCGAAGCAAGCTCGCGACCGTTCCGACGATATAACGCCTGACGTCGTCGGCTGATTGATTAACTAGCCGTATGCGCGTCTCAGCAAAGGCCGACTACGCGGTCCGGGCCGCGGTCGAGCTCGCTGCCGCCGGCGAGGGGCCGGTCAAGGGCGAACGCCTGGCCGAAGCCCAGGACATCCCCCTGCAGTTCCTCGAGCACATCCTGCTTGAGCTCAAGCACCAGGGGATCATCCGCGCCCGCCGCGGGGCCAAGGGCGGCTACTGGCTGGCGCGGCCGGCCGACGAGGTGACGATCGCCGACGTCGTCCGCGCCGTCGAGGGCCCGATCGCCGACGTGCAGTCGACCCCCCCGGAGGCGATCCAGTACACCGGCAACGCCGAGAAGCTGCGTGAGGTCTGGGTTGCGGTCCGGGCCAGTCTGCGCTCGGTGCTGGAGAACGTCACCCTCGCCGACCTCGTCTCCGGCCAGTTGCCGACGATCGTCGAGGAGCTGACCGCCGCCCCCGAGGCCTGGCAGGCCAGCACCGGCACCAAGGAAATGGTCGCCAAGGGCGACTAGGGCTTGGCCGGCACGAGGTCGAACTCGGTGCCCAGTCGCAGCTCGCTGTAGCGCTTTACCCAGTCGTCGTTGATGCTGTCGGACTGGCGCTTCATCCGCGGCTCGAACTCGAAGCCCTCGGGAGGGGAGAGGCCGAGGCGGCTGAGCAGGTTGAGCGTGCTGGTCTCGTAATCGGCGGCGAAGTTCTCGTAGAGGACGAGCACGGGCTTGATCCCGGTGTGCTCGAAGAAGGCGTCCCAGCTTGCCTCCTCGATCAGCAGCTGTTCGAGCAGGTGGGCGATCGCCCGGTAGTGGAAGCGCAGCTGCGGCCGGTGCTCCTCGATGAAGCTGCGGTAGGGCGGGCTGCCCTCGTCCTCGACCGAAGTCGCCTTGGCGCTGGCCTGATCCTCGCGCCAGGTCGCGGTCTGCACCGCCTTCCACAGCGAGACCGCCTGGCGCAGCTTGTTGGCGCGGACGACGCGGACGAAGGTGAGGTCGGGGAAGACCGCCGGCAGCAGCTCCGCCAGTGAGAGGTCGCGGTAGGCGGGGACGTTGCGTAGCAGGCTGACGAAGTCGCCGAAGTAGCCCCACATCAGCTTGGCGCCGAAGATCCCGTTCTCGGTCGTGCCCGCCTCGAAGGCCCACTCGAGGTAGCGGTCGTAGGCGGCCCGGCTCCAGAGGGGAGAGCGCGGCGGTGGCTCGCTGCCGACCCCGCGCTCGCCGAGGTGGTCGCGGATCGACTGGTCCTCGACGCCGAGGAAGTACTCCTCCGGCCGCCGCGGGCGGCCGCTGTGGCGGAGCGCCTCGAAGTACTCCTCGGGGCGCCCGGCGACGCCGGTTTCGCCGAGCGCGTGGCAGACCAAGGTGCTGCCGCTGCGGGGCGTGGCGCAGACGAGATAGGAGCGTTGCGGCTTCATCAATTGCTGAGTAAGTTAACCGACAAAGAAGGTTAACGTCGAGCCTCGCTAGTCTGCTCCCAGTACCCGCAATGAGGAGGAGTCACCCCTGAGCGCACCGCCGAACATCCTCTACATCCACTCTCACGACACCGGGCGCTGCGTGCAGCCCTACGGTTTCCCGGTCCCGACCCCGAACATCCAGCTCCTGGCCGACCAGGGGGTGCTGTTCCGCGAGGCCTTCTGCGCGGCGCCGACCTGCTCCGGCAGCCGGGCCAGCCTGCTGACCGGGCTCTACTGCCACAACAACGGCATGCTCGGGCTGGCGCACCGGGGTTGGGAGCTGAACGACTACAACCAGCACTGGATCCACGCCCTGCGCCGTGCCGGCTACCGCTCGACGATGATCGGCGAGCAGCACATCTCCGTCGACCCCGGCGTGATCGGCTACGACGAGGTACTCCCGGTCGGCTCCAATCACGCTGACGAGGTGGCGCCGCTGACGATCGAGACCCTGCGCAACGCCCCCGCCGACGCCCCCTGGTTCCTCTCGGTCGGCTTCTTCGAGACCCACCGCGACTTCTTCGCCCCGACCTCGGTCCGCGACACGCTCTACTCGCTGCCCCCGGCCAACCTTCCCGACGTCGTCGCCACCCGCCGCGACATGGCTGCCTTCAAAACCAGCGCCCGCTCGCTCGACCAGGGGATCGGCGCCGTGCTCCACGCCCTGCACGACTTCAACCTGGTCGAGGACACCCTGGTGGTCTGCACCACCGACCACGGCATCGCCTTCCCCGGCTCGAAGGCGACCCTGTTCGACCGCGGAATCGGGGTGATGATGATCGTGCGCGGGCCGGGTGGATTCACCGGCGGCAAGGTGATCGACGCCCAGGTCAGCCACCTCGACGTCTACCCGACCCTCTGCGAGCTGGCGGGGGTGGAGGCGCCGGACTGGTTGCAGGGTTCCTCGCTGATGCCTTTGGTGCACGGCGACGTCGCCAGCCTGCACGACGCGATCTTCGCCGAGGTCACCTTCCACGCCGCCTACGAGCCGCAGCGGGCGGTGCGCACGGAGCGCTGGAAGTACATCCGCCGCTTCGACGACTACCGCTACCCCGTGCTGGCCAACTGCGACGAGAGCGAGAGCAAGGCGCTGCTGGTCCAGGCCGGCTGGGGTCGGCGCCCGGTCGCCCGCGAGCAGCTCTACGACCTCATCCTCGATCCCGCCGAGGGGAACAACCTGGCGGCAGAGGAGGACTGTCGCGAGCCCCTGGACGAGATGCGCAGCCGGCTCGAGCGCTGGATGCGGGAGACCGAGGACCCGCTGCTGGACGGGCCGGTGGCGCCGCCGCCCGGGGCCCAGGTCAACGAGCAGTGGCAGGTCTCCCCGGACGAGCAGCCGCGGGTTATCGCGGTGGATCCCACGGCCGCTGCATCCAGCTGACGCAGGTCCAGCCCGCCACCTCGTTGCCGCCGGGATCGCGCGCCTCGCCGTGGGAGAAGACACTGAGTCCGCAGTTGTAGGAAGCGAGGTTCCAGATCCCGGCCGCCATTGGCGGCTCGAAGGCGTCGCCAAGTAGCGAGTCGAGCAGGAAGAAGCGGGCGAAGATGCCGTGGCCGACGATCAGCGGCCGCTCGCCCAGCGCCCCCGCCTCCAGCTCGGCCTTGAGCCGCCGCACCCGCTCCACCAGCCCCTCGAAGCTCTCGCCGACGTGCAGCTCCTGGGCGTAGTCGAGCGGGACGGGCTCGAGCCCGACCGCCGCGCCGACCGCCGCGGCCGTTTCCCTCGTGCGCCGCAGGGGGCTGGTCAGCAGTCGGGTGGCGCCGCACTCACCCAGTCCCGCGGCCGCCGCCTCTGCCTGCTCTAGCCCGCGCGCGGTGAGGCGGTCGCCCTGCTCCTCGGCCAGCGCCTCGGCGCCGCTATGGGCGTTGTGCGCCGACTCGCCGTGGCGCAGGTAGAGCGCCCTCATTCGGCCGCCGGGACGCCGCCGGCGACGACGTTGACGAAGTTCTCCAGGTGGCGGGTGGTCCAGCACTCGAAGGTGCCGTCGCAGTGGCGCTCGTAGGCGGCCATCACCGAGTCGCCGTAGTTCCAGTAGAGCTTCGGCTCCGGGTTCAGCCAGAACAGGCGGCCGGCCCGCTCGGCAACCTGGGCGAAAACCTCGGCGTGCGGCTCGCGGCCGTTGGTGCGGGCGTCGCCGAGCACGATCACGGTCGAGCGCGGGTCGAGCTCGTCGGAGATCTCGGTCAGGAACTCCTGCCAGACGCGGCCGTAGTCGGTGTAGCCGGAGACGTCGGCGACGCCGCCCTCGCTGGAGATCCGCTGGGCGACGACGGCGAAATCGCGCTCGTGCTCGAAGACGTCGGTCACCTCCGAGATCCGCTCGATGAAGACGAAGCTGCGCAGTTTGCGGAACGAGTCGTGCAGCGCGTGCAGGACCGAGAGGAAGAAGACGCTGGCCGAGGTGACCGAGGTGGAGACGTCGCAGAGCACGTAGATCTCCGGCCGCCGCGGCCGCTTCGGTCTGTATTTGAGCCGCAGCGGCACGCCGCCGGTCTCCAGCGAGGCGCGCATCGTCCGCCGCACGTCGACCATGCTCGCCTGCTTGCGGCCGCGCTGCTCGTGCCCCAGCGTCGCCAGCCGCCGCTTCATCTGCGAGACGGCGCGGTGGACGGCGGCCAGGTCCTGGGTCGGGCTGGTCGGCAGGGTGCGGTCGAGCTCGGCCAGGGGGCGGGAGGGGG
>DASUNU010000091.1:0-3504 GCA_036276995.1 Solirubrobacterales bacterium
CTCAGCCACCTCGCATACAGCGCCTGGCTCCAGCGCAACGCGATCTCCTACGTCGCCCTCCCCGACGCCGCCCTCGACTACTCCTCGGTGGCGGAGCGGCGGCTGATCCTCGCCGACCCCTCCTACCTGGACCTGCGCTTCAGCTCGGAGCACTGGCGGATCTACGCGGTGCGCGACCCGAAGCCGCTGGTCGCCCCGCTCGGTGGCGCCGCGGCCGAGGTGCTGCGGGTCGGCCGCCAGGGCTTCGCCCTCGACGTCGAGCGCCCCGGCGAGTTCCTCGTCCGGGTCAACTTCACCCCCTACTGGTCGATCTCCCGCGGCGCCGGCTGCATCCTCCGCCGCGGCGACTGGACCGTCGCCCGCGCCGCCCACCCCGGCGTCTTCCGCGTCGCCGCCGACTTCTCGATCGGCCGCGCCTGGAACGCCGTCACCGGCGCCAAGAAGACCTGTTAGAGCGCCAGGGAGAGAGGCTCTTCGAGCAGGGCGCGGATGCGGGCGAGGAACTCGGCGGCGGGGGCGCCGTAGAGGATGCGGTGGTCGCAGGCGAGGGTGACGCCCATCAGGTGGGCGCTGGCGATCTCGCCGTCGCGGACGACCGGGCGCTCCTTGATCGCGCCGACCGCGAGGATCGCCGCCTGCGGGGTGTTGATCACGGCGCTGAAGTTGTCGATCCCGTACATCCCCAGGTTGGAGACGGTGAAGGTGCCGCCCGAGAGCTCCGGCGGCGTGATCTGCCCGTCCCGCACCTTCTGCGCCAGCGCCCGCGAGTCCGCCGCGATCTGCCGCAGCCCCTTCTTGTCCGCGTCGAACACGGTCGGGACGACAAGCGCGTCCTGCCCCGCCACCGCGACCCCGACGTTGACCCGCGAGTAGAGCTCGAAGCGCCCGTCCTTATAGGCCCCGTTGGCCCGCGGATGCTCCCGCAGCGCCAGCGCACACGCCTTCACCACCATGTCGTTGAACGAAGGCACGACATCGCCCTCGGAGGCGCTGGCTTTCAGCCTGGCCCGAGCCTCGACGGCCCGCGACATGTCGATCTCCGCCTGCAGATAGAAGTGCGGCGCCACCGCCTTCGACTCCGCCATCCGCCTGGCGATCGTCGACTGCAACTTCGACAGATCTTCGTAAGAGGTCTGCCCCTTTGCCGTCTCCGGCGACCCGGCCTCTGCCGCCGGCGTCGGCGCAGCAGTCGGTGCGGCCTGCTCCTCCGGCGCACCCTCCCCGGCGGCAGCCGCCTTCTTCACATCCTTCTTGACGATCCGCCCGCCGGGCCCGGAGCCGGTAATGGTGCTCAGGTCGATCCCTTTCTCTTTCGCAATCCGCCGCGCGACCGGGGACGCCTTCACCCTGTCGCCGCCGCTTGAATCATGGCCCGTGTCGCCATCCCCGTTCTCCTGCGGGTGGCGAGGGGGAGGGTCCGAGAACGAAGCCACGTCCTCGCCCGCAGGACCCTCCCCCTCGTCAGGACCCGCAGCCGGAACCGTTGGCGCTTCATCCGAATTCCCAACCCGCGCTATGGGTGACCCGATCGCCAGCGTCTCGCCCTCCGCGGCCAGGATCTCCGTCAGCGTCCCCGCCACATCGCTCTCGTAAGCCATGTTCGCCTTATCCGTCTCGATTTCCACGATCTCGTCGCCGACCGCCACCTCGTCCCCGACGCTCTTCAGCCAGCTCAGGATCGTCCCCTCCTCCATCGAGTCCGACAGCCGCGGCATCACGATCTCGGCCATCAGATCGAGCCCTCCAGGGTCGCCAGCGCCGCCTTGACCACGTGCTCCTCGTGCGGGATCGCCGCCTGCTCGAGCCGCTTCGAGTAGGGCATGTGGACATCGGCCCCGGTGACCCGCTGAATCGGCGCGTCGAGGTCGTCGAAGGCCTGCTCGGTGATCAGGGTCGAGAGGTTGGCGCCGACGCCGCCGTGCGGCCAGCCCTCCTCGACCACCACCGCGCGGTTGGTCTTGCGCACCGAGGCGAGGATCGTGTCGAGGTCGAGCGGGCGCAGCGTGCGCGGGTCGATCACCTCGGCCTCGACCCCGTGCTCCGCGGCCAGCACCTCCGCCGCCCGCTCCGCCACCTGGGCCATCTTCAGCACGCCGACGATCGTCACGTCGCCGCCCTCGCGCCGCACCGCCGCTTCGCCGAAGCGCAGCAGGCCATCGCCATTCGCATCGTCGCCCTCGGGCACCTCGCCTTTGACTCCGTAGAGCGACTCGTGCTCGATGAAGATCACCGGGTTGTCGTCGCGGATCGCCGCCTTCAGCAGCGCCTTGCCGTCGGCCGGGGTCGAGGGGCAGGCGACCAGCAGACCCGGCACCTGCAGGTAGAGCGCCTCGAAGCTGTGCGAGTGAGTGGGGCCGAGCTGGTGGCCGCCGCCGCCCGGCATCCGGATCACCATCGGCACCTTCGCCTGGCCGTTGAACATGTAGGGGATCGCGGCGGCGTGGTTGATGATCTGGTCCAGCGCCAGCAGCGAGAAGTTCACCGTCATCAGCTCGACCACCGGTCGCAGCCCGCCCATCGCGGCGCCGACCCCGGTGCCGACGATCGTGTTCTCGGAGATCGGCGTGTCGCGCACGCGGCGCTCGCCGAACTCGTCGATCAGCCCCTCGGTCACCTTGAAGGCGCCCTGGAAGACGGCGACGTCCTCGCCCATCACGAAGACTGCCTCGTCGCGGCGCATCTCCTCCGCCATCGCGTCGCGCAGCGCTTCCCGCATCCGCAGCTCGGCCATCAGCCCGCGTCCTCCTCGGCCAGGTCCTCGGCCTCGTCGCCGACCTCGCGCTCGGCCGAGACCCGCGACTCGGCCCCGTCCTGCGCGTCGCCCTGGACGGCCGGGTTGGGACGTCGGCCCTCGTCCGGCTGCTCGGCGTAGGCCGCGCCCGCCTCAGCCAGCTCGCGCGCCGCCGCCGGCATCTCGCCCTCGCGCTCGCCGCGGTGCGGCTCCGGGCTGCGCTCGTCGACCGCGTACCAGCCGATCGAGTCGGTGACCGCGTAGAGGCTCTCGTACATCGTGTCGAGCGCCGGTTCCGGCGAGGCCTCGGCGAACTCGACCGCGGCCGCGACGACCTTCTCGGCCTCCTCGCGTGCCTGCTGCACCTCGCGCTCGCCCAGCACGTCCGCCTCGACGCAGCGCCGCGCGAAGCTCTCGATCGGGTCTTTCTCGCGCCACTCCTCGACCTCCTCGCGCTCGCGGTAGACCTCCGGGTCGGCGGCGGAGTGGCCGCGGTAGCGGTAGGTGACGACCTCGAGCAGGGTCGGCCGGTCTTCCTCGCGCGCCGCCCGGATCCCCTCGGCGACCGCCTCGCGCACCTCGATCACGTCCATCCCGTCGGCCCGCGCGCCGGGAATGCCATAGCCCTCGGCCTTCTTCGAGAGGTCGGTCTGGGCCGAGTGGCGCTCGACCGCCGTCCCCATCCCGTAGAGGTTGTTCTCGACCAGGAAGAGGACCGGCAGCTTCCACAGCGCCGCCAGGTTCATCGTCTCGCCGAAGTTGCCGGTGTTGGA
>DASUNU010000092.1:0-20779 GCA_036276995.1 Solirubrobacterales bacterium
GATCGTCGCCGGCGCCACCCAGCGCTTCGGCACCGAGGAGCAGAAACAGGAGATCCTCGGCGGCATCGCCTCCGGCTCGGTCGAGGCGATCGCGATGACCGAGCCGGAGGCCGGCTCCGACGTCGGCTCGCTCACCACCAAGGCCGAGCGGACCGACGACGGCTACGTGATCAACGGCCAGAAGGTCTTCATCTCCAACGCTCACATCAGCGACCACGTGCTCGTCGTCTGCCGCACCACCAGGGGCGAGAGCAAGCACGAGGGCCTGACCATGATCTGGGTCCCGCGCGAGGTCGAGGGGATGGAGATCGTCCCGATCCAGACGATGGGCGGCCGCGAGACCAACACCCTCTACTTCACCGACTGCATCGCTCCCGAGAGCGCCGTGCTCGGCCAGGTCGACCAGGGCTGGACCCAGCTCATGGCCGGCCTCAACGTCGAGCGCCTGATCCTCGCCGCGACGATGCTCGGGATCGCCCAGCGCGCCTTCGATGACGCCCTCGCCTACGCCAAGGAGCGCAAGCAGTTCGGCCGCCCGATCGGCTCCTTCCAGGCCCTCCAGCACCGCTTCGCCGACCTCGCCACCGACCTCGAGGCGGCCCGCCTGATGACCCGCTGGGTGGCGTCGATGACCGACGAGGATCCGGACCGGATGCTGCCCAAGGAGGCCTCGATGGTGAAGCTCTTCGTCACCGAGGTCGCCAAGCGCACGACCCTCGAGGGGATGCAGATGATGGGCGGCTACGGCTACTCCTCCGAGTACGACATGGAGCGCCTTGTCCGCACCTCTCTGGTCTCGACGATCTACGGCGGCACCTCCGAGATCCAGCGCGGCATCATCGCCAAGACCCTCGGCCTCTAGGAACTGGCGAACGCCTAGGCCGCGGCGTCGGCCGTCTCGCCGTGGACGATCATCGGGCGGCCGATGTGGAAGCCCTGGGCGTAGTCGATCCCGTAGTCCCGGACCAGGGACAGGGTCTCCATGTCCTCGACTCCCTCGGCGACGGTCTCCTGCCCGAAGGCGCGGGCGAACTCGGCCATCGCGTAGACGAGGCGCTGGTCCGTCGGCGACCTGGGTAGATCGCGGATGAACTCGATGTCGATCTTCAGGTGCTGGACCGGCAGCTCCTTCAGGTAGCTGAACGAGCTGAAGCCGGTGCCGAAGTCATCGAGCCCGAGCCCGCAGCCCATCTCGGTCACCGCCTCGGCGAACTCCTTCGCCCGTGCCATGTTCGAGATTGCCGCCGTCTCGGTGATCTCGAAGTCGAGCCAGCTCGGGTTGAGCCCTTCGCCGATCGCCCGGCGCACGTCGGCGATCAGCTCCGGCTCCGAGAGCGAGGCGCCGGAGACGTTGACCGCGATCGGCCGCGACCGCCCGGCCAGCTCGACCGCCTTCGCCAGCACCAGCCGGTCGATCTCGGCGATCAGGCCGAAGCGCTCGGCGGTCGGCAGGAAGGAGGAGGGCGGGATCACGTCGCCGTCCTCGTCGAGCATCCGCACCAGCAGCTCCTCGCGCGCGATCTGGTGGCTGCGCAGATCCAGGATCGGCTGCGCGAAGACGACGATGCGGCGCTGGTCGAGCGCTTCGCGGATCCGCTCGGTCCAGGTCAGCTTGCGGTTCGGGCCGCTGGCCGAGTCGACCGCGCGGCCGCCGCCGGCCTCCTTCGCTTCGCAGAGGGCGATGTCGGCGGCGATCATCAGTCCTTCCGCGGTCACTTCCTCGCCGCTGCCGCCGAAGCAGGCGATGCCGACGCTGGCCCCGACCGCCGGCCGGCCGCGCTCGCGGACCAGGGTGATCAGCCGCTCGGCGGCCGCCAGCGCCTGCTCCGGCGTCGCCCGCCGCAGCAGCAGCCCGAATTCGTCAGCGCAGATCCGCGCCGGCAGGTCCTCGGCCCGCGACTCGCGACGCAGCATCTCGGCGACCGTGTCCAGCAGCCGGTCGCCGGCTTCGTGCCCGAGCGAGTCATTGACCAGGTGGAAGCCGTCGACGTCGAGCAGCAGCAACGCCCCCGGCTGCTCGCGGTGCAGCGGGTCGGCGATCCGTTCATCGACCTCTTCGACGAACTGATCACGGTCGCGGAGATCGCGTCTTTCCAGTGGTTCGAGCACTCGTTTCCCGGCTACTGAGAGTGATTGGCCTAAAAACGACTTTACAAAATAGTGAGTAGTCCGGCTGCAGCCGTGCGCGGCTGCACTGGGGCGCCCGCCCCGGACCCAGGTCTGCCGCTATCCTTCGCTCAGCCTCGCGCCCTGCGCCCGGGGTTTTTTTCTGTAACGACCGTCCTCAGGAACGAGGGAGAAGCATGGCTCGCGGAGATGTCCGCATCGCGGTTACTTTGGCTTGCGAAGACTGCAAGCGTCGGAATTACCAGACCAACAAGTCGCGGCGTAACTCGCCGGACCGGATCGAGATGCGCAAGTTCTGCCGCTGGTGCGGTCATCACACGGCCCACAAGGAGACCCGGTAGCTCCTAATGGCCAAGAGCCGCGCACAGCGCAAGGCCGAGCGCCGGGCTCGGGAAGTCGAAGAGCGGAAACGTTCTGACGATGGGCGCGCCGAGTCGCGCGCCCAGCACGACACCCAGGTTCCCGTCTCCGGCGATGTAGCCGAGATCGAGGCGGTCGAGCGCGGCATCGCCGCCGGCGCCCCCGAGTCCCAGCTCGAGACCCCGGACGCGCCGAAGCCGCGCGCCGCCAAGCGGGCCGAGGCGAAAGCGCAGAAACAGGCCGATAAGCGCAAGCGCGACGAGCAGAAGCGGCGCGAGCGCGAGCAGCTCGCCAAAAAACAGAAACAGGCCAAGACCGAACGCCAGCGCGGCGGCGTGATCGGATTCCTGATTTCCTGCTGGCAAGAGCTGAAGAAAGTGCAGTGGCCGGATCGCGACACGCTGATCCAGGCGACCGCCGTCACCATCCTCTTCGTCGTCATCGCGGCCGTCTACCTGGGCGCCCTCGATGCTCTCTTCGACTTCCTCATCAAGCAGATCCTGTAAGCACAGGGTCTCCGAACAAAGGCTTCCGATTTGTATCGCTGGTACGTGATCAACACTTACTCCGGGCACGAGAACAAGGTCAAGCACAACCTCGAGCACCGGGTGCAGACGATGAGCCAGAACCGCAACGTGCGGCAGGTCGTCGTCCCCACCGAGCAGGTCTCGGAGATGAAGGACGGGCAGAAAGTCACCTCCGAGAAACGGACGATGCCCGGCTACGTCCTGGTCAACATGGAGATGACCGACGACGCCTGGGGCCTGGTCAAGAACACCCCCGGCGTGACCGGCTTCGTCGGCTCCCGCAACAAGCCGGTGCCGCTCTCCAAACCGGAGGTCGACCGCCTGCTGCATCGCGAGACCGCCGAGCGTCCCCGCACCCAGGCCCAGTTCTCGATCGGCGAATCGGTCAAAGTCATCTCCGGCCCGCTCTCCGACTTCTCCGGCGAGATCGCCGAGATCAACGAGGACGCGGCGAAACTCAAGGTCCTGGTATCGATCTTCGGCCGCGAGACGCCGGTCGAGGTCGGTTACGACCAGGTCAAGAAGATCTAGAGCGGCAAGACCGCTACGCTGCTCAACCGCTCATGGCCAAAAAAGTCCTCACTCTCATCAAGCTGCAGATCCAGGCAGGCAACGCCAACCCGGCGCCGCCGGTCGGTCCTGCCCTCGGTCAGCACGGCGTCAACATCATGGACTTCTGCAAAGCGTTCAACGCGCAGACGCAGAACGAAGGCGGGACGATCATCCCGGTCGAGATCACGGTCTACGAGGACCGCTCCTTCACCTTCATCACCAAGACGCCGCCGGCCGCGGTCCTGATCAAGGAGGCGATCCGGATCTCGAAGGGCTCCGGCGAGCCCCACGTCAACAAAGTCGGGACGATCTCCGACGATCAGATCCGCGAGATCGCCGAACGCAAGATGCCCGACCTCAACGCCAACGACATCGACGCCGCGAAGAAGATCATCGCCGGCACCGCCCGCTCGATGGGCGTCGACGTCAAATAGGAGATCCCGTGGCCCACGGCAAGCGATACCGCCAGCAGTACGACAAGGTCGATCGCGACCACGCCTACGCGCCGGCCGAGGCGATCGCGCTGGTCAAGCAGACCGCCAGCGCCAAGTTCGACGAGACCGTCGAGGTCCACATCCTGCTCGGTGTCAACGTCCGCCACGCCGACGAGCAGCTGCGCGGCACCCTGGCGCTGCCGCACGGGCTCGGCAAGGACGTGACGATCGCCGTCTTCGCCCAGGGCCAGCAGGCCCGCGACGCCGAGGCGGCCGGTGCCGATTTCGTCGGCGGCGACGACCTGGCGAAGAAAGTCGAAGAGGGCTGGACCGATTTCGACGTCGCGATCTCGACCCCGGACATGATGCCGACGGTCGGCAAACTCGGCCGCGTCCTCGGCCCTCAGGGCAAGATGCCGAACCCCAAGGTCGGCACCGTCACTGACGACATCGAGAAGGCGGTCGGCGAGTCGAAGTCCGGCAAGGTCGAATACCGCACCGACCGCCAGGCGATCGTGCACATGGCGATCGGCAAGGCCAGCTTCGACGAGAGCCAGTTGCTCGACAACTTCACCGCGGTCGTCGACGAGATCGTCCGCGCCAAGCCCGCTTCGGCCAAGGGCAAATACATCATCTCCTGCACCGTCGCGAGCTCGATGGGGCCCGGCATCAGGGTCGATGCCACCAAGTCCTCCGAGCGTGAGCTGGTCGGCGCTGTCGCCGGCGCCGGCGAGGGGGAGACCGCAGAGGAGCCGGCGAGCGCCTAAACTGCGTCGCCGCTCACCCCAGACCATCGGCGGGGCAGTGCTCGTAAGTCCGGTGCAGGTAAGACGATGAACCGCGAGGAAAAGTCCGCAACCATCCAAGAGATCGCCGCCCAGATCGAGGGCTCCGAAGCGATCTTTGCCGTCGACTACCGCGGGATCAGCGTCCCCCAGGCTGCCGAGCTGCGTTCGAAACTGCGTGAGGCTGACGCCAGCTTCCGCATCGTCAAGAACCGCCTGACGAAAATCGCCGCCGACAACGCCGGCGAGCAGCGCCTGGCCGAGCTGCTGCAGGGCCCGACCGCGCTGACCTTCGTCCGCGGCGACACCGCGGCCGCCGCCAAGGCGATCACCAGCTTCAACAAAGAGCACGAGGTCCTCAGCTACAAGGGCGGCTTCATGGGCGAGACCGCCCTTGACGCCGACGCCTTCAAAGCGATCTCGCGCCTGCCCGGCCGCGAAGTCCTGATCGGCCAGTTCGCCGGCGTCGTCGCCAGCCCGATCACCGGCGTCGTGCGCGGCCTCAATGCGCTGATCCAGGGCCTCGCCTCACAGCTCGGCCAGATCGCCGACCAGGGCCTGGTCAGCGGCGAGGCCCCGGCCGCCGAGGAGGCCCCGGCTGAGGAGCCCGCCGCCGAGCCTGAGGCGCCGGCCGAGGAGGAGAGCGCCGAGGAGGCAGCTCCCGAGGCCAGTGCGGAGGACGAGACTTCAAGTGACGGCGACGAGTCGTCGGATGACGAGACTGCGAAAACTGACGACGCGAAGGAAGAGGAGTAGATGGCAACCAAGATTTCAACCGAGGATTGGATCGAGGAGCTGAAAAGCATCTCGGTGCTGGAGCTCTCCGAGCGGATCAAAGCGCTCGAGGAGGAGTTCGGCGTTTCCGCGACCGCGGTTGCCGCGGCTGCCCCGGCGGCTGCCGGCGGCGGTGGCGACGGCGACGGGGGTGGCGGCGAAGAGTCCTCGACCGTGGACGTCGTCCTGACCGAGGTCGGTGGCCAGAAGGTTCCGGTGATCAAGGTGGTTCGCGCGGCGACCGGGCTCGGCCTGAAAGAGGCCAAGGCGCTCGTCGACGAGGCCCCGAAAGCGATCAAAGAGGGCGTCGACCGTGAGGAGGCCGACAAGCTCAAAGCTGAACTCGAGGAGGCCGGCGCCACGGTCGAGCTCAAATAGAGCCGTCCGTTTTGCCGCGCCGATCCTAGGCGTGGAGCCAAGCTTGAAGGCGCGCGACGCTGTGTGTTATTTTCTGCGGTCGCGCGCCATTTGAGTTTCTCTGCCCAGATCTGCGCTTTACCTTCGTCCCTCTGACCGCCCGAGGAGTCGCCGACTTGGCACGTTCGAACGCTGCCCCCGTAACCCGTAGGAGCTTTTCCCGCCTAGAGAACCCCCTTGAAGTCCCACACCTGATCGACATCCAGCGACGTTCCTTTAAGGAACTGACGGATCCGAAGAGCGGTGGGCTGAGGGAGACGATCAACGACATATCCCCGATCGAGGACTACACGGGGAATCTGCAGATCGTCTTTGGCGAGTTCAAATTCGAGGACCCGCCGCACTCGATCGAGGAGTGCCGTGAGAAGGACATGACCTACTCGCGGCCGCTGACCGCGACCGTCGCCTTCCAGAACAAGGAGACGGGGGAGATCCGTGAGCAGGCGGTGTTCATGGGCGACTTCCCGTGGATGACCGAGCGCGGGACCTTCATCATCAACGGCACCGAGCGCGTTGTCGTCACCCAGCTCGTGCGCTCACCGGGTGCCTACGTGATGGCGCCGAAGGACCCCGAAAAGCAGGTCTTCATCGCCAACCTGATGCCGGCCCGCGGCTCCTGGCTGGAGCTCGAAGTCGACAAAAAAGGAAAAGTCTTCGTCCGCATCGACCGCAAGCGCAAACTGCCGGTCACGGTGCTGCTGCGCGCGATGGGCTACGTCGAGGACCAGCAGCTGCTGGACATGTTCGACAACTCGATCTACATCCGTCACACGATCGAGGCCGACACCGAGGTGACCCGGACCGAAGAGGGCGCCTTGATCGAGCTGTTCAAAAAGCAGCGCCCCGGCGAGCCGCCGTCAGTCGACGCCGCCAAAGGCCTGCTCGAGCAGCTCTTCTTCGACCCCAAGCGCTACGACCTCACCCGGGTCGGCCGCTACAAGCTCAACGCCCGCCTCGATCTCGACATCGATCTCGAGACCCGGGTCCTCACCCATGACGACATCATCGCCCTGGTCAAGGAGCTGGTCTCGCTGCCGAAGCTGCTCGGGATCCCCGAGGAGATCGACGAGGAGAACCCGATCAAAGACTACGCCGCGGAGGCGATCACCTATCCGCGCGAGCCCGTCTACGAGCACCTCGACGAGTACGAGCACTTCGGCAACCGCCGTCTGCGCACGGTCGGCGAGCTGATCCAGGAGGCCTTCCGGATCGGCCTCTACCGGATGGAGCGCGTGGTCCGCGAGCGCCTCACCACCGAGGACTCCGACGCGATCACCCCGCAGACGATCATCAACATCCGCCCGGTCGTGGCGGCGATGAAGGAGTTCTTCGGCTCCTCGCAGCTCTCGCAGTTCATGGACCAGACCAACAGCCTCACCGGGCTGACGCACCGCCGCCGCCTCTCGGCGCTCGGTGCCGGCGGTCTGACCCGTGAGCGCGCCCCGATCGAGGTCCGCGACGTGCACCCGACCCATTACGGCCGGATGTGCCCGATCGAGACCCCGGAGGGACCGAACATCGGCCTGATCGGCTCGCTCGCCTCCTACGCGGAAATCTCCGAGCACGGCTTCGTCACCACCCCGTACCGGGTGGTCGAGGACGGCGCGGTCACCGACAAGATCGTCCACTACGACGCGACCCAGGACGAGGACAAGGTGATCGCCCAGGCGAACTCCGAGTTCGATCCGAACACCGGCAAGCTGAAGGGCCCGCAGGTGCTGGTCCGCGCCGGCGAGCAGGAGTACGCGACCGCCGCCCCTAAAGAAGTCGACCTGATGGACGTCTCGCCGTCCCAGATCTGGTCGGTGGCTACCTCGCTGATCCCCTTCCTCGAGCACGACGACGCCAACCGCGCGCTGATGGGCTCGAACATGCAGCGCCAGGCGGTGCCGCTGCTCAAACCGGACCCGCCGCTGGTCGGCACCGGGATGGAGCGTCGCGCCGCGATCGACTCCGGCGACCTCGTTCTCGCCACGATCGACGGCGAGATCACCCACGTCGACGCCGAGCGCATCATCGTCACCAACGGCAGCCAGAAAGAGGAGCACCGGCTGCACAAGTTCATGCGCTCCAACCAGGGCACGATCATCCACCAGCGGCCGATCGTCAAGAACGGCCAGAGGGTGAAGGAGGGCGATGTGCTCGCCGACGGTTCTTCGTCCGGCGGCGGTGAGATCGCCCTGGGCAAGAACTGCCTGGTCGCCTTCATGTCCTGGGAGGGCTACAACTTCGAGGACGCGATCATCCTCTCCGAGCGCCTGGTCAAGGACGACGAGATGACCTCGATCCACATCGAGGAGTACGAGATCGACGCCCGCACGACCAAGCTCGGCGACGAGGAGATCACCCGCGACATCCCGAACCGCTCCGAGGAGAGCCTGCGCAACCTCGACGAGCGCGGCATCGTCCGCGTCGGCGCTGAGGTTGTCTCCGGCGACCTCCTGGTCGGCAAGGTGACGCCGAAGGGCGAGACCGAGCTGACCGCCGAGGAGAAGCTGATCCGCGCGATCTTCAAGGAGAAGGCGCGCGAGGTCCGCGATACCTCGCTGAAGGTCCCGCACGGCGAGGGCGGCGTCGTCATCGACGTCCTCACCTTCAGCCGTGACGAGGGCGACGACCTGCCGCCCGGCGTCAACGACCTGGTCCGCGTCTACGTCGCGACCAAGCGCAAGATCGCCGAGGGCGACAAGCTCGCCGGCCGCCACGGGAACAAGGGTGTGATCTCGAAGATCGTGCCCGAGGAGGACATGCCCCACCTCGCCGACGGCACCCCCGTCGA
This sequence comes from Solirubrobacterales bacterium, assembly GCA_036276995.1. Lineage (GTDB taxonomy): Bacteria > Actinomycetota > Thermoleophilia > Solirubrobacterales > 70-9 > VAYN01. The sequence continues at coordinate 8,756 of DASUNU010000092.1, forward strand.
CGTCATCCTCAACCCGCTCGGCGTGCCGAGCCGGATGAACATCGGTCAGATCCTCGAGACCCACCTCGGGTGGGTCGCGGCGAACGGCTGGTACGACGACGGCTCCGTGTCCTACAAGGAGGCTCACTCCGAGGACGGCAACGGTCGCGTCTACGTGGCGACCCAGGTCTTCGACGGCGCGACCGTCGAGGACGTCGACACGGCCCTGGTCAAATGGAGCGAGGAGAACGCCGAGCGCGGCATCGACCTCGGCATCGACATGGACGCCCGTCCCGGCGCCCAGGCCTCGGGCACGGCGCAGCTCTACAACGGCCGCACCGGCGAGCCCTACGAGGGCAAGGTCACGGTCGGCTACATGTACATCCTCAAGCTGCTGCACCTGGTCGACGACAAGATCCACGCGCGTTCGACCGGCCCGTACTCGCTGGTCACCCAGCAGCCGCTGGGCGGCAAGGCGCAGTTCGGCGGTCAGCGCTTCGGCGAGATGGAGGTCTGGGCCCTGGAGGCCTACGGCGCTGCCTACACGCTGCAGGAGATGCTCACCGTCAAGTCCGACGACACGGTCGGGCGGGTCAAGGCCTACGAGGCGATCGTCAAGGGCGAGAACATTCCCGAGACCTCGATCCCGGAGTCCTTCAAAGTGCTGCTGAAGGAGATCCAGAGCCTCTCGCTCGACGCCAACGTGGTCTCCGAGGGGACCGACGTCGAAATCTCCGACGAGGAGGACGACCTGCTGAAAGCGGCCGAGGAGCTGGGGATGGACCTGACCGGCGTCCGCGCCGACGGCAACGGCAGCAACGGCGCCGCGGATGAGCGCGAGGAGCAGGTCGTCGCCGAGGGCGAGGCTGGAACTGATGGTGATGGTGCCGGAAATGCCGAGGAGGCCACTCCGGCCGAGGTGGAGGACTGATGATCGACATCAATAATTTCGACGCGATCGAGATTGGGCTCGCGTCCTCGAAGAAAATCCGCTCCTGGAGCTGGGGCGAGGTAACCAAGCCCGAGACGATCAACTACCGCACCCTGAAGCCGGAGAAAGACGGCCTCTTCTGCGAGCGCATCTTCGGTCCGACCAAGGACTGGGAGTGCTACTGCGGCAAGTACAAGCGAGTCCGCTACAAGGGCATCGTCTGTGAGCGCTGCGGCGTCGAGGTGACCCGCTCCAAGGTCCGCCGCGAGCGCATGGGTCACGTCGACCTCGCCTCGCCGGTCTCCCACATCTGGTTCTTCAAGGGAGTCCCGAGTCGGATCGGCTACCTGATCGACATGGCTCCGAAAGAGCTGGAGAAGGTCCTCTACTTCGCCGCCTCGATGATCACCTGGGTCGACGAGGAGGCTCGCGACAAGGACATCGGGAAACTCGAGAAAGAGGTCAAAAAAGTCGTCGACTCCTACGAGTCCGAACGGCAGAAACGCACCCAGGAGCTGGCTGAGTCCCTGGAGCGGCGGATCAAGTACCTCGACGACGGCACGCAGGACAAGTTCGACGACGAGGACCACATCTGGGCCGACTCGCTGAAGCTGACCACGGCGCAGCTGCGCAAGTTGAAGGACGACGAGCGCACCAAAATGACCAAAGAACTGCGCAAACAGTTCGACGCCGAGATCTCCGACACCGAGGCCTACCTCGAAGAGGCGGTCGAGCGGATGAACGAAGTCTGGAAGATCTTCACCGAGATGAAGCCGAAGGACGTCGTCAACGACGAGACCGTCTTCCGTGAGCTCAAGGACCGCTTCGGCTCCCCCTTCGGCTGGGGCGAGTACTTCCGCGGCGGCATGGGCGCGGAAGCGGTGCGCGACCTGCTCGAACAGGTCGATCTCGAGGCCGACTGCGAGGAACTCGAGCAGATCATCAACAGCTCGAAAGGCCAGAAACAGGCCCGCGCGGTGAAGCGGCTGAAAGTCGCCTCCGCCTTCCTGCACTCCGAGAACAGGCCGGACTGGATGATCCTCGACGCGGTGCCGGTGATCCCGCCGGAGCTGCGGCCGATGGTCCAGCTCGACGGCGGCCGTTTCGCCACCTCGGACCTCAACGACCTCTACCGCCGCGTGATCAACCGCAACAACCGGTTGAAAAGGCTGCTCGACCTCGGCGCTCCCGAGATCATCGTCAACAACGAGAAGCGGATGCTGCAGGAGGCGGTCGACGCGCTGTTCGACAACGGCCGTCGCGGGCGCCCGGTCACGGGCCCCGGCAACCGTCCCCTGAAGTCGCTCTCAGACATGCTCAAGGGCAAGCAGGGTCGCTTCCGCCAGAACCTGCTCGGCAAGCGCGTCGACTACTCCGGCCGCTCGGTGATCGTCTCCGGCCCGAACCTGCGCCTGCAGCAGTGCGGCCTGCCTAAGCTCATGGCGCTGGAGCTGTTCAAGCCATTCATCATGGCCCAGCTCGTTGAGCGCAAAGCCGTCCAGAACATCAAGGCGGCGAAGAAGATGGTCGAGTCGATGATCCCCGAGGTCTGGGACGTGCTCGAGGAAGTCATCCACGAGCACCCGGTGCTGCTCAACCGCGCACCGACCCTGCACCGCCTCGGCATCCAGGCCTTCGAGCCGGTGCTGGTCGAGGGCAAGGCGATCCAGGTCCATCCGCTGGTCTGCCACGCCTTCAACGCCGACTTCGACGGCGATCAGATGGCGGTGCACGTGCCGCTCTCCGCCGAGGCCCAGGCCGAGGCGCGGATCCTGATGCTGTCGGCCAACAACATCCTCTCGCCGGCCCACGGCGCGCCGCTGGCGACTCCGACCCAGGACATGGTGCTCGGGATCTACTACCTGACCTACGGTCCGGATGCGGCCGAGCTGGCCAAGACCGACGAGGAACTGAAGGCGGGCAAGGGCGGCAACGGTGCCGGCCCCAACGTCAAGACCTTCCGCTCCTCGCAGGAGGCCGAGCTCGTCTACGAGAACGGCGGCTGCAAGCTGCACGACCAGGCGGAGTACCGCCGGGCCGGGCGTGGCCACTTCCTGACCACGGTTGGGCGGATCATCTTCAACGAGAAGATCGAGCGTGCCCTCGCCGATGCCCTCGAAGATGACTTCGATCCGGAGCAGTTCGAGTTCGTCAACTTCTCGCTGAAGAAGAAGGACATCAACGAGATGGTCTTCAACCTGGTCGAGGCCTACGGCGCGCCGGCGGTCTCACAGGTGCTGGACGCCTTCAAGGACCTCGGCTTCGAATACGCGAGCAAAGCCGGGATCACGGTCGCCAAGAACAACGTCGTCTCGCCGCCCGAGAAGGCGGAAATCCTCGAGCGTTACGAGAAGGAGACGGAAGCGATCCAGGGTCAGTACGACGACGGCTACATCACCGCCGAGGAGCGCCATGAGGCGGTCACGGCGCACTGGAATCGGGCCACGGACGAGGTCGCCCAGGCGATGGAGGACAACCTCGACGAGCTGAACCCGATCTTCATGATGGCCAACTCGGGCGCCCGTGGCTCGTTCAAACAGATTCGCCAGCTAGCCGGCATGCGCGGCCTGATGGCCAATCCGAAAGGCGAGATCATCGAGCGGCCGATCAAGGCCAACTTCATGGAGGGCCTCTCGGTTCTGGAGTACTTCATCTCCACCCACGGTGCCCGAAAGGGTCTCGCCGACACGGCGCTGCGCACGGCCGACTCGGGTTACCTGACCCGGCGCTTGGTCGACGTGGCTCAGGACGTGATCGTCCGTGAGGAGGACTGCAAGACCAAAGACCACATCGAGATGGTCTTGCGCAAGGACGACGGCTCCCTCAACGACAACCTGTTCGGGCGCCTGGCGGCGAAAAAGCTCGAGACCAAACGCGGTCGCGAACTGCTGAAGCGCAACCAGGAGATCACCCTGCAGGACGTCGAGGAGATCGCCGAGGCCTTCGGCGACGAGGAAGAGATCAAGATTCCGGTTCGCTCCGCGCTCAAGTGCGAGGCCGAGTCCGGTGTTTGCCGCTCCTGCTACGGCATCGCCCCGGCAACCGGGTTCACGGTCAACATCGGCGACGCGGTCGGCATCATCGCCGCCCAGTCGATCGGCGAGCCCGGCACCCAGCTGACCATGCGCACCTTCCACACCGGTGGTGTCGCGGGCCAGGACATCACCCAGGGCCTGCCGCGCATCGTCGAGCTCTTCGAGGCGCGTAAACCGAAGGGCTTGGCACAGATGGCCGAGGCCGACGGCAAGGTCTCGATCGAAGAGACCGACAAAGCGCTGAAAGTGATCGTCACCGAGTCCAGCGGCGAGGAGCACTCCTACAGCTTCCCGCTGCGGACCCGCCTGCACGTCGCCGACGGCGACAAGGTCGAGGCGGGGCAGCAGCTCAACGAGGGCTCGCTCTACCCGGCGGACCTGCTGGCGATCCGCGGCCGCACCGATGTCGAGGTCTACCTCGTCCAGGAGGTGCAGAAGGTCTACCGCGCCCAGGGCGTCGACATCAACGACAAGCACATCGAGATCATCGCCCGGCAGATGCTGAAGAAGGTGCGGATCGAGTCCAAGGGCTCGACCAGCCTGCTTCCGGGTCAGCTCGAGGATCGCGGCAGCCTCAAACGGCTGAACAAGAAAACCAAGGAAGATGGCGGCACTCCGGCCAAAGGCGAGGAGGTCATCCTCGGGATCACCAAGGCCTCGCTGGCGACCGAGTCCTTCCTCTCCGCGGCCTCCTTCCAGGAGACGACGAAGGTGCTCACCGATGCGGCGCTCGAAGGCAAGCGCGACCGGCTCGTCGGGCTCAAGGAGAACGTCATCATCGGCAAGCTGATCCCGGCCGCGACCGGTCTCAAGCACTACCGCACGGTCGCGATCGAGCCGGCGGTGGCGATCGAGCCGCCCAGCGACGACGACCTGCTCGACGAGGACGAGCTGGCCGCGGAGCTCGGGGTCGACGGCGTCGAGGCCCCGGTCGAGGGCTTCGGTCCCTCGTTCGCAGAGGAGCTCGAGGAGCTCGCGAACGAGATCGAGTCGACCAGCGACGAGAAATAAGGGTGCTCAGAGCAGCGGTTTTGGCGGCGGCGTTGGCCTGCGGTTTGTCTGTGGGCGCGCCGCTCGCCACGGCCGCGCCGGTCACCGGGCCGGTCACCGTCAACTGCGGGAAGCTGAAAGCGCCCGCGGGTAAGCGCTTCTGCGCGGTGGCGAACAAGGCCAATCGCATCGCCTTCAACCAGATCAAGGATTCGAAGTTCGTCGGCACCCGCGGCGACGGCGAGGGTGTCGAAGACATCTACTGCGCCAACGGCCGCTATGAAAGCCGTACCTCCGGCAGCTCCGGCACCGCCGTCTCCAGGGGCAGCTTCTGGCGGATCGAGGGCGCCACGGTGCGCCAGGGGGGCAAGTGGATCGATGCCTTCCTGGTCAGCGGCAGCTACGAAATCGGGATCAGTCGCCGCGGCGATCAGTGGCAGATCGGCGTTGCCAGCCTCGGCCGCATCCTCTATCCCGGCGACGTGACCAAGAGCAACGCCGCCGCGGACTGCGCCGCGCTCTAGCGCTGCGCCGCAGCAAGAGAAACTGGCCACGCAGCCAGTCCTATAGATTCTCTGCTCCATGGCAGTCGCGGAGAAGGTCTGCATCATCGGCGCCGGCTCGTCCGGCATCGCCGCCTGCCAGGTCCTGAGCGCGCGGGGCATTCCCTTCGATTGCTTCGAGAAGGGCTCGTTCGTCGGCGGCAACTGGCGCTACGAGAACGACAACGGGATGTCGTCGGCCTACAAGTCGCTGCACATCAACACCTCGCGGCGGGTGATGGCGTTCAAGACGCTGCCGATGCCCGACCACTTCCCGGACTACCCGAACCACTTCCAGATGGCCGAGTACTTCGACGAATACACCGACCACTTCGGCCTGCGCGAGAAGATCCGCTTCCACACCGAGGTGGTCAGCGTCGAGCCGGCAGACGGGGAGTGGGAGGTGACGGTCGAGGGCACCGAGGGCGAGCGCCAGACCGAGCGCTACCGCGCTGTCCTCGTCGCCAACGGCCACCACTGGGACCCGCGCTGGCCGGAACCGGCCTTCCCTGGCGCCGACGAGTTCGAGGGCGAGCAGATGCACGCCCACCACTACCGCGAGCCAGACGTCCTGCCCGGCAAGCGCGTGCTGGTGCTCGGGATCGGCAACTCCGCTGTCGACATCGCGGTCGAGTCCTCGCGGATCGCGGACGCCACCTTCCTCGCCACCCGCCGCGGCGCCTACGTGATCCCCAAGTACATCAACGGTAAACCGATCGACGAGCTCTCCAACCCGCTTACGGCGAAAGCGCCACTGGCGGTGCAGCGGTTCTTCGCGACGCGGGCGCTGAGTGTCGCCTCCGCTGCCGACCCGACCGCCTACGGTCTGCCAAAGCCGGATCACAAGTTGTTCGAGGCGCATCCGACGGTCTCCTCGGAGCTGCTGCCGCGGCTCGGTCACGGCGACATCACGCCAAAGCCGAACATCGAGCGCTTCAGCGGCGGCCGCGGCGTCCGCTTCGCCGACGGCAGCGAAGAGGAGATCGACCTCGCGATCTACTGCACTGGCTACAAGATCACCTTCCCCTTCTTCGAGCCCGAAGTCTTCTCCGCCCCGGACAACCGGATGCCGCTCTACCAGCGAGTCGTCTCGGTCGAGCGCCCAGGGCTCTACTTCATCGGCTTCATCCAGCCGCTCGGCCCGCTGATGCCGCTGGCCGAGGCCCAGGTGGAGTGGGTCGCCGACCTGCTCGGCGGCCGCGCCGCGCTACCGGCGGCGGCGGAGATGCGGGAGGCGATCGCGACCGAGGAAGCGAAGATGCGGAAGCGCTTCGTTGCCTCTAAGCGTCATACGGTCGAGGTCGACTTCTATCCGTATCTGGACGAGATCCAGCACGCGCGAAAGCAGGCTGGGCAGCCGGCCTAGTTACCCGGGTGCGCCCGCCGGGTGGGCAGGGCGGCAGCGGCATCGCCGCGCCGCCGCCGTGGGGGCCGCGGCGTGGGCCGCGCGGTAGGCGCGGACGCGGGCGGCGCTTGAAGCCCCCGTCGTCGTCGGTCGCTCCCTCCGGCTCGGGCTGCGCCTGGCTTGCCCACCAGACCAGCCAGATCCCGGCTAGCACCGGGATCTTCAAAACGACCAGCAGGAAGAAAATCGGCCAGAACCCCGTCATCCAGCCTCAGTGTAGAGAGGTCGCCCAGGCGTTCAGGGCGTCGACGTGGCCCTCCTCGATACCGAGGTGCGGCTCGGTCAGAACCAGCAGGGTCGGCTCGGAGCGCTGCTCGGCCCAGTCGTAACAGCTCTGGTCGTAGTTGTCGTCGATCCAGGCCAGCGCCCGACCCTCGCCGTAGGCCTCCAGCGGCCCCAGCTTCCAATGCGCGCCGCCGTCGCGGGCGGCGCCGTCGAAGCCAATGTGCGGTAGCTCCGGTACCCCCAATAGCTGCGGCAGGTAGAAGTTCGCTTTGTCCTCCCAGCCGCTCGCCCAGACCAGCTCAAACCTCTCACCCAGCCGCCGCAACCGATCCCCGGCGACCAGCGAGATCAGGTGGGGGACCCCATCGACCAACTGAAACCGCGTCACCGCCGGATCCGGCTTCTCTTCCGACCCGAATAAGGAGATGACCCCGTCGATATCGACGGCGAGTAGAGGGCGGGAGGACACCGCGACCGCGGTCTCGGACAGATCTACCAGCGGTAGTGGGCGAAGGCCTTGTTTGCCTGGGCCATGCGGTAGATGTCGTCCTTCCGCTTCCAGGCGCTGCCCTGCTGCTGGGTGGCGTCGAGGATCTCGCTGGCGAGACGCTCGGCCATCGAGTACTCGCGACGGGCGCGGGCGTACTGGACCAGCCAGCGGACCGCGAGGGTGCGGGCGCGCCGGGCCGGAACCTCGACGGGCACCTGGTAGGTCGCACCGCCGACGCGGCGGGAGCGAACCTCGAGCACCGGGGTAAGGGCTTTGATCGCCGCCTCCAGCGTCTCGACCGGATCCTCGCCGTTGCGCTCGCCGACGATCGCGAGGCTGTCGTAGACGATCCGCTCGGCCAGGGACTTCTTGCCGTCGCTCATCACTTTGTTGATCAGCTGCTGGACGAGGCGGTTGCGATGCCTGGCGTCGGGCTCGACGGGGCGGATCGTGGCGGCAGAGCGGCGCGGCATTAGGAAGCTTTGACTCCGTAGCGGGAGCGGGCCTGCTTACGGTCGGAGACGCCGGCGGCGTCGAGGGTGCCGCGGACGACCTTGTAGCGGACGCCCGGCAGATCCTTGACGCGACCACCCCTAATCAGGACCACCGAGTGCTCCTGCAGGTTGTGTCCCTCGCCCGGGATGTAGGTGGTGACCTCCATCCCGTTGGTCAGTCGCACACGGGCAATCTTGCGCAGAGCCGAGTTCGGCTTCTTCGGCGTCACCGTTGCGACACGGGTGCAAACGCCGCGACGCTGCGGGGCAGCTACGCGCTTCTTGCGACCCTGGCCCGACTTGAGGCCCGGCGTCGTGGTCTTCTTCTTCGGGCGCTTGCGGCCCTTCCTGACAAGTTGATTCGTATTCGGCACGGCCGCGCATAGTAGAGCAGTCCGGCAAGGACCAGCCCCGCGGCTGCTGCCAGCTCCGCGTAGAACCCGTTTTCGAGCACCGCCGTGGCGCCGGCGAAGCGGGTCGCGAAGACGCCCTCGTCGAGACCGCTGGGGAGGTCGACGAGCAGGATCGTGGCCACCGCGATCAGCCCGAGGGCGCTGACCAGAAGCCCCAGGCGGCGGCGGTCGCGGGCGATCGCGAGCAACCCCAGCAGGGCGGCGGCGAGACCGACCGGGACCAGCAGGTAGGCGTGGGCCTGGCCGGCGGTCTCGATCCCCGCGGTCGGCGGCCGCGCTGCGCTCGGCAGGTCGGCGTAGCCCGGCTGCCCGATCTCGACCGCGCGGTAGTCGAGGAACTGGGAGACGACGAGGCAGATGCCGGCGGCGGCGATCGTGGCGGCGATCGCCCGCTGCGGGGTGACCACGGCGCTGGCTCTGGTCGCGCCGCGAACCGCAGCCGTGGCCCCTCGGCGCAGCAGGCGCTCGCCCAGGGCCAGCAGGCGCAGGAAGCGCGCGGCTAGGGGGCGTAGCCAGGGAGCGGTCCAGGCCACCACCCGCTTCCTCGCCGCCTCCGTCCAGTGGCGGATCTGCAGCAGCAGGGGATGGGCGCGCTCGAGCCCGCGATTGGCGGCCCGGTCGAGTTCGCGACTCCAGCGCCCAGGCCGCTTTGCGAGCTTCGCGAAGACGGCGCCGATGCGCTGCCGTCGCGCTGCTATCATCGCCCGTCGCTCAGGCAGTTTTTTCTTCGCAGCACGCTTCGCCGGGCCCGCTGGGGCCTTTTTTTTGCGCTGATGTTCGTTGCGCCGATCCCGCTTCTCAGTGCTGGGTCGTTTCCGTTTCATCCAATCTCACTTAGGACACAGACTTCAGACCATGCCACGCGCTTTCCCCCTAGAGAAGACCCGGAACATCGGGATCATGGCGCACATCGACGCCGGTAAGACGACGACGACCGAGCGCATCCTCTACTACACCGGCCGTACCCACAAGATGGGCGAGGTGCACGAGGGCGCCGCGGTGATGGATTGGATGGAGCAGGAGCAGGAGCGTGGGATCACGATCACCTCCGCCGCTACCGCCTGCGAGTGGAACGGTCACCGGATCAACATCATCGACACGCCCGGCCACGTCGACTTCACGGTCGAGGTCGAGCGCAGCCTGCGCGTGCTCGACGGCGCCGTCGCCGTCTTCGACGCCGTCGCCGGAGTCGAGCCGCAGTCGGAGACTGTCTGGCGCCAGGCCGACAAGTACTCGGTGCCGCGCTTTGCCTACATCAACAAGATGGACCGCACCGGCGCCGACTTCTTTAACTCGGTGGAGACGATGAAGGACCGGCTTGGCGCCAATCCGCTGCCCATCCAGCTGCCGATCGGGGCCGAGGAGAACTTCAAAGGCGTCGTCGACCTGATCAAGATGAAAGGCCTGATCTGGACCGACGAGCTTGGCGCTGCCTACGAGACGGTCGAGATTCCCGAGGACCTGCAGGACCAGGCCGAGGAATACCGCACGCAGCTGATCGAAGCTTGCGCCGACTACGACGAAGAGCTGATGGAAGCCTTCCTTGGCGAGGAAGAGATTCCCGAGGAGAAGCTGATCGCGTCGCTGCACGACGCCTGCCTCTCGACCGACGTCACCCCGGTCCTCTGCGGCACCTCGTTCAAGAACAAGGGCGTGCAGCCGCTGCTCGACGCGATCGTCGAACTGCTGCCCTCGCCGCTGGAGGTGCCGCCGGTGACCGGCGTCGTCGCCGCCGGCAAAGGCCAGTCCGAGGACTCCGAGGCGGAGCGCCCCGCTGACGACAACGGGCCATTCGCCGCGCTCGCCTTCAAGGTCATGACCGACCCCTACGTCGGCAAGCTCACCTACTTCCGCGTCTACTCGGGCAAGCTCGAGAAAGGCGGCCGCGTCCTCAACGTCAAAACCGGCAGGACGGAGCGCATCGGCCGCCTGCTGATGATGCATGCGAACAGCCGCGAGGAGATCGACGAGTGCTACGCGGGCGACATCTGCGCCGGCGTCGGCCTCAAGGAAACCGGTACCGGCGACACCCTCGCCGCGCCGGATGCTCCGATCGCGCTGGAGAGCATCGAATTCCCCGAGACCGTGATCGCGGTCGCGATCGAGCCGAAAACCAAAGCCGACCAGGAGAAGATGGGCAACGCCCTGCAGCGCCTGGGCGAGGAGGACCCGACCTTCCGGATCGAATCCGACGAGGAAACGGGCCAGACCCTGATCCACGGGATGGGCGAGCTCCACCTCGAGGTGATCGTCGACCGCATGCTGCGCGAGTTCAAAGTCGAGGCCAACGTCGGCAAGCCGCAGGTCGCCTATCGCGAGACGATCCGCAAGCGGGTCGAGAAGGTCGAGGCGCGCTTCGTCCGCCAGACCGGCGGTCGCGGCCAGTTCGGTCACGTCGTGATCAATCTCGAGCCGGCGCCCGAGGAGGGCTTCGACTTCGTCAACAAAATCAAGGGCGGCGTCATCCCCGGCGAATTCATCGGCCCGGCCGAGCAGGGGATGGAGGAGGCGCTGGAAAATGGCGTCAAGGCCGGCTACCCGATGGTCGACGTCCGTGCCGAACTCGTCGACGGCTCCTTCCACGACGTCGACTCCTCGGAGATGGCCTTCAAAATCGCCGGCTCAATGGCGATCCAGGAGGCCGCCCGCAAGGCCAACCCGGTCCTGCTGGAGCCGGTGATGTCGGTCGAGGTCGTCACCCCCGAGGACTTCCTCGGCGACGTCATCGGCGACCTCTCGCGCCGCCGCGGCAAAGTCCAGGGGCAGGAGCAGCGCGGCAACGCGCTCGCCGTCCAGGCTTTCGTCCCGCTCGGCGAGATGTTCGGCTACGCAACCGACCTTCGCTCCTCGACCCAGGGGCGCGCTAACTACACCATGCAGTTCGAGCGATACGAGGAGGTCCCCTCGAATATCGCTGAAGAAATCGTCGAGCACCGCTCTGGAGAGCCAGTCGGAGCGAGTTCCTAGACCCAACCGCAGCGGCCGGCGCCATCTGGCTATATTTCCCAGGTTCGCCCGCAGGCAGGGAAAAGTTCCCTGCTGAGCAAGGCCCTTAAAACTCAAGCAGCCAAACCAGACAGAACACACGACTTTCGAAAGGCGAAACGGAGAGAGATGTCCAAGGAGAAATTCGAGCGCGATAAGCCGCATGTGAACGTCGGCACCATCGGTCATATCGACCACGGCAAGACGACGCTGACGGCCGCGATCACCACGACCCTCTCCACCAAGGGCGGCGCCGAGGCGAAGAGCTTCGCCGAGATCGACAACGCACCGGAGGAGAAGGAGCGCGGGATCACGATCGCGACCTCGCACGTCGAGTACGAGACCGACGCCCGTCACTACGCGCACGTCGACTGCCCCGGCCACGCCGACTACGTCAAGAACATGATCACCGGTGCCGCCCAGATGGACGGCGCGATCCTGGTCGTCTCGGCCGCCGACGGCGTCATGCCTCAGACCCGCGAGCACATCCTGCTTGCCCGTCAGGTCAACGTCCCGCACGTGGTCGTCTTCCTCA
>DASUNU010000093.1:0-8837 GCA_036276995.1 Solirubrobacterales bacterium
TGGAGCCGAACCCGATCCTCGTCGCCGGCCGAAACTTCGGCTGCGGCAGCTCGCGCGAGCACGCCCCCTGGGCGCTGGAGGACTTCGGCTTCGAGGCGATCATCGCCCCGTCCTTCGCCGACATCTTCTACTCCAACTGCACCAAGATCGGGCTGCTGCCGGCGATCCTCGACGAGGAGCACTGCCGGGCCGTGGCCGAGGCAGGGGAGGCGCGGATCGACGTCGACGACGAGACCGTCACCTGCGCCGCCGGCGTCTTCACCTTCGCCGTGGAGCCCGACGTCAAGCACCGCCTGCTGAACGGCCTCGACGACATCGGGATCACGCTGGAGAACGTCGGCGCGATCGACGAGTTCGAGACCGGTGCGGTGGCCCAGGGCGGGCCGGTGACGACGGCGTTGCGATGAGCGGCTCCCCGCTCGAGTGGGACGCGAAGACCTACGACCAGGTCTCCGATCCCCAGTTCGAGTGGGGCATGGAGGTGCTGGAGCGGCTCGAGCTGCGCGGTGACGTGGCCGCGCTCGACGCCGGCTGCGGCTCCGGCCGGGTCAGCGAGCAGCTGCTCGCGCGCCTGCCCGGCGGCAGCCTGCTCGCGGTCGACGGCTCCGAGGCGATGGTCGCCAGGGCCCGCGAGCGGCTCGGCGACCGCGCCTCCTATCTGGTCGCGGACCTCTCCGAGCTGGAGGTCGAGGAGCCGGTCGAGCTGGTCTTCTCGACCGCGACCTTCCACTGGATCCTCGACCACGAGCGGCTCTTCGCCCGGCTGCGGGCGGCGCTGGCGCCGGGCGGGCGCCTCGTCGCCCAGTGCGGCGGCGAGGGCAACGTCGCCCGCCATGCCGAGGCGATCGCGGAGGTCGTCGCCCGGCCCGAGTTCGCGCCCCACTTCGACCAGGCCGAGGGGATGTGGAACTTCGCCGGCCCGGAGCAGACCGAGGCGCGCCTCGCCGCCGCCGGCTTCGCCGAGGCGCGCTGCTGGCTGCAGCCGAAGCCGGTTCAGCCGGCCGACCCGCTCGCCTTCATCGAGACCGTCACCCTGGGGCCGTTGCTGGCGCAGCTGCCGGAGGAGCAGAAGCGACCTTTCGCCGAAGCCGTCCTCTCCGAGTCGGAGCAGCCGCTGACGCTCGACTACGTGCGCCTCAACATTGAAGCTAGAGTGCCGGCCCGATGAGCGAGCGCCCGCGCATAGTCCTCCTGCCCGGTGACGGGATCGGCCCCGAAATCGTCGCCGCCGCCCGCCAGCTGCTGGAGTCGCTGGGCGAGTTCGAGTTCAGCGAAGAGCTGATGGGCGGCTGCTCGATCGACGCCCACGGCACCGCCCTCACCGACGAGGTCCTGGCCGCCTGTCGCGCCGCCGACGCGGTCCTGCTCGGCGCCGTCGGCGGACCCAAATGGGACACCACCGACCCCGACGCGCCGCGCCCCGAGCAGGGACTGCTCGGCCTGCGCAAGGGGATGGGCCTCTACGCCAACCTGCGCCCGGTGCGGCCGAGCCCGGCCCTGGTCGGCTCCAGCCCGCTGCGCGAGGAGCGGATCGCCGGTACCGACCTGCTGGTCGTGCGCGAGCTGACCGGCGGCATCTACTTCGGCGCCTCCGGCCGCAACGGCGACAGCGCCTACGACACCTGCGAGTACACGGTCGGGGAAATCGAGCGGATTGCCCGCACCGCCTTCGAAGCGGCGCGGCGCCGGGCCGATGGCTCCGGCCGCACCCCGCGCGTGACCTCGGTCGACAAGGCCAACGTGCTCGAGACCTCGCGGCTCTGGCGCGAGGTGGTCACCGGCATCGCCCCCGAGTACGACGACGTCGCCCTCGATCACCTCCTGGTCGACAACGCGGCGATGCAGCTGGTCTCGCGCCCGGCCGACTTCGACGTGATCGTCACCGAGAACCTCTTCGGCGACATCCTCAGTGACGAGTCGGCGATGCTGACCGGCTCGCTGGGGATGCTGCCCTCGGCCAGCCTCGGCGAGGACGGCGCTCCCGGCCTGTTCGAGCCGGTCCACGGCTCCGCCCCCGATATCGCCGGCAAAGGGATCGCCAATCCGCTGGCCACCTTCCTCTCGACGGCGATGATGCTGCGCCACGGGCTCGGCCGCGCCGACGAGGCCGCTCGCATCGAGGTCGCCGTCGACGCCGTGCTGGAGAAGGGGCTGCGCACCCCGGACCTCGCTGCGGGGACGCTGGCACAACCGCCGCTGCCAGACGTCCCCGCCGAGGTCGAGGTCGGGACCGCGGAGATGACCACCGCGGTCCTCGACCAGCTCGCCGCCTAGGGGGCGGTCACCGCCCACTGGCCGAAGGCCATGAACGGTTTTTCTTTGTCTTCCGCGGTCGCTTCGAGCGCGAAGCCGAAGCGGCTGAGGCCGGCGGTCGGGGCGACCAGCGGCAGTTTCACGTTGGTCGCACCGGTCACGTAGATGCAGAGGTTGCCGGCCACCGCTGCCGGGGCCTGACCGCTGCCGAGGCCGGGGCAGGCGGGCGTGGTCGCGCTCGGGTTGAGCACGGTTGCCGCCGGGGTGCTGGTCAGCGGGAACTGGAAGGTCTCGCCGCCGACCGCCAGCGTCAGTTCTTTACCGGCCCCGCCGAGCGCGAAGTTGCCCTGCAGGGTCTGGCCCGATTTCAGCGGGTTGATCAGGGCGCCGAATTCTTTGCTCAGCTTGGCCGGGGTAACCGAGTTGTTGGCAAGGCTCGAGGTGGTCACCGCGTTGTCGGCCAGTTTGTCCGCGGTCACGGCCTTGCTGTTCAGTTTGTTGGTGGTGATCACGCCGTTTTTGATCGAGCTGGCGATCACGGCGCCGGCGCCGATCTTGGCGCTGGTGATCGCGCCGTTGCCGATGTTGCCCGGCAGCACCGAGTTGGGGCCGAGCTTGCCGGCGGTCACGGCCTTCGGGCCGAGCTTGCCGCTGGTCACCGCTGCCCTGGCGATTTTGGCCTGGGTCACGGCGCCGCGTTTGAGCTGGGTCTGGCCGACGCTGTTGCGCGGCAGGCCGGCGGCGACGGCGACGCCGCCGAGGGCGATGAACAGGGCCAGCATCGCGACCACGTTGGCGAAGTTGAGCTGGGGGACAAATCTGGATTTCACGGGTCCTGCGCCTCCTTCTGTTGCTTTGCAGCCGTCATTCGCGGCTTGGGGGGTGAAGCCCTGCGTTTGATCGGGCATACTTCTGCAACATGGATCAGGTCGATTTGATTTGGCAGAACGGCGATTTCGTGCGCTGGGAGGACGCCCAGGTCCACGTCCTCAGCCACGCTTTGCACTACGGAACCGGCGTTTTCGAGGGCATTCGCTGCTATGAGACCGAGCGCGGGCCGGCGATCTTCCGCCACCGTGACCACCTCGACCGGCTCGCCAAGTCGGCCCAGCTCTACTACCTGGAGATGCCCTACTCGGCGGAGGAGATTCGCGCCGCCACGCACGAGCTGCTGACCCGCAACGGGCTCAAGTCGGGCTACATTCGCCCGCTCGCCTTCCGCGGCTATGGCAGCCTCGGCCTCTACGCGACCGACGCTCCCGTCGACCTGATCATCGCCGCCTTCCCCTGGGGCGTTTACCTGGGCGAGGAGGCGGCGCGCAGCGGCATCCGCGCCAAGGTCTCGAGCTGGCGCCGGATCAGCGGCGCCGGGCTGATTCCGCACGCCAAGGCCTCCGGCCAGTACCTCAACTCGATCCTGGCCAAGACCGAGTCGCAGAAGGCCGGCTACGAGGAGGCGATCCTGCTCGACGAGCGCGGCTTCGTCTGCGAGGGCTCGGGCGAGAACATCTTCGTCGTCCGCGACGGCGAGATCGCGACGCCGCCGCACGTGGCCGCGATCCTCGACGGGATCAACCGCAAGTCGGTGATCCAGATCGCCCGCGACCTCGGCTACAGCGTGGTCGAGCGCGACATCGCCCGCTCCGAGCTCTACCTGGCCGAGGAGGTCTTCCTCACCGGCACCGCGGCCGAGCTGGTGCCGGTGCGCGAGATCGACGACCACCCGATCGGCGAGCCGGGCGAGGTAACCCGCCACATCCAGGCCAAATTCCAGGACGCCCTCTACGGCCGTGCCGAGGAGTACCTCGAGTGGCTCGACTTCGTCGAGGCCCCGGCCGAGGTGGACGCCGCCAGTAAGGTGAGCTCCGGATGACGCGTCCTGCTTTCGAGTCGATCGGGCGAATTACCGCAGCCGCCTAGCGGCTGGCGCGGCGCTGCCGTGCAAGCGGGCACTCGTGCCCTCGTCCCGATCTTCGATTTGAAAGGCAGCAACAGATGGAACAGGTGAAGCTCTACGACACCACCTTGCGTGACGGCATGGGTGGGAAGGGGATGTCGCTCTCGGTCGGCGAGAAGCTGAACGTGGTGCGGGCGCTGGACGCGCTCGGGGTCCAGTTCATCGAGGCCGGCTTCCCCAGCAGCAACCCGAAGGAGGTCGAGCTGTTCGAGCGGCTGGCCGAGCTCGAGCTGGCCAACGCGACGATCTCGGCCTTCGGGATGACCCGGCGCCGCGACCGGGCGGCGGAGGACGACGAGGCGCTGCGGACGCTGGTCGCCAGCTTTGCCCCGGTCGTCTGCCTGGTCGGCAAGAGCTGGGTCCTGCACCTGGAGAAGGTGATCCGGGTCAGCCGCGAGGAGAACCTGGCGATGATCGCCGACTCGATCGGCTTCTGCCGCGAGCAGGGCAAGCGCCCGGTCTTCGACGCCGAGCACTTCTTCGACGGCTACCGCGACGACCCCGCCTACGCGCTCGAATGCGCCCGCGCCGCCGCCGAGGCGGGGGCCGAGAACGTCACCCTCTGCGACACCAACGGCGGTAGCCTGCCCGGTTACGTGGCCGAGGTCACCGCCGCCGTCGGCGCCGAGCTGGGCGAGCGGGTCGAGATCGGCATCCACACCCACAACGACGCCGAGTGCGCGGTCGCCAACTCGCTGGCCGCGGTCGAAGCCGGTGCCCGCCTGGTCCAGGGCTGCGTCAACGGCTACGGCGAGCGCTGCGGCAATGCCAACCTCGCCTCGATCCTGCCGGCGCTGCAGCTCAAGCTCGGCTTCGCGGTGGTGACGGCGGAGCAGCTCGCCAGCCTCACCCCGACCGCCCACTACCTGGACGAGGTCTGCAACATGGCCTCCGACCCGAACCGGGCCTACGTCGGCCGCAACGCCTTCGCCCACAAGGCGGGGATGCACGCGGCCGGGGTCGCCGCCGACGCCAGCACCTTCGAGCACCTCGACCCGGCCGTGGTCGGCAACGAGCGAGACATCCTCGCCTCTGAGCTCTCCGGCAAGGCGACGATCCGCAGCCAGGCCGAGCGGGCCGGGCTCGAGCTCGACGATGAGGGCGCGACCCGCGCGGTCGAGCGGCTGAAGCAGCAGGAGCACCGCGGCTATCACTACGAGGCGGCGCCGGCCTCCTTCGAGCTGCTGCTGCGGCGCGAGGCGGGCAGCTACAAGCCCCTGTTCAAGCTGGAGAGCTTCCGCGTAGTCACCGAGAAGCGGGCCGGGGGGGAGGTCGAGACTGAGGCGACGATCAAGGTCGAGGTCGACGGCGAGCGCTACGTCCGCGTCGCCGAGGGCAACGGCCCGGTCAACGCGCTCGACCAGGCGCTGCGCGGCGCGATCGCCGACCGCTACCCGCACCTGGCCGAGATCGAGCTGACCAACTACAAGGTCCGCATCCTCGACGAATCGCACGGCACCGGCGCCGTCACCCGGGTCCTGCTCGACTCCGCCGACGGCGAGCGCGAGTGGGGGACGATCGGCGTTTCCGAGAACATCATCGAGGCCTCCTGGGAGGCTCTGGTCGACTCGCTGGAGTACGCGTTTCAGTGAGCGCCGGGCCGGAGCAGATCCCGCTGGCGCGGCCGGAGATCGGGGCGCGCGAGGAGGAGCTGGCGCTGGAGGTGCTGCGCTCGCGGCGACTCTCGCTCGGCCCGATGGGCGAGCGCTTCGAGCGGGAGCTGGCCGAGTGGCTCGGGGTCGAGGACGCGGTCGCGGTCTCCAGCGGCACCACGGCGCTGCACCTCGGGGTGCGGGCGCTCGGCTGGGGTCCCGGCGACGAGGTCCTGACCAGTCCGTTCAGCTTTGTCGCCTCGGCCAACTGCCTGCTCTACGAGGGCGCCCGGCCGCTCTTCTGCGACGTCGACCCGGTCACGCTCAACCTCGACCCCGAGGCCGCCGCGGCTGCCGCCGGCGAGCGCACCAAAGGGATCCTGCCGGTCCATATCTTCGGCTTCCCGGCCGCGATGCCGGAGCTCGAGGCGCTTGCCGCCGAGCGCGGCCTTGGCATCCTCGAGGACGCCTGCGAGGCGATCGGGGCGGTCGACTCCGAGGGCCGCGCGGTCGGCGCCCGCGGCAACCTGGCCACCTTCGCCTTCTATGCCAACAAGCAGATGACCACCGGCGAGGGCGGGATGATCATCCCCTCCGACGCCGAGACGGCGGCGCGCCTGCGCAGCGAGCGCAACCAGGGCCGCGCCGCCGACATGGGCTGGCTCGACCACGGCGGGCTCGGCTTCAACTACCGGCTCTCCGACCTCGCTGCGGCGCTCGGTGTCGCCCAGGTCGAGCAGCTCGACTCGCTGCTGGCGCGGCGGGCCGCGGTGGCGGCGCTCTACGAGGAGCGTCTGGCCGGGGTCGAGGGCGTCGAGCTTTCGGTGGCGGCAAGCGGGCAGGAGCGGCGGAGCTGGTTCGTCTACGTCGTCCGCCTCGGCGACGGGGTCGACCGCGACGCGACGATCGCCCGCCTGGCCGAGCGCGGCGTCGCCAGCAAGGCCTATCTGCCTTGCATCCACCTCTTCCCGCATCTGCGCGAGCTCGGCTACCGCGAGGGCCAGTTTCCGGTCGCCGAAGCGGCCTCCGCCCACTCGCTGGCGCTGCCCTTCTTCCCGGCGATCAGCGAGGCCGAGGTCGACCGCGTGTGTGAGGAGCTGACCGCGGCAATACGATCCGGCCGATGACCACCCAGCCGCCCGACGACGCGCCCGCCGCCAGCCCGGCGCGGGAAGCCTCCGAGTCCTCGCGCTTCCGCCAGGCGCCGGACCCGCGCTTCTGGCGCCTCAACCGCTCGCTGCCGTTCGACTGGCAGTTGGCGATCTACGACATCGACCAGTCCTGCGCCCACGCCCGCGGCCTCGCCGCGATCGGCGTCCTCGACGGCGCCGAGCTGGCCGAGATGGAAGCCGGCCTGGAGCGGGTGCGCGCCCGCATGGCCGAGCACGGCTTCGCCTTCGAGGACTCCGATGAGGACATCCACATGGCGATCGAGCGCCTGCTCGGCGAGGAGATCGGGGCGCTCGCCGGCAAGCTCCACACCGGCCGCTCGCGCAACGACCAGGTCGCAACCGACGTCGCGATGGTGGTCCAGAACCATGCGATGACCGCGATCGAGCTCTGCGCCGAGACGATGGAGCGCCTGCTCGAGCTGGCCGAGCGGCACCGCGACTGGGCCCTGCCCGGCTACACCCACCTGCAGCGGGCGCAGCCGGTCTACCTCGGCCACCACCTGCTCGCCTACTTCTGGATGCTCGCCCGCGACGCGCTGCGCTTCCAGTTCGCGCTCGACAGCGCCAGCGTGATGCCACTCGGCTCCGGTGCCCTGGCCGGGGTCAACTGGGAGATCGACCGCGACGGGGTCGCCGCCGACCTCGGCTTTGCCCATATCAGCCACAACTCGATCGACGGCGCCTCCAACCGCGACTTCGTCCTCGATTACCTCGCCGCCGCCTCGACCTGCTCGATGCACCTCTCGCGACTGGGCTCGGAAATCGTCATCTGGAGCTCCTCGGAGTTCGGCTTCTGCCAGCTCGACGAGACCTTCTCCTCGGGCTCCTCGATCATGCCGCAGAAGGTGAACCCGGACTCTGCCGAGCTGCTGCGGGCGAAGAGCCCGCGCGTCGCCGCCGCCTTCTCGACCCTGCTCGGGGTGATGCACGCGCTGCCGCTGACCTACGGCAAGGACATGCAGGAGGACAAGGAGCCGTTGTTCGATGCGATCGACACGGTCGAGGGCAGCCTCGAGATGGCGGCCGGGATGCTGGCCGGGATCGCCTTCGACCGCCAGCGCATGGAGGACGCCTCCGGCGACGAGATGCTGGCTGCGACCGAGGTCGCCGACCTGCTGGTCCGGCGCGGCGTTCCCTTCCGCGAGGCGCACGGGATCGTCGGCGCCCTGGTCCGCGACGCGGTCGAGGGCGGCAAGTCGCTTTCACAGCTCTCGCCAGAGCAGATCCGCGCCCGCTCCGAGCACCTCGACGAGGCCTACTACGAGGTGCTGCAGCGCGGTAGCTGGCTGGAGTCGAAGCGGATCGCCGGCGGCACCGGCTCGGCGCCGCTGGCGGCGCAGCTCGACGAGGCCAGGGAGACGCTGGCCGCGATCAGGGCACGGGCGCTCGAAGAGCGCTCCTAGGGTGGCGACCGCCTCGGAGCGGCGCCTGCCGCGGGCCTTCTTCGACCGCTCGGTCCACCAGGTCGCCCGCGAGCTGGTCGGCTGCCGCCTCTTCTTCGCCGGCGTCGGCGGCACGATCGTCGAGACCGAGAGCTACGAGCGCGACGACCCTGCCTGCCACGCCTACGTCGGCCTCACCGACCGCACCGAGCCGCTGTTCGGGCCGCCCGGACGCTCCTACGTCTACCTCTCCTACGGGATCCACAGCCTGCTCAACGCGGTCGCGGAACCGGAGGGCGAGGCGGCCGCGGCGCTGATCCGCGCGCTGGAGCCGACCGCCGGCCTCGAGGCGATGCGGGAGCGGCGCGGTGCCCGCTCCGACGGCGAGCTCTGCTCCGGCCCCGGCAAGCTGACCGAGGCGCTAGGGATCGGGCTCGACCAGAACAACGCCGAGCTCGGCCGCGACCCCTTCCTGCTGCTG
>DASUNU010000094.1:0-9233 GCA_036276995.1 Solirubrobacterales bacterium
TGACCGCGGCCTTGACCAGGCGGTGCTGGTCGATCCGCGAGAGGCCCTCGAACTGCGGCGCGCTGACCTCGGCGCGCAGGTGCTGGCCGCCGCCGTCTTCGTCGAAGACGCTGACCGACGCGCCGGGCAGGGCGGCCTCGATCATCGCCTTCAGCTCTGCCAGGTCGACCGGCACGGCGCGGGGCCTCAGCCGGCGAGCTTCTCGCCGACCGTGTCGAGCATCTCCTCGACCCGGACGAACTTGACGCGGGGACGGCCGTGCGGCTCGCCGCGGCCGACCTCGGCCTGGTCGATCGCCTGCCAGTCCTCGAAGCTGATGTAGCGGATGTTGCGCTCGGCGAGGAGCGCCTCGATCGCGGCCGGGTCCGGGTTCTCCGGCTCCAGCAGGGTCTGCGACTCGACGTCGGCGAGCAGGTGCTGGACCGTCTCCAGCGCGTCTTTCTTGTTGGTCCCGATCACGCCCGAGGGGCCGCGCTTGATCCATCCCGCGGTGTAGTGGCCAACCTTATGGCCGGCGTCGTGCGAGTCGAGGATGCGGCCACCGTCATTCAAGATCAGGCCCTTCTTCTCGTCGAAGGGCACGCCCTCGATCGGGATGCCGGTGTAGCCGACCGAGCGCAGGACCAGGCCGCACTCGAGCTCTTCGCGCTCGCCGGTGTCCTTGGCGCGCAGGGTTCCGTTCTCCTCGACCAGCTCGTTGCGGCCGATAACGATCGATTCGACCTTGCCGTCGCCTTTGATCTCGACCGGGGAGGCGAGGAAGCGGAGCACCACCCGCTGCTTCTTGCCCTCCGGGGTCCGTTCGGAGAACTCCTTCAGGGTTTCGTAGTTGACCCGGGTCGTCTTGTCGACCTCATCGGACTCGAGATAAGCGGCGCTGGACGGGTCGAGCTCGACATCGGCCGGGTCGACGATCACGTCGGCGGCCTCCAGCTCACCCAGCTCCTTGATCTCCGGGTTGGTGAAGGCGGCCTGGACCGGTCCGCGGCGACCGAGCACGACGATCTCCTTGATCTGCTTCTGGTCGAGCAGCTCGATCGCGTGGTCGGCGGTGTCGGTCTGGCGCAGCTCGTGGTCGGTCAGGGCGAGCATCCGGGCGACGTCCATCGCCACGTTGCCGTTGCCGATCACCACGGCCCGCTCGCTGGAGAGGTCGAAGTCGTGGTCGGCGTAGTCGGGGTGGGCGTTGTACCAGCCGACGAAGGCGGTGGCGGCGTTGCTGCCGGGCAGGTCCTCGCCGGGAACGCCGAGCGCCCGGTCGGTCTCGCAGCCGACCGTGAAGACGATCGCGTGGTAGAGCCGCTCGAGGTCCTGGACCTCGATGTCGTGGCCGATCTTGACGTTGCCGAAGAAGCGGAATCCCTCACGCGCCGCGGTTTTTTCGTAGACGCGGATCACCGACTTGATCTTCGGGTGATCCGGCGCGACGCCGCCGCGGACGAGGCCGAAGGGCGTGGGGAGGCGGTCGAAGAGGTCGACCTGGGCGTGGGAGTCGCCGTCCTTGAGGATGTGCTCGGCGGCGTAGAAGCCGGACGGGCCGGCGCCGACGATGGCGACTCGAAGTGGGTTCTCTGGGCTGCCGATCTTGCTCATTGGACGCGGAAGAATAGGGAATGCGACGCGCCGGGCGTCCCGCCCTAGTTATAGAGCCGAGGCGTCGGCCGGCACCGCGCTGGCGGTGCCATCGAGGGCGTCGAGCGCCTTGCGGGCCGACATCGCGACGCAGGTGAAGATCGGGGTCTCGCGCTCGGTGTACTCGCTCGACTCGGTCGGGCGCAGCTCGCTGACGAGGTCGAGGAATTCGCCGGGGTCGTCGCCCTCGAAGCAGACGACGAACTCCTGGTCGTCGATCCCGTAGGAGTAGGTCGTGTTGATCGTGATTTCGGGATAGCGGCGGCCGACCTCGATGTGGCCTTTCATGATCCGGCCGCGCTCCTCGGGCGGCAGGCCGTACCAGCGGCGCTGCTTGACCATCGGGTAGAGGAAGAGGTACTTGCGCTCGGAGGTGCAGATCTCGGTCCGCGCTCCCTCCTCCGAGTAGGGCGAGCGTTTGGTCATCGCCAGGAACGAGTGCGGCGTCTCCGTCCATTTCGCCAGCCCGCTCTGCCCAAGTACGACGTGGAAGGTGTGGATATCGGCGAGGTTGGCGCTCTGGCTGAGCAGGACCAGGTCGACGTCGCCGCGCGTGCCTATGGTTGAGTAGGCGCGCAGCGAGCGGTCGATGCCGAAGTCCTCGCAGGCGGCGAGGAACTCCTGCTTGTCGGCGGCCCGGAGCTCGGGATCGCGGCGGCGCCAGGCTGGATCAACCTTGAAAAACGTGAACTTGGCGAACGTGCGGTCAGCCATCGCGCTCACGATAGCGCTCGTTCTGCTGCTGGCCGGGAGCGCGAGCGCCGCCGCCCCGCGGGTCACGGTCGTCTGGCTTCCGCCTGGAACCGAAGTGGGGGAGCTGGCTCAGGCGGGGCTCTCGCCCGGGCTGATGAGCGCCGGGCTCGGCTCGGTGCCGGCAGCGCAGACCGACCTCGACATCACCCAGGGGAACCGGGTCTTCAGCTCCTTATATGGAGAGGAGCTGCCCGCGGGGGTGCGGGTTCCGCTGAATCGTCCGCTGCGCGACGAGGCGTTGCGGCAGCGGGCGGAATCGGCGCCGGCGGAGATCGAGCCGGGGCTGCTGGCGGCCACGCTCGCCCAGGCGGGCGAGGGCTTCGAGGTGCGGGCTGCCACGCCCAAGCAGTTGCCGGGGCTGGCCAAGAGCCTGCGGGGGAACGACCTGCTGATCGCGATCGAGCGGCCGCCGCCGCCCAAGAACCGGGCGCTGGCGATCGGGATCGCCGGGCGCGGGTTCGACGGCAACCTCAGCTCCGACAGCACCCGGCTCGACGGCTACGTGCTCGCGACCGACCTGGCGCCGACGATCCTCGAGCGCTTCGGTCTCGGGGTGCCGGCGCAGATGTCGGGGCAGCCGATCTACGCGGAGGACAGTGTCGACGCGACCGCGGTGATCGGGCTGGGCAAGCGGATGGCGGTGATCTCGGAGCGGCGCGGGCCGGTGATCGGCCTCAGCCTGCTCGCCTGGATCGTGGTGCTGGGGCTGGCGATCGCCGTCACCCGCGGCGCTGCGGCGCGGGCCGGGGTGCGGATCGCCGGGCTGGCGGTCGTCTACCTGCCCTTGGTCCTGCTCCTGGGCGCGGCGCTGGAGCCGGGTCAGAACGCGGAAATGCTGCTGGTGCTGCTGGCCGCACCGCTGCTCGCCGTCCTCACCCTGTGGCTGGTCGGCGGCTACCGGGCGCTGGCGGTGGCCGCGGGCGCGACCGCGCTCGCCTACGCGATCGACGTCGTCGCCGGCTCGCCGCTGACCTCGCTCTCGCTGCTCGGCCCGAACCCCGGCCTGGGAGTGCGGTTCTACGGGATCGGCAACGAGCTCGAGGCACTGCTGGTGGTCCTGGTCGTTGCCGGGGTGGGGGCTGCGCTGACCGGGTTCGCTCCGCGGCTCTCGACCCGCGCGGACGCCATCGCCTTTCTCGCGGTCGGCCTCGTTGCCGCCCTGATCTTCGCCGCCGGTCGCTTCGGCGCCGACGTCGGCGCCGCGATCGTCTTCCCGGTTGGCGCCGCAGTCGCCGCCGCGGTCGTGGCCGCACGGCGGCGGCGCACGGCGCTGCTGGTCGTCGCCCTGCCCTTCGTGATCCTCGCCCTGCTCGCCCTGATCGACCTCGTCTCCGGCGCCAACGCCCACCTCACCCGATCGGTACTCGACGCCGGCGGGTTCGGCGACCTCGCCGACGTCGCCCAGCGCCGTCTACAGCTCTCTGCCCGCAGCTTCACCCGCCCGATCGTCTTCGTCTTCCTACCGCTGATCGTCGCCCTGGCGGCGCTGGCGCTGGTCCGGCGGGAGCGGCTGCGGGCCTGGCTGCAGGGACGACCGGCGATGCGCGCCGGCCTGATCGGGGCCGCGGTCGCGACCGTGGTCGGCACCCTCGCCAACGACTCCGGGGCTCTGCTGCTGGAGATCGGCGCCGCTTACCTGCTCGTTTTCACCGGCTTTGCCTGGGCCGAAGCCGGGCCGGCCGCCCCGGCGCAAGCCGAACGATGATCTACCCTTAGGCGTCTGTGCGCATAGCTCTCGTCTCGCCATATTCCTGGTCCTACCAGGGCGGCGTGAACAGACATGTGGAGGCGCTGGCGGAGGAGTTTCTCGGGCGCGGCCACGACGTTCGCGTGCTTGCCCCCTTCGACCCGCCGGGCCGGGTCAGTCGCCTCCTGCACCGGGCGGCACCCGAACAGCTGCAGCTCGCGGACTACTTCTCCCCGCTCGGGCGCACGGCGGGGTTCGGTGCGAACGGCTCCGTCTCCAACCTCGCGCCCTTCCCGGCCGGCGGGGTGGTGGCGCCGCGCCGCGCGGTCCGCCAGGGCGACTTCGACGTGATCCACGTGCACGAGCCGCTGGTGCCGCTGGTCGGCTGGAACGCGACCCTGGCCGCGCGGACCCCGGTCGTCGGCACCTTCCATACCTACTCGACCAAGCCGCTGCCCAACTACATCGCCAACGCGGTCGGCGCCCGCCGTCTCTTCAACCGCCTCTCGGCCCGGATCGCCGTCTCCGAGGCGGCCGCCTGGACCGGCCGCCGCTGGTACGGGGGCGACTACACGATCGTCCCCAACGGGGTCGACGTCGGCGCCGCTCCGCGCGCGCCCCACGTGCCGGGGAAGGAGCTGCGGATCCTCTTCGTCGGTCGGCCCGAGGAGCGCAAGGGGCTGCCGGTCCTGCTCACCGCCTTCGGCGCCCTGGTCGAGCACGTTCCCTGCCGGCTGACCGTGATCGGGGCCGAGCGCGAGGACGTGCTGCGCTACCTCGCCGATCCGGAGCTGCTGCGCTCGATCGATATCCACGGCCGTGTCTCCGGCGAGGACCTCTGGGCCGAGCTGCACGGGGCCGATGTCCTCTGCGCCCCCTCGCTCTCGGGCGAGAGCTTCGGCATGGTTCTGACTGAGGCCTTCGCCGCCGGCACGCCGGTGATCGCCTCCAACATCGCCGGCTACAGCGACGTGGTCAGCGATGGCGTCGACGGCCTGCTGGTGCCGCCCGGCGACCCGCAGCGCCTCGCCGAGGAGCTGCAGCGGGCGTATCACGAGCCCGAGCGCCTCCGCACGATGGGGGAAGCCGCCCGCCGCAGCGCCCAGCGCTACGCCTGGCCGCGTGTCGCCGACCAGGTGACCGAGGTCTACGAGCGGGCGATCGCGGCGCCGCGGCCCGAGGGGGCGGCCGAGCGCGCCGCCCACTGGGCCGGGCTGCGGCCCGCCGACGGGGGTCCGCGCCGGCGGGCCCGCCGCCTGCCCTCGCTGGATCCCGTGCCGGCCCAGGCCGGCAAGCGCGGCCGCGCCGTCGCCCGCCGGGTCGGCCTGGTCGTCGCCGGGGCGCTGGGGATCGGCCTCACCGTGCTCGCCGCGCAGAAGATAGGCGTCGACAAGGTGGTCGAGAGCATCGTCCGCTCCAACCTCACCTGGGTCCTGGTCGCCTGCGCCCTGATGGCCTCCTCGCTCTTCTTCCGCGCTGCCTCCTGGTACTGGATCGCCTGCGCGGCGCTGCCCAACCGGGCGGTGCGCCGCCGTGACGTCACCTCGGCGACGATGATCGGGGTGCTGATGTCGGCGACCCTGCCGGCCCGCCTCGGCGAGCCGGCGCGTGCCCTCGCCTTGGCTCGGCGCACCGGCCGCATGCGGGAGACCTTCCCGGTCCTGCTCGGCACCCTGGTCTCGCAGACGATGATGAACCTGCTGGCGCTGGCGCTGCTCGGCGTGATCATCGTCTCGACCACGCCGCTCTTCCATTCCGGGACCCAGAAGCTCTTCATCTTCAGCCTCGTCCCGCTGCTGCTGCTGCTCGTCGTGCTGTTCGCGCCGGTGCTGATGCGGCGCAACGGCAGCGGTCGGCTGGCCCGGCTGGGGGGCGCCCTGCACCGGGCCTTGATCCAGGTGCGGGCCGGCCTCTCGGTCTTCCGCGACCCGCGCCGCGGGGTCGCCGCCACGGCCGCGCAGCTCGGCGCCTGGGCGATCCAGCTCGCCGCCTGCTGGGCGCTGCTCTACGCGCTCGGGCTCGACGGCCAAGCGGGGATCGGCGCCGCCGCGGCGGTCCTGTTCGCGGTCAACGTCACCGCCGTGGTCCCGGCTACCCCGTCGAACATCGGCGTCTTCCAGCTCGCCGTGATCAGCGTCCTCCACACCGGCTTCGACATCAGCACCGCCGACGCGCTCGCCTACGGCGTGATCCTGCAGGCGGTCGAGATCGCCACCGCCGTCGCGCTCGGCCTCCCGGCCCTGGTCCGCGAGGGACTGACCTGGAGTGACCTGCGCGTGCAGGCGCTCTCGACCGCGCCGGTGCGGCTTGAGCCGAAGCCGATCTCGCGCGAGGACCGCCGCGGCAGCATGCGCATTTAGTTACAAAGAAACTGAGTTGTAAAAAAGTTTTGCAGTTGGCTAGGATGCGCGCGGTCGGCCACTACGAGGGATGGACCTGAGCGTTCCGATGGCGGGAACCGATGCCACCGCATCCATAGATGGGGAAATACGCGCGGGCGGCCGCGTGCTGGAAATTTTCGAGAACCCGCTACACACGCGGGTGCTGCGCGCCCACAGCGACGCCCCCCAGCGCCTCGCGGATCTGCAGGAAAAGGTGAGCTGGTCCGCGCAGTCCACCGTCCGGGCCGCGGTCGTCAATCTCTGCGAGCTGGGTGCGTTGAGCAAGAAGTCGGTGGGCGGCTCGGGTTACGCGGTGGCCACCGAACTGACCCCGGCCGGACGAGAGATGCTGTTCGTCGCCGACGAGGTAGAGGCCTGGCTGGCCCTCTGCCCCGACGGCCCGATCGCGCCCGATGGAGACGAGGCCAAGGGTGCAATCAAAGCCCTCGCCGGCGGCTGGAGCTCGACGCTGATGCGGGCGCTGGCCAATCGCTCCTTCACCCTGACCGAGCTGGCGGGCCTGATCCCCGACATCAGCTACCCGGCGCTCGAGCGCCGGGTCGTCTGGATGCGAGCCAGCGGCCAGATCGAACCAGCGGCGAAGAAGGGGCGGGGGACTCCCTACGTGGTAACCGACTGGCTGCGGCACTCGATCGCTCCGCTCACCGCGGCGGGGCGCTGGGAGCGCTGCCATCTCGAGGGGGAGTGTCCTCCGCTGACCGCGATCGAGGTCGAGGCCTCATTCCTACTGGCGCTCGCGCTCGCGCCGCTGCCGCCCTATGCCCGCGGCCGTTGCATGCTGGCGGTCCAGACCGACCCGGTCGAGCCCGACGCCGAGCATCCGAGCCTGGCCGGAGTTTGCGTCGAGGTCGCAGGAGGCCAGATCGTCTCCTGTGCCCCCGATATAGAAAGCGAACCAACGACCTGGGCCGTCGGCAGTCCGCTCACCTGGTTCGACCTCGTCATCGATGGCCAGATCGACGATCTGCGAATCGGCGGCGCCAGTCCGCAACTTGCCCTCGACCTCGCAACCGGAGTCCATCTTGCCCTTTTCGGGAGTCGCTGACCCGACGCTTCATAGATCGATGACTATGTAGATCCGCGCCCGCGAAGTTTGGACATCCTTCGAGTTGCAGGGACTTTTAGGGAGGAAATCTCATACACGCGAGTTCGCTCTCCAGATAGAGCCATCTTTCTTGACCATTTGACGCCCGACTCGCTAAGGATGTCGAGACAAGTTCGGGGCCCCGGCTAGCACCGAGACCCCGAAGAACCCCCCGTTCGGGAAACCAATCGACTCAGTCCACCCGAGCGGGACGTAATCAGGAGGGTACAACCATGCTGAAGAAGATGATGCTGCTTGCCTCGGCGCTGGCGGCGCTTGTCGCATTTGCTGTTCCGGCCACCGCTTCCGCGGATACATGGGCCGACGAAGGCGTTGCGATCGCTGCAGGGGCGGACATCACCCAGGCCTACGAGGGATTCCTCCAGTTCAACACCGGCGCCACCGGCACCTTTGGTTGCGACGTGACAATCAAAATCACAACCAACGGTCCGCACGCGGCTCAGGTCACCGAATTCGCTCCGACAACAGGAACCTGCGTCGGCACCGTGGCCTTCAAAGGCTGCAAATTGATCGCCGATAAAAGCAACGTTCCCTTCGATGTGAGCAACGCCTCCACACCGCTTGGCGTCACCAAGGCTGGCGGCAACATCACAATTCACAACGAATACGAAGCCGGTAGCTGTGCGGGCAAACAGACGACATCGCATCTGGAATTCGCCAAAATCAGCGCGGCGGTCGAAGGCACAAACCCGATCACCAAACTGACGATCTCGGGTACCTCGACGGTTGGTGTGCCGGCGTCGGGCAGCTTGACGCCTGAGAATCCGGTGACACTGGGCATCATCAACT
Source organism: Solirubrobacterales bacterium (assembly GCA_036276995.1). Taxonomy (GTDB): domain Bacteria; phylum Actinomycetota; class Thermoleophilia; order Solirubrobacterales; family 70-9; genus VAYN01. The sequence goes on from DASUNU010000094.1 coordinate 8,369, forward strand.
AGCAAAGAAGGTTCGGAACGACCGCGAGGTCGATCTGGGATTGAGCCGCGCGGGCGACCGCGCGGCTCAATCCAAACGTTTACGCAAGTTCGGGGCCCCGGCTAGCACCGAGACCCCGAAGAACCCCCCGTTCGGGAAGCCAATCGACTCAGTCCACCTGAGCGGGACGTATAGGGAGGTAGAACCATGCTGAAGAAGACGATTCTGCTCGCGGCGGCGCTGGCGGCCTTTGTCGCATTTGCTGTTCCGGCCACCGCGTCCGCAGACAAATGGGCCAAAGAAGGCATTTCGCTTGGAGCCGGACAGGAAATCACCCAGGCCTACGAGGGATTCCTCCAGTTCAACACCGGGGCGACGGGAACCTTCGGCTGCGACGTGACAATCACGATTAAAACGAACGGCCCCAGCGAAGCACAGGTGACCTCGTTCAGCCCGACAACAGGAACCTGCGTCGGCACCGTGGCCTTCAAAGGCTGCAAATTGATCGCCGATAAAAGCAATGTTCCCTTCAATGTGAGCAACGCTTCCACACCGCTTGGCGTTACGCGAGTGGGTGGCGGCAACATCACAATCCACAATGAATACGAAGCTGGCAGTTGCGCGGGCAAACAGACGACATCGCATCTGGAATTCGCGACTATCAGCGCGGCGGTCGAAGGCACAAACCCGATCAGCAAACTGACGATCTCGGGTACCTCGACGGTCGGCGTGCCGGCGTCGGGCAGCTTGACGCCTGAGTCCCCGGCTGTGCTGGGGATCATCAACTAGCGAGAAGCGATCGCGAGGTTTGATCTGGAACTTGAAGCCGCGCGGGCAGCCGCGCGGCTTCAGTCCACCCGCGGATACATAGGGAGGTGGAGCCATG
>DASUNU010000095.1:0-2702 GCA_036276995.1 Solirubrobacterales bacterium
GTTTTGCGCCGCTGGCCGAGAAAGATCCTCGGACGGCCGACAACGATTCAGCCAGGCAGGCGAGTGAGGAGGGCCACCCGGCCCCGCCCCACTTCAGTCCTTAGTCGTCCGCGAGAACGCGAATCGTCCGGCCCTTGCGAGCCGTAAAGAAGTCAACGCGACCGGCCTGCGTCGCAAAGATCGTGTGATCGCGCCCGAGCCCCGTGCCCTCGCCGGGCCAGAACTTGGTCCCCCGCTGGCGCACGATGATCTCGCCGCCGGTCACCTGCTGCCCGGCGAAGACCTTGACGCCGAGCATGTTCGGGTTCGATTCACGACCGTTGCGGCTGGACCCCAGCCCTTTCTTATGAGCCATCGGAGTCCTCCTCTTTCTTGGCTGCGGCTTTTTTCGCCGCGGCTTTGCCGGCTTTGATCGAGGTCACCTCGAGCTTGGTCAGCTCGGAGCGGTGGCCGGCACGGCGGCGGTAGCCCTTCTTTGCCTTGTATTTGAAGACTTTGACCTTGGGCCCGCGCAGGTGCTCGGCGACTTTCGCCTCGACTTTGACTTTCTCCAGCTCCTTCGGAGCGGCGATCACGTCCGTGTCGCGAAACATCACCGCGCGCAGGGCGACTTTGTCGCCCTCCTTGGCATCGAGCCGGTCGACGAGCAGGGACGTCCCTTCCTCGACCTTGTACTGCTTGCCACCGCTTTCAATCACCGCGTACATGCTCAATCCTCGTCTTTGCTGCCTTGATTAGCGCGCGAACGCCCCCGACCGCCCCGGCGGCCGCGACTGCGTTTGCGCGAAGGAGCAGCGGATTCTAGCTCGGAGCCGCCATTGCTGTCGGCGCCGCTGCCGTTGGACGAGTCTCCGCCCAGCAGCGAGGCGATCGCGGTCGAGCGCTCGACCTCCTCGATCCGCACCAGCTTGCGCTCTCCGACAAAGGGACCGGCGCCGGTGACGCTGACGATGTAGGAGTCGATCCGGGCGACCGCGTCCTTGTCGTTGTACATGTGCGGCTCGTCGATCTTGACCAGCACCTCCTCGCCGACCTTGAACGGCAGCGCCCGCTCCTCGATCTCGGCCCGGGTCCCCTGCTCGACCAGGTCGAAGGTGTCGATCGCCAGCGCGTCGCCCCCCTCGAAGTGGAAACGCTTGCCGGTCTCCCCCTCGAGCTCGGCGAGGCCGCTGTCGGCGTCGGTCAGCTCGTGCGCGACCTTGGGGTTGACCCGGATCAGGAAGGCCTCGTCGTCGCCGTGCTCGGCGGCGATTTCGCGCATCTGCCGCAGCCCTTCCAGGGCCACCGTCTCGGCCGAGAGGACAACGCCCTCGCCCTGACAGGTCGGGCAGGGCGAGGTGAGGATCTCGCGCACCCCGTCGGTCACGTTCTGGCGGGTCATCTCGACCAGGCCCAGCGGCGAGACCTCGACCACGTAGCTCTTCGACTTGTCGGCGTCGAGCGCTTTGCGCATCGTCTTCAGGACTTTGTCGCGGTTGCTGGCCCGGGCCATGTCGATGAAATCGATCACGATGATGCCGCCGATATCGCGCAGCCGCAGCTGCCGCACCGCCTCCTCGGCCGCCTCGGTGTTGACCTTGGTGATCGTCTCCTCGAGCCCGCCTTTGCCGCGGCCGGTGAAGGAGCCGCTGTTGACATCGATCACGGTCAATGCCTCGGCGTAGTCGATGATCAGATAGCCGCCGGAGGGCAGGTCGACGCGGCGGTTGAGCGTCGACTCGATCTCCTTGTCGATCTTCCATTTCTCGAACAGCGACTGTTTCTCGCCCTTGTAGAGCTCGACGCCGTCGACCAGCTCCGGCGCGGTGCGCTGGAAGAAGTTGGTGACCCGCTCGAACTGCTTCTCGGAATCGATGATCGCCTTCTCGAACTCGCTGAGGAAGACGTCGCGCAGGACCCGGATCGAGAGGTCCGCCTCCTGGAAGACCAGGGCAGGGGCCTTGGTTTCCTTGCTGCGCCGCTCCAGCACCTCGTTGAGCTTTTTGAGGTAGCCGATCTCGCGGACGAAGTCGGATTTTTTCGCCCCGTGGGCAGCGGTGCGGACGATCAGCCCGCCCTCGCCCTTGTAGGTGCGGTCGACCATCTTGCGCAGGCGGTCGCGCTCGGAGTCGCTGAGCCGGCGGCTGACGCCGACCCCGGAGCCCTGTGGGGCGAAGACCAGGTAGCGGCCGGCGATCGAGACGTTCATCGAGAGCCGCGCGCCCTTCGTCTTCAGCGGGTCCTTGACCACCTGGACGAGGATCTCCTGGCCCGGTTTGATCAGCTCGTTGATCCGCCGCCCGGAGCCGCGGCCGCGCTTCGGCGCCTGCTCGCCGCCGGGGAGGACGATCTCGTCGACGTGGAGGAAGCCGTTGCGCTCGAGGCCGATGTCGACGAAGGCGGCCTCCATGCCGGGCAGGACGTTGTCGACCTTGCCCTTGTAGATGTTGCCGACGATCGAGCGCCGGCCGCGGCGCTCGATGTAGAGCTCCGCTACGTCGCGCTTGCCGCCTTTCGTCTTTGACTCGAGGACAGCGACGCGGGTCTCTCCGCGCTCGGCGGAGACCAGAATCGTTTTTTTCATATGGGGTTCAGCTCAGTTCGGGTAGGTACGCACGGCCGGGGGGCCCTTTTCTTCAAGGCCTCACCAGGCGAACCTCCCCTTCTGGCTCAGCTGCGCCTGGATCGCGATGCTCTGAAGCACCCCGATCGCCAAGAAGGTG
>DASUNU010000096.1:0-3101 GCA_036276995.1 Solirubrobacterales bacterium
ACCGGGCCCGACACGCCAGTTCCTTCGAGCGAGTCGCCGTGGTCAGCGACGAAGACTGGATGCGCCCGGCGCTCCGGGTCCTCTCGGTGCTGCTGCCCGGCAAGGCGAAAGCGTTCCGCGTACATCAACTGGCCGAAGCAAAACACTGGCTCACCGAAGGGCTCGGCACCGCCGCCGAACCCCCCACGGCGGGCCGCTAACGCGAAGGAGACCCACGATGGAGAGAAGCGCACAACCGAGAGACGAGTACGAGCGGCGCGTCAGCGAAAGGCAGCCGACCGGCTGGACCCTGTTCGCGGGCGCGGTGATGCTGATCGTCGGCTCGCTCGACGCCCTCTGGGGCCTCGCCGCGATCCTCAACGACGAAGTCATCCTGGTCGGCGGCGAGGGAGTGATCATCGCCGACGTCACCACCTGGGGCTGGGTTCACCTGATCCTCGGCTCGCTGGTTGCCGTGACCGGGCTGGGCCTGTTCGCCGGCACCGACTGGGCCCGCCTGCTGGCGATCTTCTTCGTTGCGATCAACGCCGTCGCGCAGATCGTCTGGTTCCCGGCGGCGCCGCTCTGGGCGTTCCTGATCATCATCCTCGACGTGACGATCATCTATCAGCTGACCGCGCGCTGGGAGGAATAGGCACCACAGCCAAATAGATCGTCGTGGCCGAGCAGGTGCCCGCGGTCGGCAACGTGCTCAGCGCGATCGAGCGCCGGGACTGGCCCAGGCTGGAAGGACTCCTCGACCCGGAGGTCCACTGGACGACCGCGGTCGAGGAGCACCTGCACGGGCCGGCCGCGGTGATCGCGCTGTTGGCCAACGACCCTCCCCCGGCTCCGCCGGCGTTCCACGAAGTGCGCGACGGGTTGATCGTGCGCTGGATCGACACCCCCGGCTGAGCTCCGACACAATCCCGGGCGATGAGCCGGCGCTGGGGACTGATTTTGTCGGGGATCGCGACGGTGGTCCTGCTCTTGGCGATGACCCCTGCCGACGAGCGGATGAGAGACACCGGCGGGCCCACCATCGTTCCGTTCGAGCTGAGCGGCGGCCAGGACCGGGCCGACGAGATCCTCGCCGAATGGGGCGAGGACGGGGAAGACGCGGCCCGCGAGTCACTCTGGATCGACTTCGGCTTCCTGCTCGCCTACGGGACCTTTCTAACCCTCGGCCTGATCGCGACTCGCGATCGGGCGCGACGGAGAGGCTGGCGGCGCCTCGCCGCGATCGGCGGAGCGATCGTCGCCTTCGGCGCCCTTGGGGCCGCCTTCGACGCGCTCGAGAACATCTGCCTGCTGCTGACCCTCGACGACAGCGGGCCCGTCTTCCCGCTGCTGGCGACGATCTTCGCCGCCACCAAGTTCATCCTCCTCACGGTGGCGATCGCCTACCTGCTCGCCGGCCTGGCGACGCTGTTACGCGCTCGCGCCTTCGCCGGCTGACGCTCCGCTCGGCGACGTACTTCGGCGTTCTTGCATCGGGGTTTTCTCCTGGTAGGTTCCGGCTCCGCCCATAGATCTCTTGAGTAATTAGAGATCTTTACGCCGAACTGGAGAGAGACATGGCCGAAGTGTTCGTCCGCCGCAATGCCTGGGACCCCGAAGCCGGCGAAATTCTGCGCTGGTACGCCACCGGCGTCGGGGCGATGAAAGAACGCGATCCCGAAAACCCGACCAGCTGGACGTACCAGGCCGCCATGCACGGCAGCTCGGTCGAACCGGCGCAACCGCTCTGGAACGAATGCAAGCACGGCAGCTGGCACTTCCTGGTCTGGCACCGGATGTACCTGTACTACTTCGAGCAGATCGTGCGCCAGGCGGTGGTCGAAGCCGGCGGACCCGAAGACTGGGCGCTCCCCTACTGGAACTACGGGCTCGGCGGCGAACAGGCGACGATCCCGGCTCCCTTCCGCAGCCCCGCGGAAGAAAGCAACCCGCTCTTCGTCGAACAGCGGGCGCCGGGCATCAACGACGAAGAAGAACCCTCCCAGATAGCCCCGGAAATCGGGTCCGATGCGGCGGCGCTGGAACGGCCCCAGTTCGCCGGTCAGTTCGAATTCGGCGGCGGCGAAGCGCAGCCGGAATTCTTCTTCGGCGAAGCCGGCATCGTCGAGCAGACCCCGCACGGCGTCGTCCACTCCACGATCGGGGGGCCGGGAGGCTGGATGTCCAGCTTCCAGACCGCCGCCCAGGACCCGATCTTCTGGCTCCACCACGCGAACATCGACCGAATCTGGGCGACCTGGAACGCCAACGGCGGAGCCGACCCGGAAGCGGGCGAATGGCTCGATCAGGAATTCGAATTCTTCGACGTCAACGGGGGTACCGTGAGGTTGAAGTGTTCGGAAACCCTCCAGACCATTCCTGACCTCAACTACACCTATGACTCACTGCCCGAACCCGCGCCGGAACCGGAACCCGAACCAGAACCGGAAGGAGCCGTAGTGGAACCGGCCGAAGTCCCACAGCCAAAAGTCGTCGGCGCCAGCGAAGAGCAGGTGACCCTGGTCGGCAACGAGGCCGCGGTCCCGGTCGAAATCGATCCCCGGGCGCGACAGGAGGTGAGCGAGGCGACCCGCAGCGACGATCCGCGGCGGGTGGTGCTCAACGTCGAGGACATCGAGGCCGAGGTCAACCCGGCCAGCGTCTACGGCATCTACGTGAACCTGCCGGAAAACCCGGACGGGAAGACGCTGGAAGCGCACCACGCCGGCAACCTCTCGTTCTTCGGCATCGAGCAGGCTCGCAGCCCCAAGGGGGAAGAAAAGGCGCACCCGCTGCGGGTCAGCGTCGAGGTCGGGCAGCTGCTGGACCGCCTGGGGATCGGCGAAGACGAAGAGATCAAGGTCTCCTTCCTGCCGATCAACCTGATCCGGCCGGAAGAGGGGCCCAAGCACGGGATCGCCGGCTCGCGGCGGGGGGTGGCGGCCGAAACCGCCACCGAGGGCGAGGACCCGCCGGTCCAGATCGGGCGCGTCAGCCTCTCCGTCACCAAGTAGCCGCGTTGACCCGACGGCCGGCCCTACCCCTCGAGCTGGGGATCGTCGCTGCCTGGATCCTGCTGGCGGCGACGATGGGGTCGGGCGGCGCCCCCGGCGCCGGGCGCA
>DASUNU010000097.1:0-11361 GCA_036276995.1 Solirubrobacterales bacterium
AACATGAGCTTCAACTTCGGCTGCAACAAGAAGGTGCCGGAAGTCGACGAAGCGCTGCGCGAAGCCTACGAGCGCGGGGTCGTCACGGTCGCTTCCGCCGGCAACCGCGGCTCCGAGACCTGCATCTCGCCGCCGGCGACCGGGCCGCGGGTGATCGGCGTCGGCGGCACCACCGAGGGCGGCTGCCTCGGCGACTACGCGCTACCCGGCAAGGGGATCGACCTGCTCGCCCCCGGCGGCGGCCTGCCCGTCGCCGGCTGCCCCTCGGTCTCGGCCCGGCCGATTTACCAGGTGACGCTGCGCTCCGGCAGCACCCGCAGCTTCGGCATCCCCTCCAACTATGTCGGCACCTCGATGGCCGCCGCCCACGTCAGCGGCCTCGCCGCGCTGGTGCTCGCCGCCAACACCTACGGCGGCCCCCGCTTCACGCCAGAACCGCCCCAGGCAGGGAAGATCCGCGTCAAGGAGGTCGCCGAGCACCTGCGCAAGACCGCCCGCGACCTCGGGCTAGCGAAGGTTCAGCAGGGCGCCGGCCTGATCGACGCGGCCGCGGCCACTGCCCCGCGCGGGCCGGTCGCCGGCTCGCCGACCGCCGCTAAGTAGTCCGGACGATGATCACGCTGCAGGGAGCGTGATGCGAGATGTTGTTCGGCACGCTGCCGAGCAGGAAGCGGCGGGCGCCGGTCATCCCCTTGTTGCCGACCACGATTAGGTCGGCCTTGGTCTCTTCGGCGACGCTGAGGATCGCCTCGGCGGGGTCGCCCTCGACCGGGTGGGTCTGCACCTCGATGCCATCCTTGCGCGCGTCGGCGGCGGCGGCATCGAGGACCAGGTTGACGTCCTCGCGCGGCCCCAGCTCGTACTGCACGTCGGCGGGCGCGTCGCGCTGCTGCTCCTTCACCTTGCGCTCGGAGACCGGCGCGAAGGCGCTGACGATGCTGAGCGACGCACCGGCCAGCTTGGCCAGGTCGATTGCCTGCCGGACCGCCTCGCCAGCCGTCTCGGACCCATCGGTTCCCACCACGATGCGAGTGAACACGCCCCGTCTCCTCTGCTCGGTCGCTGAACGGGCTCGATACTAAGGGACCGGGAACTGCTTGGCCTGATCTGGTGGCAGGCCGCGGAAGCCGTCGCCGAGAATCTCGGTCGGCGTGGTCGAGAGGCGGACGATCGCGATCACCATCGAGGCCAGCAGGCAGACGACCAGGATCAACATTCCGACTTTCCAGAGCCAGGGCACGGGCGGAACCCTAGCCGGGGAGGTTGATCGCCCACCCCGACCCTTCTAGGCTGCGGGCATGGGTCTGGAGAGCGTGGCCGACGGGGTCTGGCTGCTGCGCGGCGATTTCCGCGGAGCGATGAACGTCTACTTCATCGAGGACGGCGACGGCGTCGTCCAGTTCGACGCCGGCACCAAGGCGATGCGGCGCAAGGCGCGGGCGGCGGCGGAGCAGCTCGGCGGCGTCAAGAAAGTGGTGCTCGGGCACGCCCACGCCGACCACCGCGGCACCGCTCCTTATATGGGGGCGCCGGTCTACTGCCACCCCGACGAGGTCGCCGACGCCGAGAGCGACGCTGCGATCGCCCCCTACTTCCACCTCGACCAGCTACCCGTCGCCTGGATCCGGCGGCTCTACCCCTTTCTGCTGCGGCGCTGGGACGGCGGCGCGGTCAAGGTCGCCGGCACCGTCGCCGAGGGCGACGAGGTTGCCGGCTTCCGGGTCATCCACTTTCCCGGCCACGCGCCCGGCCTGATCGGGCTCTGGCGCGAGAGCGACCGGGTGGCGCTGGTCTCCGACGTCGTCTACCTGGTCGACTCGGGGCGGCTCAAACCGCTGCCCGAGGGCGAGGTCAGCGTCCCCCACCCGGCCTGGGCCTGGGACCACGCGCAGGCGAAGGGGTCGGTGCGCAAGCTCGCCGCCCTCGACCCCCTGGTCGTCGGCGCCGGCCACGAGCACCCGCTGCACGGCGAGAACCTGCGCCCGGCCCTGGAAGCGGCCGCCGAGAAGTACTGACGTCCCGCCGGGGGGTAGGTTGCCCTCCTGATGATCGGGACCTATGCCTCGGCGGCGCTGATCTGCGCCGCTTCGCTGCTGGTCGGGCGGGCGCTGCTGGCGCTGGCGGGCCGGCGCTCCTGGTCCTGGCTGGAGCCGGGCGTCGGCCTCGCCGCGATCCTCACCGTGACCGGCGTCCTCGCCCGCGCCCCCGGGCATGGGACCAGCGCCACCCTGGGGCTGGCGCTGCTGCTGATCGTCGCCGCGGTGCTGGTCTGGCGGCTCCCCTACGAGGCGCCCGGGGCGCTGCGGGTCGGGCTGCCGGTGGTCGCGGTCATCTTCGTCGTGCTGGCGATCCCGTTCGCGGTCAGCGGCCGCTGGGGCCTGCTCGGGGTCGGCTTCAACAACGACCTCGGCCTACACCTGGCCTGGGCCGAGTGGCTGCGCAGCGGCCTCGGCCCCGCTCCCGATACCGGCTACCCGCTCGGCCCGCACGGGCTGGCGGTGGCGATCGCCGCGGTCCCGGGGATCGGCCTCAGCCAGGCCTTCCTCGGCGAGATCATCGCGATCGGCGCCCTCACCGGGCTGACCGCGCTGGGGGCACTGCGCGAGCTGGCGCCGGGCCGGCGGCTGCTCGCCGCGACCCTGGTCGCCCTCCCCTACCTCGCCGCCTCCTACTTCGCCCAGGCCGCCTTCAAGGAGACCGCCGAGGCCCTCTTCGTCCTCACCTTCGTCGTCTATCTACTGACGATCGACAGGTCCCACCGGACCGATCGCGCTCACAGGGCCGACGGCCAGGTCGCCTCGCCAGACACTCAACCGCGAGTAAAGCGAGCGGTGTCTGGCGCGGTGACCTGGGCGGCGGCCCTGCCCCTGCTTGCCCTCGCCGGCGGCATCTTCTTCTCGTACAGCTTTGCCGGCCTCGCCTGGCCGATCGCGATCGCGGCGCTCTGGAGCCTGACCCAGCCGGCGGTGCGGCGGGCCCTACGGCCGCGGGCGCTGCTGCGCAGGCTGCTGCACCCGCTGACCCTGGCCGCCCTGTTGCTGCTGGTCGGGCTGGCGGTGGCGGCGACCGTGGTCGGGCCCTTCGGCTTCGGCAGCAGCTTCAGCAAGGTCGCCGGCAGCAACACCTACGGCCCCGTCTCCCCGGTCGAGGCGCTGGGGATCTGGCCGGCCTCGAACTACCGGCTCGACGCAGCCGGCGGGGCGCCGCTGGCCGGCGTCGCCGCGGCGATCGCGATCCTCGCGCTGGTCGTCGGCGTGCTCTGGTGGGTGCGCCGCAACGAGCTCACGGTCCCGATCGCCTTCGGCGCCTGCGCCGTCCTCTACCTCGCCTCACTCCCCTCCAGCGGCGACTACTCCCAAGCGAAGGCCCTGATGATCGCCGCCCCGCTGGCAATGCTGGTCGCGATCCGGCCGCTGCTGACCGGGATCGGGCAGGGGCTGGTCCGGATCGCCGGCACCGCGCTGGCGGTGGCCTTCGTCGGCGGAGCGATCTACTCGAGCCTGCTTGTCCTCCGCGACGCCCCCGTCGCCCCGGCCGGCCACGGCGCCGAGCTGCAGGCGTTCCTGCCGATCGTGCGCGGCGAGCCGGTGCTCTACGCGGGCCAGGACCGCTACGCCGCCCACAACCTGCTCGGCGCCGACACCCACGTGCCGCTGGTCGAGTTCCCCGACGCCGCGGTCTCCCCCAGCCCGGAGAAGCCGTTCGACACCGGCGACGCCTACAGCCCGATCGACTTCGACTCCTTCTCACACGAAACTCTGGAACGCTTCGAGTACGTCGTCACCGGCCGCGCCGCCTGGAACAGCGAGGCGCCGGACAACTTCGAACGGGTCGCGGCGACCCCCTCCTACCTGCTCTGGAAGCGGACCGGGCCGACCCCCGAGGAGCGCCACGTCCTGCTCGAGGGGACCGAGGCCGGGGCCCGCGCCGGCTGCGCCTCGCCCGAGATCCGCATCCTGCTCGCCAACCCGGGCCGCGCCGCGCTCTTCCCCGACGCCGTGATCGGGCCTAAATCCGGCTGGCGACAGGGCAGCATCCTCGGCACCGGCGAGAGCACCTCGCAGCGACTCTCGTTGCCGTCGGGGACCTGGGACCTCTCGCTGCAGTACTTCTCCCCCTTCCCGCTGACCCTGACCGCGCCCGGCTTCCGCCAGCCGCTGATCGCCGCCCTCGACGGCCAGCGACCGAACACGATCAGCCTCGCCAGCAACGGCCAGTTCTGGCCGGCGGGGCGCTATCGCAGCGACGGCGGAGTGGTCACCTTCACCCTCACCGCCGACGACGCCAGCAGCCTCCAGAAGCTCAGCGGCTACGACGGCAAGGCTTACGTGGGCGAGCTGGTGGCGGTCCCCGCCGGGCCGCGCCGAACCGTCGCGCTGGCGGACGCCTGCAACGACTGGATCGACTGGTACGAATCGCCGGCCGCCCCCTAATCCAGCAACTTTCGGATTCCCCAAAAAAACCTCCGATGTTCAGATCAGAGTGGGGAAACCGGTCTAATCTGCTTGCGAATTAGGCCTCTGATCTGTATACATCCCGTCCTACAGGAGATAACCGCGTAGTTTCACCATTCCGTCCACCATCCTCCTGTTAAGACGCACGGGAAAGTGTCTTGAACCAGTGTTGTTCACGAATCGACGGGGGGAGTAGGGATGAGGGAATCTTCAGAGGCGGGCGCCCCCAGGGCGGCTAGATGGCTGGAGGTCGTCGCCGACCCCACCCGGCTCGGAATCTTGCGCGCGCTCAGTCAGGTCGACGAAGCGACGACGTCTGATCTGGCGATTCACGGCCAGGCCAGCAGCCAGACGCTGCGTCGGCATCTCGACGCGCTGGTCTGCCTCGGGGTGATCGAGGAACACCCCGCCAAGAGCGACGGTGAGACCCCCGGCCGACCGGCGACGCGCTACAGCCTGCCGCCGGAAATCCGCGAAAGCGTACTCGCGGTGCTGGAACCGGACGAGTCTGGAGCGGGCGCCCGCCCCGAGTCCCTGACTCAAGCCGTCGCGGCCTGATTACTGCTGGCCGCGACCCTGTTCTGCACCAGCTCCAGCGCCGCCGCCGGCCCCAGGAACGGGGCCAACACCAGATAGGCGGCCTGCGGCAGCAGTTCCATCATGTCCTCGGTGCGCCCTTCCATCACCTGCCAGCGCATCACCCCGAGAATCGCGTGCCCGATCGCCTCTGAGCAGAGCCGCGGCAGGCGTTCCGCCGCCGGTCCCTGGCGGTAGCCGTCCTCGAGGAACAGCGTGTAGGCCATCAGGTTGTCGAAGGAGCGCCGCACCGCGGCTGCGCCGACCGAGTAGCTCTCGATCACGTCGAGGTAGACGAGGTCGGGCTGCATGGCGACGAAGCTAAGCAGGGCTTCGAGCCCCGCCCAAGCGCGATCGGGCCAGCTCTCACCGGTGAAGAAGGCGGCAGCGGTGCGGGAGATGCTCTGCTCCAGGCCGGCCGACTGAGCGGCGAGGAAGGCGTCCTCCTTGCTCCGGAAGAGCGAGTAGAAGCCCTCCCTGGTGACAGCGCCGGTCTTGACGATGTCGGCCACCGTCATCGCCGTGTAGCCCTTGGTTCGGGCCAGCACCGCGACCGCGTCGAGGATCCGTTCGCGGTGCTCTCCCGCCACCGCCTCCGGGGGCCCGGCACTACGCCCGCGGGGAAGGCGCCGGCGGTCCCCCACGGGCGGCGAGATCGTGGCCCGCGGCAGCGCGGCGCCGAGCTGGCGCCAGTCCTCCGGCGTCAGCGGCGTCCGCTCCTCCGGCATCGCGTACGCGTACATCCAGGCCATCAGGTCATCGCGCACGTCCGCCAGCCGCGCGGTTTCGCCGCGGAAGACGCGCATCACCAGCACGCCGCCGGTTCCTTCCATGATCGCCCGCCCGTTGATGTACAGGCGGTAGCCGTTCTCGCCCGGCCCGAAGAGCCAGCGCTCGAAGGTCTCCCCGATCCTGTTCATCAGGCGCATGTAGGCACCCCGCACCCGGGGACCGCCCGCCCGGGCCTCGAGCAGGAGGATCCGGGCCGCGGCAGGGTCGCGGATGATGTTGGCGAGCAGATCGTCCAGAAGCTGGCTCGCCCGCAGAGCCGGCGAGTACTCCTCTTCGATCCGCGGCAGGGCGAGTTCGATCCGCTCGGCCGCCTGCTCGAACGCGGCCAGGAAGCAGTCTTCCTTGTCGGTGAAGTGCTGGTAGAAGGTCGCGCGCGAGACGCCCGCCTGCTCGACCACCCGGGCGACACTGGCATCCTTATAGCCGTAGCGAGCGGCGGCCTGGTTCATCCCCGCGATCAATCGCTCGCGCGGCCCGACCTTTGCCGGGGCCGTGCGCTGGGACTTGGTGCTCATGGGATCGCCGCCTAGCTCGAACTGGCGGCCTTGGCCGCCATCCGCTCCGGCGAGACCCGGACAACGTCCCAGGCCAGGCCGACCTTCTCCAGCCCGTCGATGACCAGCGCCGAGATGTCGAGCTGGTACCAGCGCAGGCCGTGAGTGGCGGAGGTGGGAAATGCGTGGTGGCTGTTGTGGAAGGCCTCGCCGAAGGTCGGGATCGCGATCAGGGCGAGGTTGCGCGATTGGTCGTCGCTCTCGAATTCGCGCTTGCCGAAGACATGGCAGAGGGAGTTGATGCTGTAGGTGAAGTGATGGAGGACGAAGACCCGGACCAGGCCGCCCCAGAGCAGGCCGGTGAAGGCGGCGAAGAGGGTGCCGCCGATCGCCCAGCCGAGGAAGAAGGGCAACAGCAGGCCGCCGATCGCCCACCAGATGAAGGTGCGGTCGACCCAGCTGATCGTCGGGTCCTTGAGCAGGTCGGGGGCAAAGCGTTCCTTGTTGCCGCGCTGGGTGTGGATGAAGAGCCAGCCCATGTGGGCGTGGTAGAGCCCCTTCAGCGCCCCTGACCAGCCGTGGCCGTGGTCGACGTGGGGGCTGTGCGGGTCACCCTCGACATCGGCAAAGGCGTGGTGCTTGCGGTGATCGGCGACCCAGGAGATCACCGGTCCCTCGATCGCGGCCGAGCCGAGGATCGCCAGCAGCCCGTGCATCCAGTTGTTGGTCTTGAAGGCGCGGTGGGTGAGGTGGCGGTGAAAGCCGACGGTGATCCCCAGGCCGGTGAACAGATACATGCCGAGAAAGAGGAAGACGTCGCTCCAGTGCAGGGCGCTGCCCCAGACCTGCCAGGCGGCGATCCCGATCGCGACGAACGGGATCAGCGTCACCAGGCCGGTGATGATGCGGTCCCGGGTCTCGTTCTCGACTGGCTGGATGTCGGACGGGAGCGGACCGGCGGTTGATGACATGGGGGCGATCATACGGAGCGAAGCGAGTTCGCGCCGGAGTAGAGCACGGATTTGTGTCGTATAGCTCGCAGTAGGCTGGGGTGATGGCATTTGCCGACCCGGGACGGTTGCGGCGCGAGCTCGAAGCGCGGATCCCAGAGCGGCCGTTCACGGTTGAGTTCTGGGACGGGACGCGGGTGCCGGCAACCACGAGCGACGGGCCCACCTTCAGCGTGCGCTCGCCACGCGCGGCCGCGCACGTGCTGCGGGCGCCGGGCCAGCTCGGCCTGGGACGGGCCTACGTCAGTGGCGAGCTCGAGGTCGACGACATCGAGGCCGTGATCGCCCTTCTGGACGACTGGCAGCCGCCGGCCCTGGACAGCGCCGACAAGCGCGCGTTGCTGCTGGGGGCATTGCGGGCGGCGGGGCTGACGAAACCGCCGCCGCGGCCGCAGGCCGAGCTGCAACCGAGCGGCCGCCGCCACAGCAAGGAGCGCGACGCCCGCGCCGTGCGCCACCACTACGACGTCTCCAACGAGTTCTTCGAGCTCTTCCTCGGCCCGACCATGGTCTATAGCTGCGCGATCTGGCGCGACGGCGAGAGAAAGACTTTGGAGGAGGCGCAGGAGGAGAAGCTCGACACGGTCGCCCGCAAGCTCGCCCTGAAGGAGGGCGAGCGGGTGCTCGACGTCGGCTGCGGCTGGGGCGCCTTCCCGCTCTGGGCGGCAACCAGGTACGGCGCCTCTGTGGTCGGCATCACCCTCTCCCCACCCCAGGCCGAGAAGGCCCGGCAGCGGGCCGAGGAGGCCGGGGTCGGCGACCGGGTCGAGATCCGGGTGATGGACTACCGCGACCTGCCCGCCACCGGGGAAAAGTTCGACGCGATCGCCTCGATCGGGATGGTCGAGCACGTCGGCGCCTCCCAGATCGAGGTCTACGCCCGCACCCTGGCCAGCGTGCTGGAGCCGGGCGGACGCCTCCTCAACCACGGGATCACCCGCCTGCGCCACGGCGACGGCGAGGCCGGCGCCTTCTCGGAGCGCTACGTCTTCCCCGATGCGGCGCCGCTGCACCTCTCGCGCAACCTCCTGGCGCTGGAACGGGCTGGCTTCGTCACCCACCACGTCGAGGACTTCGCCGCCGACTACGCCGAGACCCTGCGCCACTGGGCGCGCAACCTCGACGACAACCTCGACCAGGCGATCCGGCTCGCCGGCCCGGAACGGGTACGGGTCTGGCGCCTCTACCTGCGCGCCGCCCGCAACGGCTTCGAATCCGGCTTCACGAGCATCTACCAGGCCCGCTGCGAGCTGGCTTAGACCGGGAAACCGTTCTCGACGGTCTCCAGCGCCCAGTCAGCGCCGGCTTCGGCCTGCTCCTCGACCGAGTACTGGCCGGTGGCGACGCCGACGACGCGGATGCCGGCGCCGTGGCAGGCGCTGACGTCGCGCGGGGTGTCGCCGACGCCGATCGTGGTGGCGAGGTCGAGCGGGTGACCGGCGACCTCTCCCCCACGCTCGACCCCACGCCGGGTCAGCTCGGTGCGGTCGCGGGCATCGGAGCCGTAGCCGCCGAAGGAGAAGTAGCGGTTGAGGTCGCCGCGGGAGAGCTTGATGTGGGCGGCGGCCTCGATGTTGCCGGTGATCAAGCCGAGCAGCACGCCCTGCTCGGTCAGCCGCGGCAGGATCGCCTCGATCCCCGGCATCACCTCGTAGCCCGGGGACTCGTCGACTGCCTCCTGTAGCTGGCTGAGGTAGGCGGCGATCGCGGCGGCGTGCTCGGCGTCGCTGCCGTCGCGGCCGACAACCTCGCGGAAGATGATCTCGACGATTTCCGGGTCGGTCATCCCTTCCCGCGTGTGTTCGGTGATGTTGGCGTCGACGCCATGCAGCTCGCGGAAGGCGCGCTGCCAGGCGACCGCGCCGGCGCCCCCGGTCTTCAGCAGGGTGCCGTCGATGTCGAAGAGGACCGCCTTGATCGGGGCGTCGTGCACGCCGGCGAACCTACCGGTCCGTCAACGCGGAATCGTCCGCGCCTTGAGACCGGGGCGCAGGGCGCGGCCGCGGGAGAGCGCGGCGATCGCGGCGCCGCGGGCGAAGCGGCGGTGGCGCAGCCGCTTGCGCTCGGAGTGCGTGGCCGCAGCGGCACTCGCGCCGGCGGCGCTGTCCGCCTTGGCGGAGTCGGACCCGGCCTCGGTTCCGGTACCGGCGAGCGTGGCGCTGAAGCCGCCCGCCTCGCCGCGGACCCGCAGCGTCGCCACCTTGGCGCCGGCGCTGTCGGGGGCGAAGCGGACGCGGACCAGGCACTCGGCGCCGGGCGCAAGCGAGCTGTCGCTGCACTCGTCGCCGGCGAGCAGGAACTGGTCGGGGTCGGCACCGGTCAGAGCAACGCCGTCGAGGTCGAGTGAGGCTTTGCCGTCGTTGCGGACGACGAAGGCGCGGGCGGCGCTGCGCTCGCCGGCGGTGAGCTCGCCGAAGTCGAAGCCGGCCGGGGCCAGCGTCAGCGCGGGGGCGACGCCTTCGCCGCTGAGCAGCGCCATCGCACCGCCGTCGTCTTCGCCGAACAGGGCCATCCGGGCCAGCTTCGGCCCGACCGCCTGCGGGGTGAAGCGGACGTGGGCGGTGCAGGTCTCACCCGGGAGCACCGGCGCCAGGCTGCAGTTCTCGTCGAGCAGGCGGAAGCTGCCGGAGTCGCCGCCGGCGACGATGCCGATGAAGAAGCCGCCGGGCAGGTTGCCGTGGTTGGTGAAGAGGATCGTCTCGACCGGACCGACGTTCCCAACCGTGACCGCGCCGAGCTCGGTCGGCATCGTCGCCGGTTCGAGCTGGGCGCGACCGCCGAAGCCCGAGAGCGCCGCCGTGAAGGTGGCGCCGTTGACGTAGGCCTGCAGCTCGGCTTCGTAGGCAACGGTGTCCCAGGGATTGAAGCCGACCCCGACGTTGCAGCTCTCGCCCGGCTGCAGCTGGCGGCCGTTCCAGCAGTCGCCGCCGTTGGTCCAGAAGTTGTTCGTGTCTTTGCCGCCGAACCCGATCGAGCTGAGCTGGGTCATCGCCTCGCCGCTGTTGGTCAGTTGCAACTGGGTCGAGCCTTCGCCGCGGTTGACGCGCTCGATCCCGAAGTCGTAGGAACCCGGCGTGAAGGCGAGCTGGGGAGAGACGCCCGTGCCGGCCAAGGACAGGCTCGCCGCGGGCTCTTCCTTGGGCTGAACAACCAGGGAGGCGGTCTTGGCCCCGGTCGAGCCGGGCGCGAAGGAGACCGGGACGGTGCAGTCCTGACCGACTTCGATCCAGCCACAGCCGCCGAAAGACTTGAACTCCCCCGCGTCGGGACCGTCGATCTTGACCTGGTCGATCGCCACCCCGGTGACGCCGGCGTTGTGGACGGTGACCGTGACCGCGGTGGTTTCGGTCCCCACCGTCGCCTTGCCGAAGTCCAGAGGTTCAGGCGAGAAGGTCAGTTCCGCCGCCGCGGCCGCGGGCAGCAGCGCGAGCGCGAAGAGAGCGAGGAGGAGCGAGGCGAGCTTGTTCATGTCGCCCCATCGACGCCGGGCCGAGCCGAGCTTGAGCTTGGATCGAATCCTTCTTCCAAAACCCCAATATTGGGTGCGGCCGGGACCTGGTTCTAGTGCTCGGGCTCGAGCAGGTCGCGCTGGCTGAGCGCGTAGAGCAGGCCCAGCGAGGGCAGCACCAGCACCGCCGCGATCGCGAAGACGATGAAGACGACGACCAGGGTCGAGTCCGGCGCCGCCGCCTGATCGATCCGCAGCGAGGTCGGCAGCAGGTAGGGAAACTGGGCCACGCCCCAACCCCAGATCACCCCGACCACGGCGCCGGCGGCGAGCGGCCGCAGCGGCCGGCGGCCGCTGCGCAGCAGCACCGCCAGCAGGGCGATGCCGCAGAGGCCGGAGAGGACCACCAGCGGCAGGCCCTGGTCGACGAGGCGGTCGAAGACGTAGCGGGCTTCGGCGTGCAGCTCGACCAAACCCAGTGCGGCGAGCGCGCCGGCGACGGCGGCCGCAGACAGCGCCCGGCGCACGAAGTAGCGCTCGAGCTCGTTCTCCCCCGCCCGGCGCGCGTCGCCGACCAGGAAGACCGC
>DASUNU010000098.1:0-18990 GCA_036276995.1 Solirubrobacterales bacterium
GGCCACACCCACCGCGGCGGTCCATACGAGCACGACCCGGCCTGGCCCCTGGCCGGCGGCGGCACCCAGCACAACACCGGCAGCTGGGTCTTCGCTTCGGCCTTCCACACCCCCGGCGTCCCCCCCAACTCCTACTGGCCCGGCACCGTCACCTGGCTCGAAGACACCTGCCCCCCCACCCACAAGCGCCTGCTCCTAGATCGCTCCTACGACGATCTGATCGACCTGACTAGGAGAGCCAGTCGGCGATGATCGCACCGATCTCGGGCCCCGCGTCCTCCTGCAGGAAGTGCCCGGCGTTGGCGATCGGCCGCGGCGCAGGGAAGTTGAGCTGACTGGAGACCCGCTCGCCGACCGAGAACGGCAGCACCGGGTCGGAGTCGGCCCAGAGCACCAGGACCGGCCGGTCGTCCTCGCGCAGGGCGTCGGCGACCCGTTTGCCCTCGGCCGCGCCGACCGCGTCGGGCTCGGTCGGCAGGATCAGCGGGAAGGCGCGCACGCCGGCCTTCGAGGGTCCGTCTATATAAGGAGCCTCGTAGGCGCCGATCACCGCGTCGCCCGGGTCGTTCGCGCAGCCGCCGCGGATCAGCATCCCGACCGGCACGTCCTCGTTCTCGCGGACGAAGTCGCGGAAGGCGAACCAGGCGTCGCTCATCCGCTGGTGGCCGGTGAAGGGACCGGTCTCCATGATCACGATGCGGGAGATGCGGTCCGGGTGCTCGACCGCCAGCCGCAGCCCGATCGGGCCGCCCCAGTCGTGGACGACCGCGGTCGCGTCGCGCAGGTCGAGCTCCTCCAGCAGCTGCGCGGTCTGCTCGACGTGGCGGTCGTACGTGTACCAGTTGACGTCGGTGGGCTTGTCGGAGCGGCCGAAGCCGGCGTAGTCGGGGGCGATGCAGCGGTAGCCGGCGTCGCGCACCGGCGGGATCACCTTGCGCCAGAGGAACGACCAGGTCGGCTCGCCGTGGAAGAAGACCACCGGCTTGCCCTCGCCCTCGTCGAGGTGCGCCAGGCGCAGCCCGTCGACCTCGCGGTAATGGGACTCGAAGGGGTAGTCCGGCAGCCCCTCGAGCAACTCGTCCGGCGTACGCACGGCGTCCACGGCCATCTCCCTCTCCCTCCGTGTCGCCTTCCTATCCCTATTCGACAGAAAGGCGACATGCTCGCTTGCTGGCCACAAGCCTAATCCCGGAATCCGGATCAGCATTCCTTAGTTTGTTTATCGACTTTGTGCTACGGTGCCGCACTGCTATTTCGCAGTAAGTCAGTCGAAAAAGGAAGGAACATCAATGCGGAACGCTCGCAATTCCCGGCGGCGCAGCGTGAAGGCAGCCCTCCCGGCCGCTCTTCTCGCCCTGCTCATCGCCGTCTTCGCCGCCGGATGCGGCAGCAGTGACGACAGCACCGGCTCCACCTCCGGCGGATCATCGTCCGGCGGCAACCTCGACGTGGTCGGCTACTCCACCCCCGAATACGTCTACACCGAATTCCTCGAGCCGGCCTTCGAGAAAACCTCCGAGGGCGCTGACGTCTCGTTCAGCAACTCCTTCGGCGCCTCCGGCGACCAGAGCCGTGCGGTGGTCGCGGGCCAGCCCGCGTCGATCGTCCACTTCGCCCAGGGCGGCGACATGGAAAGGCTCGTCGAAGAAGGCGGCCTCGTCGCCAAAGACTGGAACAAAAACAAATACAAGGGGATCGGCCAGAACTCGGTCGTCGTGATCTCGGTCCGCAAAGGCAACCCCGAGGGGATTAAAACCCTGCAGGACCTGCAGACCAAGGACGTCGAGGTCGTAACCCCGAACCCGTTCAGCTCCGGCGCCGCGCGCTGGAACATCATGGCCATCTACGGCACCGCGCTGAATGAGGGCGCGTCGCCGGACGAGGCGCTGGCGCAGGTGAAGACGGTGCTGGAGAAGACGGTCGCGCAGCCGGGCAGCGCCCGCGACGCGCTCGCCGCCTTCACCCAGGGTCAGGGCGACGTCCTGCTCGGCTACGAGAACGAGGCGATCAAAGCGATCGAAGAGGGCGAGGAGATCGAGTACGTGATCCCGCCGTCGACGATCCAGATCGAAACCCCGATCGCCGTCACCACCGCCGCCCCGGAGCCGGCCGCGCAGAACTTCCTCGACTTCATCTGGTCGGATGAGGGTCAGGAAATCTGGGCCGAGCACGGCTACCGCCCGGTCAACCCGGCGCTGGTCGACGAGAAAGAGTTCCCGACCCCGGCCGACCTGTTCACGATCGACCAGTTCGGCGGCTGGGGCAAAGTCAACGACGAGTTCTTCGACGACGAAACTGGTTCCGTCGCGAAAATCGAGCAGGAACTCGGCGTTTCCACCAGCGGCTGATTCATGGAGGCTAACCCGGCAGCCCTCCCCAATCCGTCCCAGACCCGGGCAGGCATTCGCCTGCCCGGGCTGGGTGTCGGCCTCGGCCGCGGCGTCGTCGTCCTCTACCTCAGCCTGATGGTCCTGCTGCCTCTGGCGGCGATGACCGATCAGTCGCTGAGCGAGGGCCTCGGCACCTTCTGGAACCAGGTCACGACCGACAAAGCGATCGCCACGCTCGAGCTGACCGTGATCGCCTCGCTGATCGTGGTCGTGATCAACGGCTTCTTCGGCACCATCCTCGCCTGGCTCCTGGTCCGCGACAACTTCCCCGGCAAGGGAGTCGTCAACGCGGTCATCGACCTGCCCTTCGCGCTGCCGACGATCGTCGCCAGCCTGATCCTGCTGCAGCTCTGGGGCCCGAAAAGCCCGCTCGGCGTCGATATCGCCGCCACCCGGGCCGCGGTCGTCGTCGCCCTCTGCTTCGTCACCCTGCCGTTCGTGGTCCGCGCGGTGCAGCCGCTGCTGATCGAGATGGACAAGGAGATGGAGGAGGCCGCGGCCTCGCTCGGAGCCGGCGGCTTCACGATCTTCCGCCGCGTCATCTTCCCCAACCTTCTTCCCGGCCTGGCCGCGGGTGTCGCCCTCGCCTTCGCCCGGGCGCTCGGCGAGTTCGGCTCCGTCCTGCTGTTCGCGGGCGGGCTCGCCGACACCGAAGTCTCTTCGATCTACATCCGCAGCCTGATCGAGACCGGCAACGAGACCGGGGCGGCCGCCGTCTCGGTGGTCTTATTGCTCGCCTCGGTGTCGTTGCTCGCCGTGGTCACCCTGATCCAGCGCTGGGGCAGCCGCCACGAACGCTCGACCGCAACCACCGCGGGCGGCGGCGTCTCGGTGATGCCGCTGAGCGGCGAGGAGCCGGCCAAGACCCGGGAGGAGGACGAGCGTGAGTAGCACGGCCACCAGCCGCTGGGGCCTGCGGGTCCTCGGACTCGGCTACGTCGCGCTCCTGCTGCTGCTCCCCCTCGTCCTGATCTTCTACAAAACGTTCGAAGACGGGATCGCGCCGCCACTGGAAGCGATCACCTCCGAGAACGGCCTGCACGCGTTCAAACTGACGCTGCTGACGGTGGCGATCGCGGTGCCTCTGAACACGATCTTCGGGGTGATCTGCTCGCTGCTGCTGGTCCGCCACAGGTGGGCCGGGAACAAGGTGATCGACGCCGTGATCAACCTCCCCTTCGCGATCTCACCGGTCGTGATCGGCCTCTCGCTGTTCCTCCTCTACGGCACCAACGGCTGGTTCGGCCCGGCCCTGAGCGAAGCCGGGATCAAGATCCTCTTCTCGACTCCGGGCATCGTGCTCGCCTGCATCTTCGTCTCGCTGCCCTTCGTGGTCAGGGAGACGGTGCCGGTGCTGCAGGAGATCGGGACCGAGCAGGAGCAGGCGGCCTCGACCCTCGGGGCCAACGGCTGGCAGACCTTCTGGCGGGTCACCCTGCCGGCGATCCGCTGGGGCGTCGCCTACGGCGTCGTCCTCACCACCGCCCGCGTGCTCGGCGAGTTCGGAGCGGTGACGATCGTCTCCGGCTCGATCTCGGGGCAGACCCAGACGCTGCCCCTGTTCGTGGCCAAGGAGTACGAGAACTTCAGCCTGCCGGGGGCCTTCGGCGCCTCGGTCGTGCTCGCCCTACTCGCGCTGGCAACCCTGCTGGCGATGAACCTACTCAAACGAAAGGAGGACGCCTGATGGGAATCTCAGTCGAGGGAGCCAATAAGAGCTTCGGGGACTTTCAGGCGCTCAACGACGTATCGATCGAGGTCCCGGACGGGTCCCTGACCGCCCTGCTCGGGCCCAGCGGCTCCGGCAAGTCGACCCTGCTGCGGGCGATCGCGGGCCTCGAGGACCTCGATTCCGGCAGCGTCCTGATCGACGGCGAAGACGTCTCCAAGAAGCCGACCCAGAAGCGCGAAGTCGGGTTCGTCTTCCAGCACTACGCCGCCTTCAAGCACATGACCGTGTACGAGAACGTCGGCTTCGGGCTGAAGATCCGCAAGTGGGACAAGCAGAAGATCAACGCCCGCGTGCACGAGCTGCTCGACCTGGTCCAGCTGCACGGCCTCGCCGACCGCTACCCCTCCCAGCTCTCCGGCGGCCAGCGCCAGCGCATGGCCCTGGCCCGGGCGCTGGCGGTGGAGCCGCAGGTGTTGCTGCTCGACGAGCCGTTCGGGGCGCTCGACGCCAAGGTGCGCAAGGACCTGCGCACCTGGCTGCGCCGCCTCCACGAGGAGATGCACGTGACCACGATCTTCGTCACCCACGACCAGGAGGAGGCGATGGACGTCGCCGGCCAGCTGGTGGTGATGAACGAAGGGCGGGTCGAGCAGTCGGGCACCGCCAACGAGCTCTACGAGCAGCCCGCCAACGAGTTCGTGATGAGCTTCGTCGGCGAGGTCAACCGGCTCGGCGAGGAGTTCGTGCGGCCGCACGACATGGAGGTCGTGCTCGACGCCGACGAGCGCACCGAGGAGGGCATGGTGCAGCGGATCGTCGCCCTCGGCTTCGAGATCCGGGTCGAGTTCGTGCTCGCCGACGGCACCGAGGTCTGGGCCCAGCTCACCCGCAACGAGTTGCAGCGCCTGGAGCTGCGCGAGGGGCAGATCGCCTACCTGCGCCCGGCCCAGGCCAAAAGCTTCAACGGTTCGTCCCCGTCTGATCCTGGGGCCTCGACTCCCCGCGGACCGCACGACGAGGACGAGGCAGAGGAATCTGCAGCCGTCTGAAGAGGCGACGGGGCGGGGCGCGCTTTTGCCGGGTAGCGCCCCGCCCCACCTCGCCGCTCCACACTGAGAGCGCGTATGCACCTCTCTCCTCTCGGCCTTTTCTCGTACTTCCAGGCACGTCAATTTCGCTTTCTGCTATTGTTGAGTTAGATACTCAACAAACTGCAGAAAGGGGCTGACAGATGAGCAAGCGAGTGCAGCACACGACCTTCACCTCGCGCGGGCGCATCACCGGCCTTGTACGCGACGAGGTCCCGGCCGGGGCCGGTCAGAACCGGACCAGCCGGGTCTCCAACCGCGACTCCCTCAACTCAGCCGTGGACGACGCGCTCTTCTACCGGGCGCGCCTGATCCTCGGAGACTCCCTCCCACGCCCCCAGCGCTGACCCCCAGCGGCCACGGCGCCCACCGGACCTTCCCAGCCGGTGGGCGCCACGGGGCGCCCCAGTTGCGATCGGTTAGGCGAGGCGGCGCTCGAAGGTCTTCTCCAGCGCCCGCTCGTCCTCCTCGCCGGCGACGGTCTTGTCGAGCCGGATCGAGGCCTGGCGGCCGTCGAGGTGGAGGGTCGCGACCTGGTTGTCGAAGTAGGGGCCCTCGGCCGTGCGCCAGCCCATCCCCGGCCGGGGCGCGCCGGCGAGCCGGGCGAGGCCACCGGCGAGCGCGATGAACGGGCGCGAAAAGCCCGCCCGCACGACCCGGCGCTCTTTCGCTTCCAGCGGGTTGCGGTAAGGGGAGCAGACCGCCTGCACGACGGCGCTCTCCACCCCCGCCTCGGCCCGGAAGCCCATCTCCGCCAGGTAGGCGTGGTGGACGTCGCCGGAGAGGACGACGATCGAGGCCGGGGCCGGTCCGCGCCTGCCGGAGCCAACCTCCTCGAGTAGCCGCCGCAGGCGCTGGAAGGAGAACTGGAACGAGGCCCAGTGGTCGAAGTCGACCCCCCGGCGCAGCTTCTCGCTGAGCCGCGAGATCAGCCCGCCCCAGGCACCGTCGCAGAGGCGCTCGTTCCAGGCCTCGAGATGGTGGAAGCCGGGCGAGAGCAGAAAGGGGACCGTGGTCCCGATCAGCAGGTGGTCGTACTCGCCCTCGGTGTGCGAGACGATCCAGTCCCAGACCTCGTCGTCGAACATCGAGCGGCGCTCGCGGGTCAGCACCCGCGCCGCCCGCGAGTCCATGAAGATCGCCCGCACGCCGTCGATGTCGCGGCAGAAGCTCCAGCGCGCGCCGGCGGCGGTGCAGTCGATTTCTTCCGCCCACTCGCGCAGGACCGCGGTCGCGTCGGGGTTGCCGCGCACCTTCGCGTAGACCTCGTTCTCGTCGAGCTCGCGCGGCGAGAGGTTGCCGAGGTGCTGGTGGATCCAGTAGGTCATGATCCCGGCCACGGCGCGCTCGTGCCACCACTCCTTGGCTTCCATCTCCTCGTGCCAGGAGCGGGAGATGTTCCAGTCGTCGCTCATGTCGTGGTCGTCCCAGACCATCGAGGTCGAGACCGTGGAGAGCAGCCAGCGCAGCAGCGGCTCGCTCCAGGACTCGTGGTAGAGGTAGGTGTACTCCTCGAAGTCGAGCACCTCCGCCCCCGGGTCCGGGTCGGTTTCGCGGCGCGCGCGGATCTTTTCGCGCGCCCGCGGCGAGCCCTCGTCGACGTAGACCTGGTCGCCGAGCAGGAAGAGCAGCTCCGGCCACTCCTTGCGGTCGTCGCGGATCATCTGCCGCGCCAGCACGTGCAGCGCGTCGAGCTCGTGCCCGTCTTCGTGCTCGTCTTTCGAGAGCGTGTAGGGCTCCTCGTGCGGGACCGCGACCCGGCAGGAGCCGAAGGCGATGTCGATCGAGTGACCGGGCGCGAAGGTCTGGATCCGGCTCGGCGGCAGCTCGCTGCCGGGCTCGGGCCAGCGCCGCTCGCCGTCGAGCTTGACCTCGTACTCGTAGCTCTCGCCGGGCTCCAGGCCCTCGACCCGGACCAGCGCGTAATGGTGGCCCTCGACGCCGAAGGTGGGCTCGGTGTGACCGAGGATCTCGACCTCGCAGGGGGCGTCGGTCTCGACCCAGAGGGTCGCCTCCGTTTCGGAGACATAGCGCAGAAGTGGGCCGAGGACGAGGCTTGGCACCCCGTCCCCGTACCCGCCTCTGGCGCGATTACAACAACGGACTTATTTGGTGCTCCCGCCGGTGCCCTCGGTCTCGAAGACGAGCGGCTCGTCGGGCTGGGGATACGCCTGAACCGCCAGGTTCCAGCCTTTCAGCGAGAACGCCACGTCTTTCGCGCCGGCGTACTGGACGGAGATCGTGTGTCCGCCTTTGCCGAGCACGGTGGTCGAGGTGACCGTGGCCGCGAGCAGCGCCGGGGTCGGCGAGGCCGCAACCGCCGGGGCGACGTTGACTTTGCCCTGCGACTGGCCGTCGACGAGGATCTGGATCGGGCAGGCCAGGGCCGCCGTCGGTTTGGCCGCCGTGCAGCTGACGTTGCCGGTGAACGTGATCACCGCGGAGCTCGCGTCCGTCTTGGTCGCGAACGAGGTGAACGCGCCCGGGATGTATCCGGCCGTGGTCGCCACGATGTTGAACGGCGTGGTGCCGGCGGCGATCCCGGCCACCGGCGCCTGCGGCACCGAGGCCTTTGCCACGAACAGGTTCGAGGCCGCTTTTTTCTTCAGGTAGAGCGAGGCCGCGCTCTTATTGGTGACGTAAGTTGACGCCGCCTTCTTCGTCGTCAGGTACGACTCCGCCTTTTTCGCCAGCGACGGCGTCACTGCGACAGCCGCGGCGATCACCGCGGCGAGGGCGACCACGGTGGCCGCCCGAGGGGACGAGATCCTTCTCTTCAGCAATTGAACCTCCTGAATCTGGGCCTGCCGGAGGCCGATTTCGTCTCCGCCGAACGGCCATTCTTTACTAAGTAGGTCAATAAGCTACAGAAACTGCTAGCTTAAGGCCATCAAGTTGGTCAACAAACTCGAATTAAGCCCGGCAAGGAAGGAACACCCACTGATGAGAATCAAGAGCCTCGCCATCGCGGTCATCGCCCTCGTGGCGCTTGCCGTACCGGCGTCGGCCAGCGCGGTCACCCTGATCGGCTCCGGTTCGGTAGCCGCTCAGCCCGTGCTGCAGGCCCTGTTTGCGACCTACACCAAACAGGTCAACCCGAAGGTCAAGTTCGTCTACACCGCCAACGGCGGCAACGCCGGGGTCAAAGACGTGCAGAACGGGACCAGCCAGTTCGCCGGCAACGCCCGTACCCCCCTCCCCTCCGATGCGGGGACGACCTACATCAAGATGTTCATGGACGGGCTCTGCCTCGACGTCAACAAACAGAACAAGCTCAGCAACATCAGCATCCAGCAGGCCCACGACATCTATCGCGGGATCCTGACCAACTGGAGCCAGCTGCCGGGCTCGGGCCTCGACACGACGATCGCTCCGGTCGGCCGTGACACCAATGGAGGGACCTACAACTTCTTCCTCCAGGCCGTGCTCAACAACGAGCCCCAGTCCTCCAGCGTCAACGCGCTGACCGCTGACGGCCTCGTCCAGAACGCGGTCAAACAGGACCCGAACGCGATCGGCTACGCCGGTCTGGCCTGGCAGAAAGGCGTGAAGCCGCTGAAGGTCAACGGCGTCCCCTGCACGCCGAGCAAGATCAGCGTCGAGCCGCTCAAGTACCCGCTCTCGCGCTACCTGTTCATCGTCCTCCCGGGCGACGGCAGCCAGAGCCCCCCGGCCCTGCTCAAATTCATCGACTGGATGCGGCTCAGCCCGCTGGCCGGTGAAGTGATCAGCAAAGCGGGCGGCGTCCCCGCGTTCAACAAGAAGAAGTAGTTGAACGAGGAGCTCCCCCCCGAGTACGGCCCGAAGTGGTCGGACCAGCGCGTCGAGCGAATGCTCGGCGTGCTGGTCTGCGCCGTCGTCGGGCTGCTGCTGGCGATGATCGTCACCGTCTTCGTGCGGGGGTGGCCGTCGTTCGCCCATAACGGCCTCGCCTGGTTCGGCCCCGGCGGCAACGTCGACGAGCAGCTCAACGCGATCTTCCTCTCCGGCCAGGCCGGCGCCGAATACATCTACACCTTCCACGGCTGGCCGCTGATCTGGAGCACGATCCTGATCACCGGCGGGGCGATCCTGATCTCCCTCTTCTCGGCCCTCTTCGTCGCCGTCTTCATCGTCGAGTTCGCGCCGGAATGGATGAGCAACATCCTGCAGCCGGTGGTCCGCTTCCTCGCCAGCGTGCCCTCGGTGATCTACGGCCTGCTCGGCGTCCTGGTCCTGGTGCCGTTCATCGGCAACCACCTGATCAGCGAGGAGCAGAAGGCCTCGGTTGCCGGCGTCATCTCGCTGACCGGCTACAGCCTGATCGCGGCGGTGATCGTGCTGGCGCTGATGATCGCGCCGCTGATGGTCTCGATCTTCAGCGACGGCCTGCGCTCGGTCAAACCGGGCTGGCTCGAGGGCTCGCTGGCGCTCGGCGTCAACCGCTGGCGCACGACCTGGAAGATCGGCGTCCGCACCGCCCGCCCGGCGATCGTCGCCGGCACCGTGCTCGCCTCGGCGCGGGCGATCGGCGAGGCGGTGATGCTGGCGATGATCTCCGGCTCCGTCGGCTTCGCCCCCAACCCGGCCGACGGCCTGATCTTCATCTTCGAGCCCTCGCGGCCGCTGGCCCCGACGATCGTCAAGAACATCGACCAGCTGAGCTCGCCGCCGGCCAACGCGACCCTGTTCGCGATCGCCACCGTGCTGCTCTTCTCGGCCGCGTTCTTCTCCCTCGCCGGGTACGTGGCCCGGCGCTCGATGCGGAAGTACGGGACGGCCTGATGGAGCCCACGAGCCAGTCGCCGCGGCCGGTCACGGCCCCGTCCACCCCGCCCAACCCGCAGGACAATCCGCTGCGCCCCAGCAACGGCGCCACCGGCGCGGTCGAGGGCAGCGCCACCTGGCGCCTCAGCGACCGCATCGGTCTGGCGATCTGCTGGGTCCTGGGCCTGCTCTTCTGCGCGGTCGCGGTCGCGATCGTCGTCTACCTGTTCATCCAGGGCATCACCTACCTCAACCTCTCGATGCTGGTCACCCCGGCCTCCGCCGGCTTCAGCCAGGCCGAAAGCGGCGGCTTCTCCGACGCTCTCTTCGGCACCCTGATCGTCGCCACGATGGGGATCGCGATCGCGCTCCCGGTCGGGGTCGCGACCGCGATCTGGCTGGTCGAGTACGGCCGCCCCGCCGCCCTGGCGCGGATCACCGAGTCGACGATCGAGGCGATCGCCGGCATCCCCTCGATCGTGCTCGCCCTGTTCGGCACGGTGATCTTCTCCTCGACCGCGCTCGGCTTCCTCAGCCGCACCTCCGAAGGGGTCGTCTTCGGCCGCTCCTTCTTCGCCGCCTCGGCGATGCTCTCGCTGGTCGCGCTGCCGCTGGTCGTGGCGAGCACCCGCGAGGGGCTCAACTCGATCCCCCGCCACGTGCGCGAGGCCTCCTACGCGGTCGGCAAGACCAAGGCGGCGACGGTGCGGCGGATCCTCATCCCCAGCAGCCGGCCGCAGGTGGCGACCGGGGCGATGCTCGGCCTCGGCCGGATCATCGGCGACACCGCGATCATCATCGTCCTGCTCGGGGCAACCCAGAACTTCGCCCCGGTCGAAGACGCGCCCTTCCCGCTCAACTACCTGCGCGGGGCCGGCACGACCCTGACCAATTTCGTCTACGAGGCCTCCCCGACCGGGAACCTCGACCAGCCGGAGAAAGCCTACGCGGCGGCCTTCGTCCTGCTGCTGATGGTGCTGGCCCTGAACGGGGCCGTCGACGTCGTCCATCGCCGCGCCCGAAAGGTAGGAACGTGGAGCAGCTGACCGCACCGCCGCCGATCCGGCGGCTCGAGCTCGAGGACCCCCCGGCCGCGCAGGAGGCGAGCGCCCCCGTCGCGGGCACCTTCACCGGCGCCCGCCGCTCGATCGGGGCACCGCAGTTTTCGATCCGGCGCATGGAGATCGACCAGGTCTCGGTCCACTACGGGCCCAAAGAAGCGGTCAAAAGCGTCTCGCTGCCGGTCCGCCAGGGCGAGGTGCTGTCGCTGATCGGGCCCTCCGGCTGCGGCAAGACCACGCTCTTGAGATCGCTGAACCGGCTCACCGAGCTGACCACCACGGCGAAACTGACCGGCCGCATCCTGCTCGACGACATCGACATCCAGGTGATCGAGCCGACCCTGCTGCGGCGCCGGGTGACGATGGTCTTCCAGCAGCCGAACCCGTTCCCGATGAGCGTCTTCGACAACATCGCCTACGTGCTGCGCGAGCAGGGCTCGCGGCGGGCGCGCAAGAAGGTGCTGGAGCCGAAAGTGCACAGCGCTCTCGACCGCGCCGGCCTCTTCGAGGAGGTCAAAGACAACCTCGACCACCCCGCGCTGAAGCTCTCCGGCGGCCAGCAGCAGCGGCTCTGCATCGCCCGCGCCCTCGCCGCCGAGCCCGAGGTGCTGCTGCTCGACGAGCCCTGCTCGGCGCTCGACCCGCAGTCGACCCAGGTGATCGAGGACCTGATCGTGAAACTGCGCGACGACGTCGCCGTCGTCATCGTCACCCACAACCTGCAGCAGGCCTACCGGATCGCCGATCACGTCGCCTTCATGTACCTCGGCGACCTGGTCGAGTACAGCAGCGCCACGGCGCTGTTCAACGCGCCCAAGGAGAAGCGGACCCAGGAGTACGTGAGTGGTGCCTTCGGCTAGCGCTCACACCACCCGGCTCGCGGTCGCCGCCGTCTCCGGCCTGCTCCTGATCGGGGGCGCTGCCGGTTGCTCGACCACGCAGGAAAAGGCCGAGAAGCACCAGGCGGAAGCGCAACGGATCCTCGATCGGCGCGCGCAGAAGCAGAAGCAGAAGCAGAAGCAGAAGCAGAAGCAGGGCAAGGCAGATGACAAGAAAGGAGGCGAGAAGAGTGAGTGAGGAGAAAGCGACGATCTCGGTCGTGCGGGGGACGTACGAGCCCTGCGAGGAGTGCGGGGCGGCGCTCGACGCGCAGCAGCGCTACTGCGTCAACTGCGGCGCCCGCCGCGGCAACGGCGCCAACCCCTCCTCCCGCTACTTCGCGGCGATGAGCAAAAAAGCGCGGCGGCCGCTGACCCGGCCGCCGGCGAAGGCGGGCGGCGGCAGCCGCGCCGCCGCGGTCGGTTTCTTCGCCCTCTTGCCGATCGCGGTCGCGCTCGGCGTCGTCGTCGGCCGCAGCGGCTCCGACGGCAACGACAACGAGGCGCTGCTGCAGGCGCTGCGCCAGCAGGACGCCGCCGTCGCCAGCACCGGCGCCGCCACCGAAACGGCAACGGCCGCTGGCGCCGGCGCCAAAGGCAAAAACGCGGCCAAAGACGGCAAAGCCTCGGCCAAAGACGGCGGCAAAGTGATCGCGACCACCGCCAACGGACCGGTCCACCAGGTCACCGGCTTCAAAGCCAGCGAGGAGAAGACCCAGGAGGACACCCAGATCGTCGCCGAAAACCCCGCCCAGACTGGAGAGACCTACATCAAAGCCCAGCAGAACCTCCCCGACGTGACCGTGATCGGCGGCGACCCCGGCGCCGCCCCGGCGCCGAGCAGCGGGGTGGAACCGTGAGCCGCCTCGGCAGCCTGGCGAAGCGCCCGGGCGAGGTCCTGCGCCGGCCCGGCAAGGGCCCGAAAGCGGCCCCGGGCAAAGCCGGCCCGGCCAAACCGGCGGTCGCCGCCAAAGAGCCGGCGAAACCAGAAGAGAGCCCGGAGCTGATCGCCCAGCGCGACCGGCTGCTGGAGAAGTTCACGGTGATGCAGGCCGACCTCGGCGGCGCCTTCTACGAGATGGCGATCCGCGACCACGTGCGGATGGACGTCCTCACCCGCAAAGCGGCGGAGCTGCAGCGGGTCGACGCCGAGCTGCTCGCGGTCGAGCGCGAGCTGGAGCTGCAGCGCGAGGACGCGGCCGGGCTCTGCCCAGGCTGCAGCGCCCCCTACGGCCACGGGGTGCGCTTCTGCGCCCAGTGCGGGCACGCCCTGGTGCCGGCGGAGGCCGGAAAGTGAAGGCGGCGGCGCGCAAGCAGCTGACGGCGCTGATCGCCGCCGCCAACAGCCTCACCGGCAAACGCTTCAGCCTGCTCGTCGCCTCCTCCCTGGTCGCGACCACTGCGATCATCGCCGCCGCGGCCAACAGCGGCACCGACAACGGCCCGCTTGCCGCCCTGATCGGGCGCAGCCTGGCGGCCGAGCGGACCCCGGTGGCGCCGGAAGCGGCGGCCACCCCGGAAGCGGAATTCGAACCGGAAGCCTCCCCCGCTCCCGTCTCCTCCGCCGCGCCGGAACCGCTGGCGGCGCCCGAAGCGGCGCCCGCACCGGAAGAAGAAGCCGGCGAAGAAGCGGAACCGACCCCGACCAAACCGGAAGAAACGGCCCCTGAACCGGGCCCGATCCAGCACGTCTTCGTCGTCTCGGTCGCCAGCTCCGGCTACGACGCCGCCTTCGGCAGCGCGCCCCAGATGCCCTACCTGGCCAACACGCTGCGCCCCCAGGGCCTGCTGCTCAGCGAGTACAAGCTGCTCGAGCAGACGGCGCTGCCGAACTCGATCGCGACGATCAGCGGCCAGCCGCCGAACCCGCAGACCAAGGAAGACTGCCCCATCTACTCCGACTTCCCGGCTGGCGCCAAAGCCAACTCGCGCGGGATCATCAGCGCCGGCGGCTGCATCTACCCGGTCGAATCCGTCACCTTCTCCGACCAGCTGATCGGCGCCCGGCTCAAATGGCACGCCTACATGGAGAGCATGGTCGACGCGGCCGGCAAACCCGACAGTTGCGTGGCACCGGCCGAAGCGAACTCCCCGAACCCGACGCCGGTCACCGGCGGCTACGCAGCCAAGCTCAACCCATTCGTCTACTTCCACTCGCTGCTCGACCTCGGCGACTGCAACGAAAACGACGTGCCGCTGAGCGAGCTCGAGAAGGACCTGAAGAAGATCGAGACGACGGCCAACTTCAACTACATCTCACCCAACCTCTGCAGCGTCGGGATCAGCGGCCAGTGCCCGGCCGGGACGCCCGACGGTGCGGCGGCGGCCGACGCCTTCCTCTCGACCTGGGTGCCGAAGATCCTCGCCTCCCCCGCCTACAAGAAGGACGGGCTGCTGATCGTCAACTTCGGCCAGGTCAACACGGCCGCACCGGTCGACCCGGCGGCGCCGCCGCCCGCGACCGACCCGCTCAAAGTCGGCGCCCTGGTGCTCTCGAGCACCGTCGCCCCGGGCGCCACCGACGCCGTGCCCTACGACCCCTACTCGCTGCTGCGCACCTTCGGGGACCTGTTCAACCTCTCGGCGCTCGGCAACGCCGCCGGCGCCAAGGTCAAATCGCTGGCGCCGGTCCTGGTCGCCAGCGAAACCGCAGCCGGCGACTAGTGGCGAGCCCCGCCTAGCTAGTCTTCTGCCCATGCCAGGGCAGGATCAAGGCGGGGAGCCGATCACCGCGGCCGGGATCGAAGAGCTGAAAGCCGAGCTGGCGCAGCTCGAAGGACCCGCGCGGCAGGAGATGGCGGCGCGGATCAAGGTCGCGCGCGAGGAGGGCGACCTCAAGGAGAACGCCGAGTATCACACCGCCAAAGAGGACCAGGCGCACATGGAGACGCGGATCAAGCGCCTCCAGGAACGGCTGCAGAACGCGGTAGTGGTCGAGGTCGACGCCTCCGCCAGCGACTCCTTCGGCTTCGGCCGCAGCGCCGAGGTGCGCGACGAGGGGAAAGGCGAGACCAACGTCTGGACCCTGGTCGGCTCGACCGAGGCGAACCTCGCCGAGGGCCGCCTCTCAGCCGAGTCGCCGATCGGGCGGGCGCTGATGGACGCCAAGGTCGGCGCCACGGTCGAGGTCGAGACCCCGCGCGGCGTCAAGACCTTCAAGGTCCTGAAGCTCGTTTAGCCCTAGACGGGTCCGGGCGACTCGAAGCCGAGCAGCCCGAAGGTGGCGGCGATGCGGTCGCTGCCGCCGCGCTCTTCGCTCTCGGTGCGGATCTCGATCAGCCGTTCGAGCGTCTCGTTGAGCAGGGTGTTGGCCTCCACCCAGGCCTGCTCGTCGAGTTCCACCGTCATCACCGAGAGGTGGCGGTCCTTGCGGATGTCGAAGGTGCCGGCCTCGATCGAGGCGCGAGCGGCGCCGATCAGGACGCGCAGGGCGGTGACGCTGATCCCGTTGCGGACCTCGTCGGAGAGCTTTGCCCAGAAGGAGTCGCTGAGATAGGACTGGGCGACGCCGCGGTAATAGTGCTCGGTGGCGCCGCGGCGCTGGGCGGTGTCGACGAGTTCGACGCAGCCGAGTTCGCGCAGCTCCTTGACGTGGTAGCTGACCTGCCCCACCTGCAGCTCAAGCGCATCGGCGATTTCCTTCGGACTGGCGACACGCTGGTTGAGGATCGTCAGCGCACTCGCCCGCACCGGGTGCGAGAGGGCCTTGATCAGGGCGCGGTCGGCGGCGCAGCTGGCGGTCTTCCCCAATGGTCCAGACATGTCCGGTCTCTTTTCTGACTGATTAGAAGGTTGCAAGCAGTCAACTCTATTACGCACAAATAAAAGTCAAGTCGGAAATTCGGAGAACTCTTGCGGTACCGAAATAGAATGGTGGAGGTCTCTCTACTAATGTCGGCCACGGGACAGCAGCGGCGGGGAGAGGCCGCTGCGTGAACCTGGGAAAGGGGGTGATCCCGTGGCGATTGTCAGGACCGATCAGGTCGCGCCGCTTCTCCAGGTCACCAAGGTCGGCTGAGACCTGAGTGACTGAACCCGCTGCGCCGGCAATGCGGCCGCTTCCCTGGGAGCCGGCGCAGCGGGTAGAAATAGGCGTCCTGTCCTGTCCTCTCCATCGCAAAGGGGTCATCCATGAACTCGGAATCGATGCTCAGCGGCTGGTGGGTCTTCGCCGGCATCCTCCTGCTCGTCGCCGGCGTGCTCAACATCATCTGGGGGATCGCCGCGATCGGCGACTCGAAGTTCTTCACCGAGGACGCCACCTACATCCTCAGCGGCCTCAACACCTGGGGCTGGATCATGCTGATCGTCGGCGTGCTCGAGCTGGTCGCCGCCTTCTCGCTCTGGTCGGGCGGCGAGTTCGGGCGCTGGTTCGGAATCTTCATCGCCGCGCTCAACGCGATCGGGGCGCTGCTCTCGATCGGCGCCTACCCGTTCTGGTCGCTGGCCGTCTTCGCGCTCGCGATCATCATCATCTACAAGCTCGCCGAGGGACCGGAACCGACCCCGTGACGCCGTGCTGAGGCTGCGCTCATCGGTCGACGCCGAGCGCGCCGACCCCTTCGCCGAGGTCCTGCGGGAGCTGGAAGGGGTGCGGCGCGTGGTGCGCCAGCCCGATCAGGCGTCGGCGACCGGCGCGACCGTGTTCGTCGCCGACGTCGAGCCGGCCGCGGCCGACCGGCTGGTCGCGGAGATCGTCGCGCTGGGGATCCCGGTCGACGACTACGTGCTGGCCAAGGTGGACGTCGTGGCCCCGCTGCACAGCCACCGGGCCGGCGAAATCGAGGGCTTCGCCTGGGTCGAGGTGCTGGGCCAGGCGCGGGTCAACTCGCGCCCGCTGGCCCGCTACCTGGCCCTGATCTCGGTCGCCGCCGCGCTCGCCGCGCTCGGCGTGATCGAGAGCAGCTCGATCCTGATCGTCGGCGCGATGGCGGTCAGCCCCGACCTGCTGCCGATCTGCGCCACCTGCGTCGGGCTCGTCGCCGGCCGCCGCCGGCTCGCCCAGCGCTCCTTCGTCACCCTCTGGCTCGGCCTCGCCCTGGTCGTGGTCGTCGCCGCCGTGCTCAGCTTCCTGCTCAAGGCCGGCGGCTTCCTGCCCGACGGTTTCACGGTCGAGGACAGCACCCTCAGCAACCTCGCCACCACCGACTACTCGACCGTGCTGATCGCGCTCGCCGCCGGAATCGCGGCGATGCTCTCCTTCGAGACCCGGACCGCCGCCGCGGTCGGGGTCGCGATCTCGGTGACGACGATGCCCGCCTCCGCCTACCTCGGGGTGGCGCTCGGCGCCGGCGGCTCCGACGAGGCGGCCGGGGCGCTGCTGGTGCTGGCGATCAACGTCGTTCTGCTGATCCTCTCCGGCAGCCTCACGCTGCTGCTGCAGCGCTGGCTGCCGAATCGCTCGCGGACTCCGATTTAGGCGCAGCGGCGGCGGGCGGCGCGGGCGGTCGTGACCACGGAGCCGGCTCGGGCCGGCGCTCGTCGTAGATCACGGCGGCGCCGGAGAAGCGGTCTTCCCAGGCCCGGCGCTGCTCGCCGAAGACGACACCGAGGTAACCGATGCCGAAGGTGACAACGGAGAGCCAGAGCCCGAACAGTCGCTTCAGCGACCGCCGCAGGGTCAGCCGCTCCTCGCTCAGCCTGATCCCGAGGAAGCGCATCCCCGGCGTCTCCCCCGCCAGCGACCAGAAGGCGACCAGGTAGAGCGAGCCGAGCCCGACCCAGGCGGTCGAGCCGACCGCGATCGCGAAGTTTGAGGCGCCGCCTCCGCCGCCGCCGAAGGCGTTGTCGATCAGGGTCGCGATCGCGACGATCGCGGTGAAGGCGAGGTTGACGATGACGCCGTCGACGAGGAAGGCGCCGCCGCGGCTGACCGCGCCGGCTCGGTCGATCGCGACGCTACGGCGGCGGCGGAAGAAGATCCGGCGGACGACGCGCTCGAAGCTGTCGTCGAGGCGGCGCGCCAGCCTGCCGATCGTGCGGCCGACGTCGCCGAGCAGGCCGGCGCCCTGGGCGCTGATCGCGGCCCGCACCTCCGGCGCCTCGGCGATCCGCTCGACCAGCTGCTGGGCCTGGTCGGAGGCGAGCAGGCGGCGCCAGATCTCGTCGACCAGCTCGCTGTCCATCGCCTCCAGCATCGCCCGCTTGACCGCGTCGCTCTCCAGCGCCCCCTCAACCGCCTCTTCGACCACCGGCCCCCTCAGGACCCGCGCCATCGCCCGCTCGACCGCGTCGCTTTCGACCGCCGCGACGATCGCCTCCTCCGCCGCGACCTCGACCGCGCGGTCGAACCCGGTCGCCTTGCCGACCGCTTTCGCCCCCTGGACGCCGACCCCGAGCAGCCGCGCCGAGAGCGGCAGCGACCCGTTCGGCGCCGGATCGCTCCCGTTCGAAGATGGCTTGGCAGAGCCGTTTTCCATACCCGGGCGAGTATATGCCGGGGATTCGTCTCCGGCTACCTATCCAGGTGCTCGAGCAGGCGGTCGATCAGATCGGCCTGGGCCGGCAGGATCTTGCGCCGGGCCTGCTCCGGGTCGAACCACTCGGCCCGGTCGACCTCGGGGAACTCGCGCCGGGTGCCGCTGCGCGGCGGCCACTCGACCGCGAAGGTGTTGCTGTCCAGCGCGGCCGGGTCGAACTCCGCCTCGGCGGCCCAGGCCTCGACCACCTTGCCGGCTTTTTGGCGGATCGAGCCGAGGTCGATCAACACCTCAGGCTCGAGCCGCGGCGCCGCCGCCCCCAGCTCCTCGCCGAGCTCGCGCAGGGCGCACTCGCGGGCCGACTCCCCGGCCTCGTATTCGCCCTTCGGGATCGTCCAGGCGCCGAGGTCGCGTTTCGCCCAGTAGGGACCGCCGGGGTGCACGAGCAGCAGCTGCGGCGTCCCGTCGAGGAACCGGAAGAGAAGGATGCCGGCGCTGCGCTTTACGGCCACTACCCGGACCGTAGCGCCTCCCCAGCTCCTCCCCCGGCTTCTAAACGACTAGACGGTCTTGGTGATCGCGTACGCCGGGATCACGGCGCTCGTCTTCTCGATCTTCATGTGTTCCCCCTTTTTTACGAATCAAGATTCCCTTCCCATTAGGAAGACCGGGGCGGGCGGGGATCGGTTTCAAGGTAGGGAGACCCATACGGGGGTTGCGAGAAAGGGAGTACTTC
>DASUNU010000099.1:0-34727 GCA_036276995.1 Solirubrobacterales bacterium
TCCGACCGAGCAGCGCGCGTGCCTCGAGAAGTGGGGCGCCTGGAATCGTCATTGGCTTGACTTCCGGGATCGGGTCGCCGCCGATCGACGCTTCGAGCTCTCCTACGAAGCGCTAGGAGAAGCACGTGCGATCAGCGGACTGGCCGATTTTTTCGACCTCGACCTTGGGCGGCATGCGACATCCTTGTTACCGATCGCCCCCGCGGAGAGATCGCACCTACCGGCGAGCGTCGCGGAGGTTTGGGAGAGATTGCAGAGTTGTGGATAGGAGAGGAGGCGGGAGCGGAACCTGACTTCTAGTTGGCGGCCAAACGATCAAGGCCGTCGTTCACCGCGGCCCGGAGGACTTGCAGGTCTTCGACGTGCGATCCGGCCCTCGTCTCGATGGTGATGTCAAGAGATTTCGGACCGGTGAGCGCTAGCGTCACGGCCTCCTCGAGAACTTTCGGCGTAGTGACAAGAGGGCGATGGCGCCACCCGTCTCGGTGCCGGGCGTATCCCTTGACCTGCAATGCACGAGCAAAGCGGGACATGAAGCTTGCCGCGCGTTGATGTGAGAGGTTCATG
The DNA here is from genome assembly GCA_036276995.1 of Solirubrobacterales bacterium. Classification (GTDB taxonomy): domain Bacteria; phylum Actinomycetota; class Thermoleophilia; order Solirubrobacterales; family 70-9; genus VAYN01. Next base: position 568 of record DASUNU010000099.1, read on the forward strand.
CGGGCGAAGGCAAGGTTGTCACCGACGGCGTGGAAATAGTTTGCATCTAAGATCCGGTGGACCTCGGCCAATCGCGGCTGCGAGCCATGGGGCTCAATGAGGATTTGTGCGTCCCGACCCCAACGCGACCGAAATTCGGCAATCTGGCAGGCCATGGTCTCGTGTGGGAGTCCGGGCCGGTCAAGGGACGGCGCGAGAGCGAACCGAAGAGGGATTCCAAGATTCACTGCTTCGTCAGCGAGCATGAGATCGGCGGTCTCTGGGCGGCTGGCCACTCCCAGTACTGTCGGAAGAGCCAAAAAGGCAACAGGCAGGAGCGCAGCGATCGTCCGCAGACCCGAGAGGGACTCCCAGCGCTGCAGCCGGCCGACGCGGAGGTCGATCGTCGTTGCCCCGCCAACCTGGCTGAAGTGGACCAATTCCGAAACGGTAGCGTCAGGCAAAGAGTTCGAAGAGAAGCCGAAGTGGTGAACTGGCCGCAGAGAAGGCTCGGGTGCGGAGTCAGTTGGTCTGTTCACTAACGATCCCCTTTTTCCGATTTTCCGGCGAAAGCGGTGCGGGTGTATTCGGGCGCGGTGGCAGACACCGGGGCGACATCGAGGCAACGGAACGGAACGAGCCTTGGGCTCCGCAAGCAGCGGCAACCGCTACCGCCGCAGTCAAGTCACCTCTGCCACCCGCGCATAGGGCTCCAGCTCGGACAACAAGGTCTCGCCGAAATGGGGGGCCACCGGGACGAGCAGGCGGATGAGTATCGCCAGCGCCTCCAATCGCGCCTCGGCGTCCGCGCGAGAAAGCTCTCCGCGACGGGTGAGGATCCGCTTCTCGAAATCCTTTATCCGTTCGAACATGCGATGGCTCTCGCGGACTGCCTTGTGTATCTGTACGGCTTCATAAGCGGCGGTCACCCTCTTCGAGCCATTCGCGCACCATTTATCGAGACGCTCGCGGATGAACTCGGTGTCCGCTTCAGCCTCCTCGTCCCTCGCAGCCGATTCAGCGCTGGCGATGCTGTCGTGAATATAGCTCCAGAGCGAGGCGAGGAAACGCTCAGCGAAGCGGAGGACGCCTTCGCTCCAATTCACGGACTTGGCCGGCGCGGCAGCGTACAGAACCGCGAGGCGGACCACATCCGCTCCGTGACGCTCAATGAGCTCGCTCGGATCGACGGTGTTGCCGAGGTGCTTGCTCATCTTGCGGCCGTCACGGAGGACCATCTCGTGCACGAGCGCCCCCGTAAATGGCTCACCGTCCTCAAGAAAGGAGAGTGGCCCGATGTCCCGCAGGGCCTTGGTCAGCACCCGCTGGTCGAAGATGGAGTTTCCCACGTCAGCCCCGCCGACCAGTCGCTCCGCCGGCAGCCACTTACGCAGGTCTGGATGGTCGAACATCGATCTGGTCCGGTCCTCCGGAGGCACACACGGGGGTATCCACTTCCAAAGAGCGTCGAAGTGACAGTCCAAGGTGTCGGTTTCCCTCTTGGCCAGGCGGCCACAGTGGGGGCACGGCACGGCCGTGAACCCTTCGTGGCCAGCGAGCGCATTGGATCCATTGGAAGGCCCGAGATCGTCCGGCAGCACCACTGGCAGATCCTCGCGGGGAACCGGGACAAAGCCGCAGTCTTCACAAACGACGATCGGGGTCGGGGTACCCCACCCGCGCTGCCGAGAGATCGAGAAGTCGCCCGCGCGAAAGCGAACCGCGGCGCGAGCAGGGCTGGCGAGCGGAGCCGTCGCCGCTCCGGTTTGAAGCTCGCGAGCCGACACACGGGGGGCGAGCAGGGCGTCAGCCTCATCGACGCTGGGGATACCGAACACGGCGGTGGGACCGAACCGCGCCTGGACAATCGGCGAGACGTAGAGAGACAGCTCAGTCCCCAGGGGCCCAGAGAGCCGGGTTCCCGTATCGATGACGGGAACACGAGTCGCGTCGCGTGCGCTCCGCGCCCACCCTCCCGAGCGCAGGCCAGCGACTTCCTCCCGCGCAGCGGGGCTCGTGATCCACCGGTCGACCTCCGGGTGCAGTTGAGAGATCAGGACGAAGGTGGCCTCGCGGAGAGCCTCGGCGTGAGGGGAGAAGACCGTAAGCCGGCGGCCCTCCCGACTTTCAAGATCCACCTCCACTCCATCGCTGCGCCCGAGAAGGTGGCGCTGGGTGGCGTGGGAGACCTCGTCCCAGTCGCTGAGGTCAGCGAGGCGGGAGTCGTTCTCCTCAGTGTAGGCCGAAACCCGAAAGAACCAGTGGGGCAAGGTCCGAAGTCGCGTTTCAGTCCGGCATCGCCAGCAGCGCCCCTCCTCGACCTGGAGGGCCGCCAGAGTGGTCTCGCAAGAGTCGCACCAGTCTTGCGTCGCGGTCGCCCGGTAGATCAGCCCCGCCTCAAGCAGTTCGAGAAAGAGCCACTGGGTCCAGCGGTAGATCTCCAGATCGGAGGTGTAGAAGACGCGCTGGTAGTCAATCGAAATACCCAGTCTCTGCATCTGGGCGAGCATCCGCTCGCCGCAGTCGCGAACCCACGCTGCTGGCGTCTTTCCCTTCTCGATGGCGCCGAGCTCGGAAGGCAGGCCAAAGGCATCGAACCCGAGGCCGAACAGCACGGCGTCGCCCTGCTGGCGGCGAAAGCGAGCGTAGGTGTCCGCGATCGAATAGCTGCGGACATGCCCCATGTGCAGACCACCGGTGGTGAAGGGGCTAGAAGGCTTCACATACACCGGCTCCTGTCCATCGCGAGGCAACGCCGTCTCGAAGGCGCCATCAGCTAACCATTCGGCCCGACGGGCAGCCTCCACCCGCCGCGGCTGGTACATCCGTTCCATTGCCTCTCCTCATTTCAGGAGCCGCATATCTAGCGGTTCCTGAGAATTAAGCAATTGGACTTATAAATCAAGGATATTTTAGCAAATTTTGAACGGACAGGAGGGAGGTGCCGTCGGCGATGCCAGCGCCCTGCTCAGGCTTCCAACCGGCCCTTCTCATTCAGGCACTTCTCGCCAGAAGTGCCTGACTCCCCTTCATATCACCGCATATCCGTGCATATATCCATACCAGCAGTCACTAGTCCATTGCTGCAAAGTCGCTGCAAATCAGCTTCTTTTGGCAACTTTTTTTTAGCCGACCTTGGCGCATCGCATCCAGGAGGCCAGCCATCTCGGGGCCACTCCAACCGCCCTGCGCAGATTTCGGGCACTTCTCGCCAGGAGTGCCCGACTCCCTTCATATCGCCGCATATCCCTGCGTATCCGTGGCGATGCGCCGGCACACCGAGCGGTCACGGAGACCAGCCAAATCCCTGCTAATGCGGACTTCTGAAGTCACTGCCCTGATTTCGCCGCCTTGAATCGCACCCATGAGGTCGTCGGTTCGAATCTGCTTTAGCTGTGGTGTCGTGAGCAAAGCGAGCATGCCGTCGATACGCCCAGTCTTGGCGGCAAATTCTGCGGACAGTTCGCGGACACTGTTTTCGCTAACGTGGATCACCTCAGAGCACCTCAGATGACCTGAGAACACTGAATGGAACTCAAATCACCTCCAATACCTAATTGAGGGCCTTGTGGGTGGAAACACCCGTGATGGTTCGACTCCATTCAGCCGCATAGGAAAAGCCCCGCTCAGGCGGGGTTTTTTCGTTCCCGAGCTAGCAGCGCAGAGATTGGAGCAACGACTCGTGCGCCGGTCCGTGCGCCAGTCAAACAGCGCTCATGCAGGCGGGGCGACGGCTAGCGCCGTGCCGAGACCGGATCGGTGGCGCTGCTGATCTGCCAGCGCACGCCAGGCCCGAACTCCAAGAGGACTCCGCCCGGAGTGATCAGCTCCCAGTTCGGCGGGTCGTCCGTGGCCTCTTGAGCGGCGGGCTTCACGTCGAGCAGCGCGCCGCCTGAAAGGCGACAGCGCAGCTCGCCGGTTTCCTCGTCGATCTCGGCGTCCTCGATCGCCTTGCCGACCAGCTCGGCCGGGTCGGTCGGGGTCCACTCGGCGTCCTGGGTGGCCAAGCGCCAAAGCTCCCCATCCGAGTCGCGAACCTCGACGTGAAGGACATCGGGATAAGCCGTGCGGGCGTCGACAATCGGCCCGCGCATCGAGCGCAGGACGTTTGCAGGCGATGAATCTAGGGCTACGACAGTTGCCATCAGCGTTGCCTCCATTGTCGCAGCCAGCCACCAACTCTCCATAGGTCATGTGCGTCTGCACGCTCGTTGACTCCTTCTCGGCATGAAGCGCCTGGCTGGCTTCGTAGCGTTCCTGCACGGTCAGCCCGACCTCCCTACAGGCTTGCCGGAACTGCTTGATGTCCCGCTTCCTGGTCATGCCTGGTCGCGAGTCTATGAGCCGCCAGGACGCCTCAAGCCGTAGCGGCGGTCATGCAGGCGTCGACCAGTCGCTTGGTCCGGCCATGGCGCACAAAGTCGACCCCGCCACTCACTGATCCACGGCCAGTGGACCGTGGTCGTGGAAAGTCTGGATACGCTCAGACGGTGGACGTGTCGCCCGAGCATCAGCGCTTTGCGGATGAGGTCGCTGCGGCCAGGGTGCAGGACCCGATGGGGACGTTCGCGAACCTGTCGGCCGCGACCGGGGTGCCGGTGGACGACCTGGTCCATTACGCGCTGGTGCGATGGGCGGCGGCGGGGTCGGAGGCGCTGATGGCAACCGAGCCGCAGGTGCTGCGACAGCTGGTCGAGGCGCGGCGGCGGGAGGACTGGGCGGCCGTCGGCGGGCTGATCGATTGGCTCGCGGCCGGCGGCTGAGCGACGCGCTGGCGCTCAGAGCAGGCGGGCGCGCAGGCGGTCAACGTCGCCGGGCTCGAGGCCGCCCTCTGCCAGCAGTGCCGGCAGGTCCAATGCCAGTAGGCGACTTATCTCGGTTGCGGCGCTGGTGCCCCGCTCGCGCAGAAAGGACTCGAGGACCGGACCCTGGTCCTCCTCCCCGCGCGCCGCGTACAGCGCCGACAGCCGCTCCTTGCTGAGCAGGTAGTCGGCGACGATCTCGCTCTCACGCGCTCCGGCCAGGGCGAGGACGAGGATCGCGACCTGGCCGGAGCGGTCGCGGCCGCCGACGCAGTGGAAGGCGACACCGCCGGGCGGGGCCTGGGCGATCGCCGTTAGGACCGCGGCGCTGCGGGAGGGGAAGCGGCGTAGGTGTGGCTCGTAGTAGAGCGGCGTGGCGAACTGGGGACCGCTCTCCCAGGCATCCCAGAAGTCGCGGTCCTCGCTGACGTCGAGGGGAATGCGAACGGTCTCGACGGACGCGGGACGCGGCGCCGCGTCCCTTCCCCGCTCGTCCTCGTTGCGCAGGTCGATCACCGTGCGCACGCCATGGGCGACGAGCTCCTCCCATCCCTGCTCGGTCAGACCGCTGAGGGAATCGCCGCGCACAAGAGCGCCGCGGCGGGTCCGCTGCCCGTCGGCGGTTTCGAGGCCGCCGAGGTCGCGCAGGTTGAAGCAGCCCTCCCAGTTGAGATGCCGGTCCACGTCCGCAGCCATGCGCTCAAGCGCTCATCGGAAAGACCCCAGGCTGCGCCTCGACGCGGCCGAGCCAGGCGCGGATCGCCGGGTAGGGCTCGAGCTCGAAACCGCCCTCCGGCGCCACGTGGGTGTAGGCGTAGAGCGCAATGTCGGCGATCGTGAAACGGTCGGCGACGAAGTAGTCGTGGTCGCCGAGGTGGCGCTCCATCGCCTTCAGGGCGGAGTGGCCGGCGGTGCGCCGGGCCTCGATCTCCGCCGCAGGTGGTGGGTCGTCGGCGTAGGCGACCCAGAAGCGCACGACCGCGATCCCGGGCTCGTGCTTGTACTGCTCGAAGAACATCCACTGCAGCACCTGGGCGCGCTCGTAGGGGTCGTCGGGCAGGTACTCGGTGCGGTCGGCGAAGTACCAGAGGATCGCGTTCGACTCGGCCAGCGCCCGACCATCCTCGAGCACCACGGTCGGCACGGTGAGACCCGGGCTGAGGCCGCCGAGCACCTCAGACCGGCCGGAGCGGTCGACGACCGAGAGCTCCCGCCGCTCGTACTCGATGCCGAGCAGGCCGAGGATCAGCCGCACCTTGTGGCAGTTGCCGGAGACCGGGTTGTCGAAGAGCAGGACCGTCACCGGCTCAGCCTCGCACCCGCAGCACGGCGGCGCCACGGAAGCGGCCGGTGCGCAGGTCCTCGAGCGCGGCGTTCGCCTCCGACAGCGGGTAGGTGGTCACCTCGGTCCGCACCGGGACCTGCGGCGCTAGGGCGAGGAACTCCGCGCCGTCGGCGCGGGTCAGGTTGGCGACCGAGCCGAGAGTGCGCTCCCCCCAGAGGATCTCGTAGGGGAAGGAGGGGATCTCGCTCATGTGGATGCCGGCGCTGATTACGCGGGCGCCCTTGGCGCTGGCGCGGAGCGCGGCCGGCATCAGCTCGCCGGCGGCGGCGAAGACGATCGCGCCGTCGAGCTCCTCCGGCGGCATCTCGGTGGCGGCGCCGGCCCACTCGGCGCCGAGCTCGCGGGCGAACGCCTGGGTCTCGGCATCGCCCTCGCGGGTGAAGGCGAAGACGCGCCGCCCCTGGTGCACGGCGAGCTGGCAGAGGATGTGAGCGGAGGCGCCGAAGCCGTAGAAGCCGACCCGCTCCGCCGCGCCGACCAGGCGCAGCGCGCGGTAGCCGATCAGCCCCGCGCAGAGCAGCGGCGCCACCTCCTCGTCCGAAATCTCCGCGGGCAGCGGGAAGCAGAAACGCTCGTCGGCGACCGTCAGCTCCGCGTAGCCGCCGTCGAGGTCGTAACCGCTGAAGCGGGCGTTGTCACAGAGGTTCTCCCGACCCTGACGGCAGTAGCGGCACTCGCCGTCGGTCCAGCCGAGCCAGGGCACGCCGACGCGGTCGCCCACCGCGAAGCGCGCCGCCCCCTCCCCCAGCCCCACCACCGTGCCGACGATCTGGTGGCCCGGCACCAGCGGCAGCTTCGGCTCGTTCAGCTCGCCGTCGAGGATGTGCAGGTCGGTGCGGCAGACGCCGCAGGCGGCGACCTCGATCAGGACCTGGCCGGGGCCGGGCTCGGGATCGGGCAGCTCGGCCGCCCGCAGCGGCTCGCCGGCTCGCTTGAGGACCATCGCGCGCATCGCTGAATCATTGCGCGCATATGGCTGCCCCGGCGACCGCGCGGGAGAACGGCCGCCGGGGGCATTGCCGGGGGAAGATCAGACCTCCTGCTGGTCCTTCTTCAGCTGCGCCGCGGCGACCACGCAGCGCGAGAACGGGGTGCCCTTCTGCCCTTTGACGTGTTTCTTGCTCAGGCCCTTACAGGCTTTCTTCGCGGTCAGGCGCTCATTGTTGGCGGCCTTCGCCATCGCCGTCACGCACTGGCTGAACGGGGTCCCTTTCTGGCCCTCGACGTGCTTCTTGCTCTGGTCCTGGCAGTAGACGCCGTACGCCTTCGCCTTCTCCGACAGGCTCGCGCCCGGTTTTGGTCCCGGGGGCGGGGTTTCCGGTCCGGGAGCCGGCACGTACTTGGGCCCGTGGCCCTGGCCGGGATTGCCGGGCTGGGTGGCCAGCGCGGCCGGCGCCGTCGCCAGGGCGAGCGCGCCGAGGACGGTCGCGATCTTCAACTGCAGCCTCATCGTGTCTCCTCGCTCGTGCGCCCCGTCTCGGGGCGTCGTATTGCCATTCCACGGTTGGAACGGCAGGGGGCCCCAGGCGTCAGGCCCTTTCTCAGTCCGCGGCCTTCTTGCCGGTTTCCTGAGGAGCGGCGCCGCCGGCCTGCTGGGGGACCGCGGCCGGCTGCTGTGGAGCGGCCGGGGGCGTGGTATCCGGCGGCCCGGCGCCCTGACCCCCGCCAGGGTCCGGCGCGGAGGCCGGCGGCGGCGGCGCGGACTTCTTCGGGGGTGCGGCGCCCTTCCCGGCGCCCGTGGCCTTGCCGGTCCCGCTGCCCTTCCCGGTCCCATTGCCCTTGCCGCTGCTCGCTCCCTTCCCCTGCGCCCCCCCGCTACCGGGCGCGACCCCCTTGCCGCGGCCCCCTCCCTTGCCGGCGGCTTTGTGTTCGCCCGCGGTCTGCTGACCGTGGGCAGCGGCCTCGGGATGGCGCTTTTCATGCCCCTTCCCGCGGGGGTGACCGGTTGGCCCGGTGGCGTTGACCGGCATCGCCGCCGGGGCGCTCTCCTCACCGCCGGGAGATGCGCCGCCAGTTGCCTTCGGATCGGCGGTGCGGGCCCCGCGAACCCCGACCCCGCTGCCGCCCGGCGCGACAGACGACGCCCCGTCCACATCCGCGGCAGCAGTGCCCCCGGCGGCTGGCTGCGCTCCAGACGAACCCGACCCGGCCGGAGATGACTGCTTCGCCGGAGCCGGCTCCCCCTTGTCGCCGGCGCCGAGGTCGACCAGGCCGCCCCGCTCGGCGGCGCCGACCCCGACGGCCGCGACCACCGCGACCGTCGCCGCGCCCTTCAGCAGCGCCGAACCGCCCAGCGTTTTCACCGCTCCGCCGCCGAGCGCGGCCGCGGCACCGCCGCCCCCGGCCCCGCCGCCGCCGAGCAGACCCTGCAGGAGCCCGGCCGCAGCGGCGGCGGGCAGCGGCGCCAGCGAGGCGAGGTCGCGGCGGCGACCCTCGATTTCCTCGTGGAAGCGCCGGCATTCGGAACAGGCGCGCAGGTGGGCGCGGATGTCGCGACGCCGGACGACCCGGCCGTCGCCGTCGGAGAGCGTCCTGGTCACCGCCGCGCAGCCCATCTCTCGTCCCTCATCCATCTGTCTCAACCCCAACCGCGCCTCGTAGAGCGTCTGGCGCGCGACCGCGGCCGAGGTCCCCAGCGCCGTCCCGATCTCGGCGAAGCCGAGGCCGGCCAGCTCGCGCATCACCAGGGCGCCGCGCTGGCGCTCGGGTAGCGCGTCGAGGTCGGACAGCAGCTGCCCCAGCCGCTCCCGCATCGCCACTTCCTCGGCCAAGCTCGACCCCGAGGCCTCCAGCTCGGCGTCGAGCTCGCGCCCCTCGCGGCGGCGCCGCAGCAGCTCGATCGACTCGTTGTGGGCGATCCGGTAGAGCCACGGCTTCAGCTCGATCCGTCGCTCCTCGCCTGGCAGTGCCCGCAGCACCTTGACCATCGTGTTCTGCAGCGCGTCCTGGGCATCCTCGGGCCGACCCACGATCGCCAGGCAGTAGCGGTAGAGGCGCTGGTGGTAGCGGTCGAAGATCGCCGCGAAGGCACGCTCGTCTCCGCCCACGGCGCGGCGGACCAGGCGGTCGTCGGTAAGCACGCTCATCCGGAACTGCCCACATCGGCTGCCATTCCTTCAGGGTAGGGACAACTGCTCGCCCCCCTGAACGGCGACGCCGGCGCGGCGTCAGGGACTACCGCTCAGGGCGCCAGCAAGGTCAACGTCCAGCCGCCGTCCTCGCGCCTGAACAGGCGCCGCTCGTGCAGGCGGTCGGGGGCTTCCTCCCAGAGCTCGACCGTCGCCGGGCGCACCCGCAGCGCGCCCCAGTCCTCGGGACAGGCCGGCGCCGTCTCCTGGACCCGGCTGAGGTGATCGAGGCGGTCGCGCAGGTGGGCGAGGCCCTCGATCGGCTCGCCCTGGCGGGAGACCACGGTCTGCAGTTGGTGGCCGGGGTCGCGCTCGGCGAAAAGCTCCACCGCGAGGGCGCGCTCGGCCAGCGCCGCCTCGCCGGTCACGTGCACCTGGCGGCCGAGGGCGGGCCAGTGGAAGAGCAGCGCCACCTGGGGATTGGCCTCGATCTCCCGCGCCTTGCGGGTCCACAGCGCCGAGGTGAAGAGCAGGGCGTCGTCCTCGACCCGCTTCATCGTCACCGTGCGGGCCGAGGGCGCGCCGCCGGCGCCGACGGTGACGAAGGCGACCGCGGCCGGGTGCGGGATGCCGCGCTCGCGCGCCTCCTCGATCCAGCGCTCCAACTCGCGGATCGGGTCGTCTGCAGGCATGCGGTCGAGAATAGTTAGGCGGAGAGCGAAACGCGGGGTACGCTGCCTCGGGAGCGCCGAGTGGGATCGGCCCAACCGAGGAGGAGATCCGATGTACGACTACGTGATCGTCGGGGCGGGCTCCGCCGGATGCGTGCTGGCCGCGCGCCTCTCGGAGGACCCGGAGGTCAGCGTCTTGCTGCTGGAGGCCGGACCGCCGGACCTGAACGAGAACATCCACGTCCCGCTCGGCTACCTACAGCTGGCCCGGACCGAGGTCGACTGGGACTACAACAGCGCCCCCGAGCCCGGCTGCGCCGGCCGCCGACTCCCGCTCCCCCGCGGCAAAGTCCTCGGCGGCTCCTCCTCGACCAACGCGATGATCTACATCCGCGGCAACCGTGCCGACTACGACGGCTGGGGGATCGAAGGCTGGGGCTGGGACGACCTCTTCCCCTATTTCCTCAAGGCCGAGGACAACGAGCGCGGCGCCTCCGAGTGGCACGCGGTCGGCGGGCCGCTGCCGGTCTCCGACCAGCGCTCCGGCAACCTCATCACCCCCGCCTTCGTCGAGGCCGGGGTCGAAGCCGGGCTGACCCGGAACGAGGACTTCAACGGGGCCGAGCAGGACGGGGTCGGGATGTACCAGCTGACCCAGCGCGGCGGCATGCGCGCCAGCGCCGCCGTCTCCTACCTGCACCCGGCGAGCGAGCGCCCCAACCTGACCGTGATGCCCTACATGCGGGTCGACCAGATTCTCTTCGAGGGGACGCGCGCGGTCGGGGTCCAGGCCAGCCAGCTCGGCCAGGCGCAGGAGCTGCGGGCCGAGCGCGAGGTGATCCTCTGCGGCGGCGCCTACAACTCCCCGCAGCTGCTGATGCTCTCCGGGGTCGGCCCGGCTGAACACCTGGCAATGCGGGAAATCGAGGCCCTGCTCGACCAGCCGGCGGTGGGCGCCAACCTCAGCGACCACCCGGCCACCTACGAAGTCTGGACCACGCCGGAGCCGGAGAGCCTGCTGGCGGCGCTGGAGCCGGCGGCGCTGGAGGAGTTCACCGCCTCGCAGACCGGACCCTTCGCCTCCAACCTGGCCGAGTCCGGCGGCTTCGCCCGGGTCGAGGCCGGAGCTGAGGCGCCCGACGTCCAGTTCCACGTCGCCGCGATCCAGATCGTCGAAGAGGGGATGGGCGACCCGCAGGCGCACGGGGTCTGGATCTCCCCCTGCCTGCTGACGCCGCGCGCTCGCGGCTCGGTCCGACTCGCCTCCAAGGACCCGAGCGCGAAGCCGATCGTCCGCAACGGCTTCTACCTCGAGGAGGAGGACATGGCGCGGGCGGTGGCGGCGCTGCGCCTGGCGCGTGGGATCTGCGAACAGCCGGCAATGCGCCCCTATTGCGTCGAGCCGTTCACGGCGCCGATCAGCGATGCCGAGGCCGACCTGCGCGCCCACGTCGCCGCCCTCACCTTCCCGATCTACCACCCGGTCGGCACCTGCGCGATCGGTTCGGTGGTCGACGCCGAGCTACGGGTCGAGGGCCTGGACGGCCTCCGCGTCGTCGACGCCTCGGTGATGCCGGTCGTGCCCCGCGGCAACACCAACGCGCCAACGATCGCGATTGCCGAGCGCGCCGCCGACCTGATCAAGGGGAGGAAGCCGCTGCGAGAAGCCGAGGCGGAAGCCGTCTAGTGGCCGTGCCTCAAGCGGCGAGCTGCCGAACCTCGGTGCCGCAGGCTGCATAGGTCGGCGCCGCGCGGCGGTCGAGGCTGACCAGGGTGGCACCGGCGTCGCGAGCCGCGAGCGCGACCAAGGCATCGTAGATCGCGCCGCCGGCGCGATTGCGGGCGCCGAGCAGGTCGAGAGCCTCCCGGTAGGACCCAACCCGCGGTTGGATCGGGTCCGAGCGCTCGAGGAACTGGTCGATATACGCGACCACCGGCTCCGGCTCGAATCGGAAGGGGCCGCTGGGGGAGGTCAGCACGGCGTAGGTCTCCGCCATCGTGTGCGCGACCAGCCACCCGCTTGCCTTGACCTCAACGAGAACCGGGACAGCCTCGGCGTGGAACGGGTGGCGAGGATCGAAGCCCGCGACGAGCACCGAGGTGTCCGGCGCGATCATGGCCGGGTGCGCTCGAGCTCTTCGCGAACCTCGTTCGGCCCGACCCCGACCCCCACGTCGGAGACGAGCAAGCCGCCGGGCCCCTTCTGCAGGTTCACCCGCCGCGGGGCGGGGACGAGCTCGATCCGCTCGCCCTCGAGGGTGATCTCGACCTCGTCGCCGCCCTCGAGGCCCAGCGCCGCGCGCAGGCTTTTCGGCACAACGACCCGTCCGGCACGATCTATGGTAGTTCTCATACCAGGAAAGATACCGGGGGCCGTGGATGGCAGCGCGACGAGAGCGGGCATACGAGACCCTCAAGTCGCGGGGACGACCAAACTCTCCCCCCTTGAATCTGCCGAGCGAGCGGCTTCTCAGCCGGTGGTGCCGAGCGCCCGGTCGATGAAGGGACCGAGCAGGTCGGCGACCGAGGCAGCGGTGGCCTCGGGAGCCCCAGCGGGGGCGGTGATGTAGCTGATCGCCAGCCGCACCAGCGATTCGGAGAGCAGCTGGACGTCGGCCTTCGGCGCCTGCGGCCAGCCCTCCTCGATCGTGGCGCCGAGCCGGGCGGTCGCCCACTGGACCACGGGCATGCCCTGGGTGGTGACGAAGGGCAGCATGCCGCCGGTGCCGTCGTCGCTGAGCAGGATGCGGATCAGCGGGTCCTCGCCGGCGGTGCGCAGGAACAGCTCGAGGGCGGCGCCGACCGCGGCGCGGGGGTCGTCGCGATGCTCCAGCACCGCCGCCTCGACGTCGTCGAGGAAGCGCTCGCCCTCGTGGATCACGAAGGCGAGCCCGAACTCGTTGCGGCTGCCGAACTCCTTGTAGAGGGTCTGGCGGCTGACCCCGGCCGTGGCGGCGATGTCCGACATCGTGATCTCCGACCAGGCCTGCTGCTCGAGCCGGTCGCGGGCGGCCCCGAACAGGGTCTGCCGCAGCAGCTCCCGGGCTGCCTCCGGATAGGGGGTGCGAGCGCTCGCCATCCTCCCCATCGTCGCACTGGGGGCGGTCACTCGGCGGCCTCGTCCTCCGGCTCGAAGTCGACTTTGTCGCGGACGCCGCAGTCGGGGCAGGCCCAGTCGTCGGGCACCTCGCTCCACGGCGTGCCCGCCGGGAAACCCTCACGCGGGTGCCCGGCAGCCTCGTCGTAGACGTAGCCGCAGCTGGGGCAGCGCCAGCGGCTCATGCCGGCGCCTCCGCCCCGCGGCCGTACTTGGCCAGGATCTTCGCCCGCTTGCTCGGCTGGATGTTGGCGCGGCCGATGTCGCCGTCGAAGTGATCGACCAGACGCGGGTCCATCACCCGCCGCCATAGCGGCGGGAACCAGGCGAGCACGATCATCCCCGCGTAGCCGGTCGGCAGCTGCGGCGCCTCGTCGACGTGGCGCAGCGCCTGGTAGCGGCGGGTCGGGTTGGCGTGGTGGTCGCTGTGGCGCTGCAGGTGGTAGAGCAGCACGTTGGAGGCGACGTTGTTGCTGTTCCAGCTGTGCTCGGGCAGGCAGCGCTGGTAGCGACCGTCCTCCTTCTTCTGGCGCAGCAGGCCGTAATGCTCGAGGTAGTTGACGACCTCCAGCAGCGAGAACCCGAGCACCGCCTGCAGCAGCAGGTAGGGCAGGACGACCGGCCCAAAGACGATCGCCAGCGCCGCGAACAGGGCGACGGTCATCGCCCAGGCGCTGAGCAGGTCGTTGTGCCAGCTCCAGTGCGACTTGCCGAGCCGGTCGAGGCGCTTCGCCTCGATCTCCCAGGCGGAGGTGAGGCTGCCCTTGACGGTGCGGGGCAGGAAGGCCCAGAAGCTCTCACCCAGGCGCGAGCTCGCCGGGTCCTCGGGGGTGGCGACCCGGACGTGGTGGCCGCGGTTGTGCTCGATGAAGAAGTGCCCGTAGCCGGTCTGGGCGAGGGCGACGCGGCTCAGCCACTTCTCCGAGTTCTCGCGCTTGTGGCCGAGCTCGTGGGCGGTGTTGATCGCGATGCCCCCGACCACGCCCATGGTCAGCGCCAGGCCGATCGATTCGAGCACCGAGAGGTCGCCGCTGCCCCAGAGGTAGCAGGCGAGGACCAGCCCGGCGTACTGGACCGGGATGAAGATGTAGGTGCACCAGCGGTAGTAGCGGTCCTGCTCGAGGTACTTGAGGATGCTGTCGGGCGGGTTGCTGGAGTCCATCCCGACGACGATGTCGAGGATCGGGAAGGCGACGAAGACAAGCAGCGGGCCGAAGAAGTAGAAGCCGCCCCAGCCGATCAGCTGGACCGCGCCGTAGGCGATGAAGGGCGCCAGCGGGACGATGATCCCGAGCAGCCAGGCGTAGCGCTTGCCGTCGGTCCACCCCGCCGGGTTGACCTCGACGTCGTCGTGATGATGGTGATGATGGTGATCGTGCGCGTCTGCAGCGGTGGCCTCCACAGTGGCCTCCCTTGTCAGAGTTTCAAAGAACGTCTGCACCGTAGACAAATGAGCTTTGTTTGTCAACTAGGCATACAGAAGCAGCTTTCCTGCGCACAAAATTGACCGAGCAACAGGCTATGACCCGCTCGCGCAGGCTTGCAAATCGACTGGCATCTCCTCCTCAGATCTTGAGGAGGAGGAAGGTGTTGAGCGTCCAGACGAGGGCGACGATGACCGTGGCGCGGGTCAGGTTGCGCTCGACCATCGAGCCGCCGCCGACCGCGCTGCTGCCGCCGACCCCGAAGGCGCCCGAGAGCCCCGCGTCTTTCCCCGAGTGCAGCAGGATCAGGAAGATCAGCAGCGCGGAGAAGATGACCTGGATGACGCTGAAAAACGTGTACACGGTCAGAGAAGTCTAGCCCTGCTCGACTTTTTCGCGCGTCTCCCCCGCGCCGTCGCCGTTCGCGGCCGGCTTCGCCGCCCCGTTCGCGCTGCCGCCGTTGCCGACCCGGTCGAGGATCTCAACCGCTTCGCGGCGCAGCTCGGCGTCGAGCAGGGCGAAGTCCTCGTCGGAGAGCTTGCCGGCGGCGTGGTCGAGCTCGGCGTCGCGGATCTCGCGGTACTTGGCTTCCTTCAGCGCGTCGGCCTCGGTGCGGACGAGCGCGCCGCGGCGGCGCCCGCGCGCCGGCCAGAGTGCGATCAGGGCGCCGCTGAGGCAGATCAGCCCGCCGATCCACATCCAGGTGACCAGGGGGTCGACGATCACCTTGAAGGTGGCCGGCGCCGCGTCGTCCAGGTAGGTGGTGGCGATGCGCTCGGCGGTGGCGGTCTGGATGCTGGCGATCTGGGTCAGCGCCGCCGATTGCAGGGCCGGGTTGGCGGCGGCGGCGCGCATCGAGGCGGCCAGCGCTTCGCACTGCGGCGGCGTGCCGGGGGCGCCGCGCAGGCAGGCGCGGAAGCCCTTGTCCGCTGCCCGCACCCGCCGCTGCACGCCGTCGAGGTCGGGCTGCATCGCGGTCCAGAGGTCGCTGCCGACACCGGCCTTCAGCCCCACCTCGCTGGTCGACTCGCCGGCGAAGAAGCCGGCGATCGGGCCGGCCTCCTGCCCGGTCGGGCGGAAGTAGTCGCGGCTCGGGTTCAGGGTCGCGACCCGCTTGCCTCCCTCGGAGACCCCGAGCAGGGCACCGAAGGAGAGCTTCTCCGCGGAGACCTCCATCGTCGGTTCCAGATAGGTGATCTCGCGGCCGTTGACCACCGTGCTCTGTCCCGGGCGCAGCTCGAATTCGCGGTTGGTCTGGAAGCTGGAGGAGGCGGCGACGCCGATCAGCAGCACGGCGAAACCGACGTGGACGATGTAGCCGCCGTAGCGGCGCCGGTTGCGGGAGACGACAGCGGCCAGCGCCCCCGGCAGCGAGCCGCCGGCGACGCGCTGCCGGGCGCGGGCGCCGTTCCAGAACTCCTGCGCCAGCCCGGCCAAGGCGAAAGCCGCGACCACGAAGAGGGCGAAGGCCCAGGGCTCCTGCAGCGAGTCGGTGAACAGGGCCAAGGCGATGGCGACGACCGCGGCCAGCGCCAGCGGCAGCCGGAAGACGCGCTTGGCCGAGGCCCAGGTGACCCGGCGCCAGGCCAGCAGCGGCCCGATCCCGGTGAAGAGCACCAGCAGAACCGCCAGCGGGGTCGTGTACTCGTCGAACCAGGGCGCGGCCAGCGAGGCCTTGCTGCCGGTGAACAGTTCCGAGATCAGCGGGAAGAAGGTGCCCCAGAAGATCACCGCGGTCAGCGCCACCAGCAGCAGGTTGTTGACCAGGAAGACGGACTCGCGCGAGACCAGCGAGTCGATCCGCTTCTCCGAGCGCAGGTCGTCGAGACGGGAGACGATCAGCGCCGTCGAGCCGAGCACGACGACCCCGATCAGGCCGAGCACGTAAGGGCCGACGGTGTTATCGCCGAAGGCGTGGATCGACTGCAGGACGCCAGAGCGGACGAGGAAGGTGCCGAGCAGGGCCAGCGAGAAGGTGGCGACGATCAGGCAGGCGTTCCAGACCTTCAGCATCCCCCGCTTCTCCTGGACCTGGATCGAGTGCAGGAAGGCCGTGCCGATCAGCCACGGCATCAGGGCCGCGTTCTCGACCGGGTCCCAGGCCCAGTAGCCGCCCCAGCCGAGCTCGGTGTAGGACCAGCGGGCGCCGAGCAGGAGGCCGAAGCCGAGGAAGGCCCAGGCGATCAGGGCGAAGCGGCGGGTCGAGCGGATCCACTCGGCGTCGAGGCGGCGGGTGACGAGGGCGCCGATCGCGAAGGCGAAGGGGACGGTGAAGGCGACGTAGCCCGAGTAGAGCATCGGCGGGTGGATCATCATGCTCGGGTGCTGCAGCAGCGGGTTGAGGCCGACCCCGTCGGTGGGGACCGGGCTCAGGGTCGCGAACGGGTCGACGTCGGGCGCGAACAGCATCAGGCCGGTGAAGAACGCGCCGATGCCCATCATCACCGCGGTCGCCCAGGGCACGACCTCGCGCAGCTTGTTCCGGGTCGCGTAGAGCGAGGCGCTGGCGACCACCGAGAGCACCCAGGCCCAGAGCAGCAGCGAGCCCTCCTGGCTCGACCACATCGCCGCCAGCTTGTAGAAGGTCGGCGTCTCGATCGAGGAGTGCTGCTGGACCAGGTGGAAGGAGAAGTCGTCGCTGAGGAAGGCGACCTCGACGATCACCACGCAGGCGGTGACCAGCGCGCAGAAGGCGTAGACGGTGCGACGACTGAGCTCGAGCCGGCGGCGGTCGCCGTTGCGGCCGGCGAGGGCGAGAGCGGCGGCGAGGACGGTGGAGAGAAAGGCCAGCGCCAGCAGGACGCTGCCGAGGCTAGCCATCGCCCTCGGTCGTGAACTTCGACGGGCACTTGGTGACGAGCGTGTCGGGCTCGCCGACGAAGGTCCCGTTCTGCACGGCGCCGGTGAGGATGATCTCGCGCCCGCCGCGGAACGGGTCCGGCACGGTGCCGCTGTAGGTCACCGGCAGCGGCTGCCCCTCGCCGTCCCGGTCCCTGACCTGAAAGCTGATGCCGTCGCCGCTCTCGACGATCGAGCCCTTGACCACGCGGCCGGTCATCTCATAGCTGGTGCCGGGGGTGGCGGCGAGGATCTGCGAGGGCTCCTTAGCCTCGGTCGAGGCGGTGAAGGAGGTGTAGATCAGGCCGACCGCGAGCAGCACGGCAACGCCGAGCGCGACGACCAGCCGGATCTTCCGCTTGCGGTTCGGATCCATCGAGGACGAGGGATTATCGCAATCCGGGCCCGCGGCCGTGGTTTGCGAGAATCGCGGCGATGTCAGCCGACGACCCAGTCCTGTTGATCACCGGCGCCAGTAGCGGCATCGGCGCCGCCACGGCGCGGGCCGCGGCCGGCAAGTACCGCCTGGTCCTGGCGGCGCGGCGGCTGGAGGAGTTGGAAGCACTGGCGCAAGAGCTCGGTGGCGAGGAGCGGGCGCTGGCGGTGCGCTGCGACGTCACCGAGTGGGACCAGGTCGAGGCGCTGCGCGACGCGGGGCTGGAGCGCTTCGGCCGCATCGACGCGGTCTTCGCCAACGCCGGCTTCGGCGCCACCCGCGGATTCCTCGAGGAGTCGGTCGAGCACTGGCGCTCGATGGTCCTGACCAACGTCTACGGGGCGGCGCTGACGATCCGCGCCACCCTCCCCCACCTGCTCGAGCGCGGCGATGGGCACTTCCTCGTGACCAGCTCGGTCGCCGGCCGCCGCGCCCTGCCCGGCTCGCTCTACTCGGCGACGAAGTGGGCGGCGACCGCGATCGGCGAGGCGCTGCGGGGGGAGCTGCGGCAGATGCACGACAACACCGCGATCAAGGTGACCCTGATCGAGCCGGGGATAACCGACACCGACTTCTTCGACCACCGCCCCGGCGACGCCGCCCTCCAGGACGACGACATCGCCAAGGCGGTGCTCTACGCGCTCGAACAGCGCGAGGGCGTCGACGTCAACGAGATCCTGATCCGGCCGACGACGCAGCCGACCTAGGCGGGTATCCCGGTAGGGGTTTCGCTTAACTTTTTCGAGATCGGGCTCGGCCGTCCGAGGATTCGCGGCCGCGAAAAAGTTGAAGACGCTCCACCCCTACCGGGATACCCGTCCCAGGAGCAGCTGCACGGTCCGCCAGTAGGAGCGGAGGAGCAGGCGGGCGGGAAGGGAGCGGGCCGCCGGCGAGATGAAGGGGGAGTCGAGATCCGGCGTCAGCCAGGAGGCGAACTCGGCGGCGCTGACCGTGCGCGCGGCCTGGACCTGGCGGCGCTCGCGCAGCAGCCGCGGCAGCCAGCGCAGGAATTCGAGGTTGGCGGCGAGCTTCTGACCGCCCCAACCCCCGGCCGCGGCGACCGCGAGCAGGGCCAGCTCGGTCGCCAGCAGGGCCGGGGCCAGCAGCACCAGCAGCGGCGCCGGGTAGGCGCGGACGAGGAAGGCGAGGCGGTTGCGCTCGAGCCAGCGCCACTTGTGCTCGCGGGCGCCGAACTCGTAATCGTGGTCGACCACGGCGGCCGGCTCGATCCCGAGGGTGCCGCCGCGCAGGCGCAGGCGCAGCGAGAGGTCGACGTCCTCGTGGTAGAGGAAGAAGCGCTCGGGGAAGCCGCCGAGCTGGCGCCAGGTCGCGAGCGGGATCGCCAGGCAGGCGCCGGAGAGGCAGGGGACCTCGGCCGGGGCGGCGGGCGCGGCGGCGATCGGCTCGCCGTGGCCGCCGGCCCAGACGATGCCGGTGAAGTGGACGGGGTTGCCGGCAGAGTTGATCTCGGTCGCGCCGGAGTCGGCGACCAGCGCCTGCCAGGCGGCCCAGCCGCGGCCCTGTCGCCAGGGGCGGCGGATCGCCTCGCCCCAGCCCGGCAGTGGCATCGCGTCGGGGTTGAGGATGACCAGCAGCTCGCCGCCGGCGACGGCGGCGCCGGCGTTGCAGCCGGCGGCGAAGCCGAGGTTGGCGCCGGTGGCGACGACGCGGGCCCGTGGTGCCAGCTCGCGCACCTCGTCCGCGGTGCCGTCGCCGGAGTCGTTGTCGACGACGATCAGCTCGTCGTCAGCGCCCAGCTCCGGCAGCAGGGCCGGCAGGGTCCTGGCCAGCTCCTCGCGGCTGTTCCAGGCGACGATGAGGACGGAGAGCGTCGGGCGCACCGGCGCGGAGGCTATTGAGCCTTCCGCGCCGGCGCGTGCGACGGGTTACCGGGTTACTTCTTCTTCTTGCCGCAGTTGCTGATCCGCAGCTTGTACTTGTTGTTCTTGACCTTCTTGCCGTTCTGCCCCTTCAGGTTCAACACGGCCCGCTGCGGCTCCGCGCAGGTGTTGGTCGAGTTGACGAGCAGGCTCTTCTTGCCGCCCTTCATGTTGAGGATGAACTTCTTCACCGGGACGTCAGGGACTTCCGGGAAGACGGTCTTGAGACCGCCTCGCTTGGAACTGATGACGCCGCGCAGCTGGATGTTCACCTGACCGCGGAGGTCAGCAACCAGGTTCGGCAATTTGTCGTTGGAGGAGACCAGATAGACCGGCCCCTTCAACTTCTGGTCGAGCAACGGCGATTTCGCTTCCGCCTGACCGTAGACCGCGCCCTGCGGGCACGTGCGCGAGGCCAGCTGCGGCCGCGTGCAGATCGTCTTGATGTGACTCTGGTCGAGGAACAGCGAACGCGGCAGCGTCAACGCTGCCCGGCCAACGTTGGCGTCGCCTTCACGCGCTTCCAGGATCGCCCGGATCCGCGGGTTCTTGGCCCGCTTAGTCGGACCGAACAGGCGGGTGAACAGCTTCGGCTTGAAGCCGAGTTTGTTGCATTCGGTCGCCTGGTAGGCCGTGCTGATTCCGAAGGCGCTGAACGCCGCCGGGTTGGCCGGGTTGGACCCGCCACCGTTGAGCGTCCCGCTTACCGCGCCCGGTTCGCAATTGGTCGGGTTGAGCATGAACTGATTGCGATCGATGTCGACGACGATCGAGCGCACGTCCAGCTTCACCCCGCCGAACACGTTCGGGATCGGGTCGGAGACGGCATTGATCTGGGCCGTGCTCGGGTTGACGTTGAGCGCGGCGCGGACGACCACGGTGCCGAGGTCGAACGGCCCCGCCACCGCCGGCGTGATCACGACCAGCGAGAGCGGCGCTCCTTTGTAGGGACCGGCGAGAAACACCTTGCCGTCGACTTTGAACGGCTCCGAGCCGGAGCCGGCGCGGACGACGGCCGAACCGATCCCGCTGGCGGACGGGCAGCTCGAGCTGGCCGCCTGCGCTTTGCCGCTGCTCGACTCGGCCGCCGCGATGCTGGCGTCCGAGCAGTAGGGAATGCCGGCGAGCTTGCCGGTCAGGCCCTTGGGCAGCGTCACGTTGACGACCTTCAGCTCCTGCTGGCCGTCAGGCCGGGCGACGGTGACCCGGAACGGGCTGTAGGCGCCCGCTTTGGTGCTGTCGGATTTCGCCGTGTAGGCGGGGTTGAACGGCCGCGCGCCGAGCGAGGTGGGGCAGCTACCGCCTCCGGGATAGCTGCTCAGGTTGAACGAGCTGCCCGGTTTGTTCTGGTCCGGGTTGCCCGACCACGGGGTCATTTCCGTCGTCGTGCTGTTCGGACCACAGGTCGGCGGGCTGGTCAGGATGCCCTTCGGCCCGCCGTTCATGTTGAGGCGGAATTTGCTGAACGTGGCCTGCGGGTTTTCGTCGACGACCGCGGTCAGCTGCCCGGTCTCGGCGTTCGGCGTGACGTTGCCGACGAGGCGGACGTTCACCCCATACCTTTCGGACTTCGCCCAGATGAAGATCCGGAACTGTTCGCCGGTGGCGGCTGCTCCGGGTCCGTTTTTGAGCGGTTCCGCGGCGTACACGGTGCCGTCGAGCGACACCGGCAGCGACGGAGTGTCGACTTCAACCGAGCCGATCACCGAGGCCGCGGGACAGGTGATCGGGTTGTTGGTGCCCTTGGCGAACTGAGCGTTGGAGCAGGTCTCCAGCCCATTGGCCGCGGAGGGGTTGATCCCCATCCCTTCGGGCAGCGTCACCTTCGCCGTTTTCAGATACGAGTTGGCGATCGGTTCCGCGGGATTGAACGGGATGCCGACCTCAACGGTGGTCGGTTCCGGCGAGTCAACGTTGCCGCCTTTGGTGCTGACGCCAATCGTCGGTTTGAACGGAACCAGCTCACAGCCGCTGGCGCCAACCGCGGTGGTGAATGAGGCGCTGTCGCTCGCCGGGGCGACTGCGTAGGGCGGGCCATACGAGTCGACGTCGAGCGTCGAGGTCTGCCCCGAGCCGCAGTTGCTCGGCATCGTCAGATACGTGCCGTTGGCCAGTGGGTTCGGATTGCCCGCTTTGCCGCCGAAGAAGACCAGTCGCGAGCCAACGATCGGCGGGTGCTGCGGCGTCCCATCGGGAGCGTGGATGTCGCTGATCGTGAAGCTGACGTGCTGGTCGACCGGATCGAGCGCGCCGACGATGATCGTCGGTTCACCCGGAGCGCTGGTCGGGAAGCCGACCATCGATGGCACTCCCTGGAACGGTTCCAGGTTGTAGACCGGAACCGCGGCGCGTGCCTGCAGGCAGCCTGCCGGGGGTTCGCAATTCGGCCCCAGCGGACTGGCGGAGACCGTGAAGTAGTTGATTCCGACCAACGAAGTGGGCGGACAGGCAGGCGGATTCTGTTTCAGCTGTTCCACCGTGCACTTGACCGGCGTCGCCTCCGGGTTGACGCTGAGCCCCTCGGGCGTGTTGACGACGATGTCTTTGACGAAGCCTTCAGGGAAGCCCCCGCCTTTACCCACCGGTGGGGTGTTCAGCGTGAAGTCGGTGATCCCAAAGGGGGGATGCCCGGCTGCCTGCGTGAACCATTTTTCGGGGGTCGCGTTCGTGCACTGCCCCGCTGGTTTTGCCAGCGGGAACACCCCGGCCGTCGTTTCGCCGAGTCCCGGCGTGTCGACGTTTTCTTTACACGTGAGTGCTTCCCAGTTGGAAATGCCGAAAGCCCCTTGCGCTGAAGGCGCTATGAAGACGGCACCCAACGCCATAACCGCGACTGCGATTAAAAAGCGCCTAGCCATTAAATCCCTCCTTGGTAACCCGTTGAGCGAAAACGCTGCCCCTGCGTAGCGCCCTTACTTCTCCCAACACAGACCCTAGCGGTCGATGCGGTTGAATCAAGTGCGAATTGCGACTAGTCGGTAGTTCTCGGCCGCGCCGCAAGGTCCTACCTCTGCCCCTTCTTCTTCCCTGAGCCTTTTTTCTTGGCCTTCTTGCAGGGCGTGCGCAGGACCGGCTTCTTGTTGACCTTCTTGCCGTTCTGGGCTTTGAAGCGGATGATCGCTTTGACCTTGGTTTTGCAGAGGTCGCGAGAGGCGACCAGGAGGCCGCGTTTGCCGCCGGGCAAGGTCATCACGAACTTCGAGACCGGGACGTCGGAGACGCGGTCGAAGGTGGTGCGGATGCCGCCCCGAAAGCTGTCGATGCGCCCGACCAGGTCGATGTCCACCTGGCCCTCGAGGTGGGCAACGAGATCCGGCAGCGGGTTGTTCGAGGAGCGCAGGTAAACCGGGCCTTCGAGCGGTTTGCCGAGCAGCGGCGTAAAGGCCCGAGCCTTGCCATAGATCGATTTTTTCGGGCAGTTGCCGGCGGCGAACTGGGGCCGGGTGCAGATCGTCGAGAGCCGCGCCTGGTCGAGGAAGAGCGCGTGCGGCAGCCCGACCGAGGCGCGGCCGATGTTGGCGTCGCCCGGACGCGCTTTGAGGATCGCCCGCAGTTTCGGGTGCTTGGCGCGCTTGGTGGCGCCGAACAGGCGCAGGTTCAGCTTCGGCCGGAATTTGAGCCGCGCGCAGTCGTCGAGCTGGATCGGGGAGGAGACGCCGAAGGAGGAGAAGGAGGCCGGGTTGGCCGGGTCCCCTCCACCACCCCGGATCGCCCCGGCGGTGGCGAACGGGGCGCAGTTGGTTCCGGTCAGCGTGAACTCGTCCTTGTCGATGTTCACCGCGACCGAGCGGATGTCGAGCTTGGCGCCGCCGAAGACATCCGGGATCGCGTCGGTGGCGGCGCGGATCTGGGCGGTCTCCGGGTCGACAAAGGTGGGCACGCGGACGACCACGGTGCCGAGGTCGAAGGGTCCGGCAACCGCCGGGGTGGCGACCGCGAGCGAGAGCGGCGCACCCTGGTAGGGACCGGCGAGGTAGACCTTGCCCTCGATCTGCAGCGGCGAGGAACCGGAGCCGGCGGCGACGCTGGCAACGCCCACCTGACTGGCCTGCGGGCAGCTCGCTTTGGCGCGCTCCTCAGCGCCACTGCGTCCCGCTGCGGCGATCAGCTCCGCCGGCGAGCAGTAGGGGACGCCGGCCAGCTTCGCGGTCGCCCCCGGCGGCAGGGTGATGTCGACGCCCTTCAGCTCCTGCTGTCCGTCGTTGCGGGTGATGCTGGCGGTGAAGGGGGTGAAGGTGGCGGCCTTGCTGCTGCGCGGGCCGGCTTTGAAGGTCGGCGCGAAGGGCCGCTCGCCCAGGGTTTTGGCGCAGGCGCCGCCACCGGGGGCCTTGGTCAGGGTGAAGCCGGCGTCGGCGGCGCCTTGATCCGGGGTGCCGGACCAGGCGGTCATCGCGTGCGCGGTTTTGTTCGGACCGCAGGTCGGCGGGCTGGTCAGGGTCGCCTTCGGACCACCGTTGAGCGTGACCTGAACCAGGTCGAAGGGGACCTGCGGGGCTTCGCTGACGACAGCGGTCAACTGGCCGGTCTGGCGATTGGCGATCACGTTGCCGACCAGGCGCACCGAGATCCCGCGCTCCGTCGACTGGGGAGCGAGGAAGATCCGGTAGAGGTTGCCGGATTCCGGGTCGCTGCTGAGCTGTTTGGCAAGGTAGACATCGCCGGTGAGGGTCCCGTCGGGTAGCGGCGGCGTGTTGATCGTGGCTTTGCCGATCTTCGAGCCCTCCGGGCAAGAGATCGGGTTGCGCGTGCCTTTACCGAACTGGGCGTCGGTGCAGGCCTGCAGCCCCGGCGCCGCCGAGGGGTTGACCCCCATCCCGGCCGGCAGGGTGACCCGGGCGACGCGGACGTTGGAGTCGTAGATCGGCGCGGTCGGCTCGAAGGGGACCGCGACGTTGACCGTGGCCCCGGCCGGCGAGTCGGTCTGGTCGGTGCCCGGCGCCATCGAGGTGGTCGGGTCGAAGGGGACGTTCTGGCAGCCCTCGGGCCGCACCCGCTGTTTGCCTTCGATCCGCGGCAGCGGCGATTCGTTGAACTCCGAGCCGGCGAGGAAGGCGGGGCTGGGCGGCGCCGGGGCGGCGACGTCGTAGCCGTCGTCGGGCGCTTCTTCCTCGAAGGAGTCGGCGTGCAGCAGGGTGCTGTAGACGTTGCTCGCTTCCGGGTCGCCACAGGTGCTGGGCGTGGTCAGGAAGCGGCCGCTATCGGCCTGGGTTTCGGTCAGCCCGTTGAAGACCAGGCGGTTTTTGAGGATCCGCGCCAGTTCGAATCCAGGGCCCAGTTTGAGCGCGGTGGCGTGGATCGTGAAGTACTCGTGGTAGTCGCTCTCCCAGGCGATCCCGGCGTTGAGGAAGATGTCGTTGCCGAGCACGCTGAAGCCGAAACGGGCCGGTTCCCCCGGGCGCGGGGCGATGTTGTAGACCGGCACCGGGGGCACCGTCAGGCCGAGGGTGGTCAGAGGGTTGACCGCGCTAAGAGCGCTGAGCCCGACCTGGGTGTTGAGGGGACAGGTCGTCGGGCTCGCCCCTTCGGCCAACACACACTGCGGAGTCGCCTGGGGGTTGACGCTGAGGCCGACCGGGAGGTCGACCAGGATCGTCTTCAGGTTGCCGACCGGGACTTCCGATCCCGGCAACAGACCCGGCTCGTGTTTGGTGATGATCTGGGTGAAGCCGACCGGCGGGTGGCCGGCGGCCTGGGTGAAGAACTGGCCCGGCGTCAGGTTCGAGCACTCGGGCAGGTCGCTGGTGCAGGTCCCGGCCTGCCATCCCATCTGCGGCGATTCCGGCTCCTGGCTTTCGATGATGTCGACGGCCCCGGCGGCCGGGGCGAAGCTGAGCGCGAGTAAGGCGAGTGCCGCAGCAGCGGTCGCCAGCGTCCCCAACCTCGTCCTCATCTCAACTCCTTCGTTCCGGGCCTCAGCGGCCATTGCTTTCCCTCCCAGGACCACTCGTCCAGCGGATTACCCAATGCCAGCCGTTCTCAATCGCCCCGCTTGCCGGTTCGACTGCCGCCGCAGGCCGGCACCCGCAGCGGCAGCCGCTTTACCTTCAGCCTCTTGCCGTTCTGGGCTTTGAAGTTCATGAACGAGAAGGAGGGCCGGGCGCAGAGGTCGCGCGAGTTGACCAGGAGGCCGCGCTTGCCGCCCTTCATCGTCAGCACGAACTTGCTCACCGGAACGTCGGGCACGGGATAGAAGACGTTCTTGATCCGCGCCTTGCTGGCGCTGATCACCCCGCGCAGGCGGACGTTGACCTGGCCGCGTAAGTCAGCCAGCAGGTCCGGTAGTTCGTGATCGGAGGAGACCAGGTACACCGGACCTGCCAGTTCATCGTCGAGCAACGGCGTCTTTGCTCGCGCGAAGCCATAGATGGAGCGCTGCGGACAGTTGCGGGCGGCGAGCTGGACCCGCGTGCAGACCGTGCGAATGTGGGACTGGTCGAGGAACTGGGAGTGCGGCAGGGTGACCGCGGCGCGGCCGATGTTGGCGTCGCCCTCGCGCGCGAGCAGGACGGCGCGGAACTTCGGGTGCCCGGAGCGCCGCATCGCTTTGCGGCCGCCGTAGAGCCGCGTGTACAGCTTCGGCCGGAAGCCGAGTCGCTCGCACTCGCTGGTCTGGAACGGAGCGCTGACCGGGAAGGAGCTGAAGGCCGCCGGGTTGGCCGGGTCGGCGCCGCCGCCGTTGAGCACCCCGCCCGTGTTGAGCGGGCCGCAGCTGGTCGGGTTGCGGGTGAAGTCTTTGCGATCGAGGTCGATATCGACGGCGCGGATGCTGAGCTTGGTGCCGCCGAAGACGTCGGGGATCGGGTCGGAGAGGGCGCGGATCTGGGCCGTCTCGGGGTCGACGAACAGCGCCACCCGCACCACGACCGTGCCCAAGTCGAAGGGCCCGGTCGTGGCGGGGGTGACAACTGCCAGGGAGAGAGGAGCCCCGTGGTAGGGACCTGAGAGGAAGACCTTGCCGCCGATCCGCAGCGGCTCCGGGCCACTGCCGGCGCTGACCCTGGCGCTGCCGACGAGGCTCTGGGCGGGACAGCTCGAGCGGGCTTGCTCCGCCGTTCCGGCGCTTGCCGCGGCGGCCGCCAGCGCCGCCTCGGGGCAGTAGGGGATGCCGGCCAGCTTGCCGGTCATCCCCGGCGCCAGGGTGACGTCGGCGCCTTTCAGCTCCTGTTGGCCGTCCGGGCGCACGAGGCGGACCGTGAACGGGCTGTAGGCGCCCGCCCTGCTGGCCCGCGGCGCCGCCGCAAAGGCGGGCGCGAAGGGGCGCTCGGCCATCGTCTTCGCACAGGCGGCACCGCCCGGGGCGCTGGTGAAGGTCAGCGCCTGAGGGCGCTCGGCCGGCGGGTTGCCGGACCAGGGCGTGAAGCGCC
Source organism: Solirubrobacterales bacterium (assembly GCA_036276995.1). Taxonomy (GTDB): domain Bacteria; phylum Actinomycetota; class Thermoleophilia; order Solirubrobacterales; family 70-9; genus VAYN01. Next base: position 27,472 of record DASUNU010000099.1, read on the forward strand.
CGTTCGCGGTCGAGCCGCAGACCGGCGAGCTGGTCAGCACCGCCCGCGCCCCGTCGTCGAAGTCGAGCGCGAAGGAGGTGAACGGGACCTGCGGGTTCTCAGCGAAGGTGGTGGTCAGCTGTCCGGTCCTGGGATCGGCGCTGACGTTGCCGACCAGGCGCACGACAACCCCGTAGCGCTCTGAGAAGGCTTCGACGAAGATCCGGTACTCCTGACCCGAGGCGGGGTCGCGGCTGAGCTGCTGGCCGACGTAGACCGGGCCGCTGAGGTCGCCTTCCGGCAGCGGCGGCGACTTGATCGTCGCCGTCCCGACCCGTGAAGCCGCGGGACAGCCGGCCGGGTTTTTCGTCCCCTTGCCGAACTGGGCGTCGGTGCAGGTCTGCAGGCCAGAGGCGGCGGAGGGGTTCAGCCCGATCCCAACCGGCAGCGAGACCTGGGCGGTGCGGGTGTTAGCGCTGTCCTGGTTGGCGCCGCCGAGGATGTGAGGCACGCTGACCGCGACCGCGGCCCCGGCCGGCGAGTCGGTGACGACGGTGCCGGGATCGATTGCCAGCGCCGGGTCGTAGGGGATCGTCTCGCAGCCTTTCGGCGAGGTCCCCGGCGGGATCGGCGATTCAAAGGCCGGCGCCGCGTCGGCCGGGAAGCTGTAGCCCGGGTTTGCCTCCTCCGCGTAGGAGCTGGCGAGCAGGTAGGTGGAGTAGGCGGTACCGGAGCCGCCCGGCCCGGCCGGGCCGAGGCAGGTGCTGGGAGTGGTGATGAAGGTGCCGTCGCCAGCCCGGCCGTCGAAGACCAGCCGGTTTTTCAGAATCAGCGCCTGGATCGGCAGCCCTTCAAAGGTGATCGGCAGCGCTTTCGGGACTTTGATCGTGAAGCCCTCGTGGTAGTCGCTGTCCCAGGCGACGTCGGCTTCGAGGTAGACCTCGTTGCCGGCCAGTTCGAGCCCGAAGCGGGCGGGCTCGCCCACTGGCGGGACGAGGTTGTAGACGGACACTTCGGTGACGCCAGGAATCGGGTCGATCGGGGTACCGAGCAGCGGTGCCGCGGCGGTGACGAAGCTTTTGCCCACTTCCGAGCCACTCGGGCAGCCGCCGGCGCCCGCTTCAAAGATCGCCAACGGGCAGCGATCGGTGGCGCCGGGGTTGACGCTGAGTCCGACCGGGAGATCGACCCGAACCGTTTTCAGTTCTGCCACCGGCGTCTGGCCGGGGGCTTTGTTCTTGACGATGAACTGGGTGAAGCCGACCGGCGGGTGCGCGGCCGTGGCTTCGAAGAACTGGCCTTTGGTGGCGACGCTGCAGGTCGGGGTGTCGGTGGTGCAGGTGCCGGCCTGCCAGCCGTCGTCGGGCGTGTAGAGCGGCGGGTGCTGGGGGGCGATGTTGTCGCCGGTACTGGCATCGGCAGGGCCGGTGAGGAGCACCGGCGCCAGTAATGCGGCGGCCACCACCGCAAGTCCCCGGCGCCGGCGTGCCATCCCCGTAGTTGCATTGGCACTTTCGTCCATCCGCGAATGACGATACCCGAAATTGATGACTTGAATCAATATTTTTTGGTATCGTCGCGACCCATGGAAATCCCTCGCGGTAACTCAGCCACCCGCCAGGACGAGGTCCACGCAAACGGCAACGGAAATGGCAACGGGAACGGCCACCACGCCTCCCTCCCGCTCGATTGGGAGCACCTTGCCCGCGCCACGGCGCACCCGTTGCGGATCTCGATCCTGGAAATCCTCGGTATGGACGGGGGGCGCACGCTCTCCCCCAGCGAGCTCAGCCAGGAGCTCCAGATCCCCCTCAGCAACACCAACTACCACGTCACCGAGCTGGCCAAAGCGCGGCTGATCGATCTGGTCGGCCAGCAGCAGGTGCGCGGCGCGACCGAGCACTTCTACCGGCTGCCCGTGGTCGGCGAAGGGGCGCCGAAGAGGCCGGCGGCTCTAAACTCAGTGCCCGCGCGGACGTAGCTCAGCTGGTAGAGCGCGAGCTTCCCAAGCTCGAGGTCGCGGGTTCGAGACCCGTCGTCCGCTTCTGAGCGCCCGCGCCACCATCGCCGTCCTCGCCGTGCTGGCCGTCGTCGGCCTGCTCACCTTCGGCCTGCTCAGCAAGGGGTCCTCGGGGGTCGCGCTCGGCGAGGTCGCCCCGACCTCCCCCCTGCCCCAGCTCGAAGGCGGCGGCAGCGGCTCGCTCAGCGACTACCGCGGGCGCTGGGTCCTGGTCAACTTCTGGGCCTCCTGGTGCATCCCCTGTCGCGAGGAGGCGCCGGCGCTGGAGCGCTTCCAGCAGCGCCACGGCGATGGCGACTTCACCATTCTCGGCATCGACAGCCGCGACCTCACTGGCGACGGCCGCGCCTTCGTCGAGCGCTACGGGCTCACCTACCCGCAGTTGCGCGACGGCGACGGCGACCTCGCCCACGAGTTCGGGACCACCGGCGTCCCCGAGAACTACTTGATCGACCCGCAAGGCAAGGTGCGGCTATTGGTGCGCGGCCCGATCACCGAGGAGTACCTCGACCAGGAAGTGGCACCGCTGCTGCCGGGTAGCGGGAAGTCATGAGGTCCCCGTCGGCAATCGCGCTCTTGCTCGCCCTCGCCCTGCTCGGCAGCGGCGCTTCCAGCGCCGTGGCGGCCGCCCCCGAGCCGACTCCCCAAACCTCGCTCGGCGAGGTCTCCTCGGAAGTGATGTGCCCAGTCTGCGGCACCCTCTTGGAGCTGGCCGAATCGCCGCAGGCCCTGCGCCAGAAAGCCTTCATCTCGCGGCTGGTCGAGGAAGGCAGGAGCAAGGAGGAGATCAAGGACGCGCTGGTCGCCGAGTACGGGACCGAGGTGCTGGCGCTGCCGCAGGACTCGGGCTTCGACCTCTCCGCCTACGTGGTCCCGATCGTCGCCTTCGCGATCGCGCTGGTGGCGCTCGCCTTCGCGGTGCTGAGGTGGCGCCGCGCCGGCGGGGGCGACGGGGACGGAGGCCCCGCCCCGCGTGGACCAAGCAGCGAGGACTCCGCCCGGCTCGACGCCGACCTCGCCCGCTACGACCTCTGAGTCCGACTTTGTACGTGCCCTGACACGTAGAAAGTCGGAATCGCTATCAGCCGATCGCGATCGCGCCCAGCGGGCGCGGCGGCAGCCGGCGCAGCTGCAGTCGCAGCAGGCGGCCGGGCCGGCCGGAGAGGCCCGCGGGTGAGACCGCGGCGAGGGTCGCGTCGGCCTGGGCAGCGACCAGCTCGGCCGGGCCGCCGCCGGCTCCCTCCAGCGCGGGGCCGAGCAGGATCAGCAGCTCGTAGGCGGCGCGCAGCTTGGCGACCGCGTGGCGGAAGCTCTCGAGGCCGAGCAGCGTCGTCGCGTCGGACGCGGCCCGGCCGCCGGTAACGCAGATCAGCGGCGCCCCCGCCCCGCCCGCGGCGGGGCCGGCGAGGACCAGCGGCTGCAGGACCTGCGGCGCCTCCGCCTCCCAGCGCAGGTACTCGTGCAGGCCTGGGGCCGGGGCCAGGCCCAGCTCCGCCGCCAGCCGCGGCCGGGCGAGGTCGCACTCGAGCAGGGCGGTGCGGCGCCCGGCGGCGGTCGCGGTCGCGGCCAGGGCCACGGCCCCGGTCAGGTCCTCCTCGCCGCTGACCAGCACCACCCCGTGGCCGTCGAGGGCGGTGCGCAGCGGCGCCAGCGCCCCGAGGTCGGCGCGGCGCAGCGACCAGGCGCGGCTCTCCCCCGTCGCCGGACCCGAGATCTCGGCCAGGACGGGCAGCTTGCGGCGCCCGCCCGGCATCACATCCGCTCGGGGGCGGAGATCCCCAGCAGCCCCAGCGCGCTGGCGATCGTCCGCTTCGTGCAGAGGCAGAGCGCCAGGCGCCGGCGCTCGACCCCCTCGCCCTCGGCCCCAACCACCTGGCAGTCGCGGTAGAAGGCGTGGAAGTCGGCCGCGACCGCGGTCGAGTAGGCGCAGACACGGTGCGGCGCCCGCCGCGCCGCCGACTCGCGCACCTCCTGCGGGAACTCGAGCAGGCGCTTGATCAGGGCGCGCTCGCTGGGCTCGACCGCGGCGCCGCCGGCCTCCAGGTCGATCCCGGCGGCCGCCTCGAGCGCGGCGGCGCCGGCTTTGCGGAGGATGCTGGCGATGCGGGCGTGGGCGTACTGGACGTAGTAGACGGGGTTCTCGCTCGACTCGCTGCGGGCCAGCTCGAGGTCGAGGTCGACGGTCGTCTCGTGGCTGCGCCAGAGCATGAACCAGCGCGCCGCGTCGACGCCGATATCGTCGAGCAGCTCGTCGAGCGAGACGAAGTCGCCGCTGCGCTTCGACATCTGCGCCCGCTCGCCGGCTTCGACGATGTGGACCAGGTTCATGATCAGCACCTCGAAGGCGGCCGGATCGGCGCCGAGCGCCTCGATCGCCGCCCGGACCCGGGCCACGTAGCCGTGGTGGTCGGCGCCGAGCACGTCGATCAGGCGGTCGAAATGCCGCTGCAGCTTGTCCCAGTGGTAGGCGACGTCGGCGGCGAGGTAGGTCGGCTCGCCGCTGGCCCGAATCAGGACCCGGTCCTTGTCGTCGCCGAACTCGGTGGTGCGCAGCCAGAGCGCGTCCTCGTGGCGGTAGGTGTGGCCGCGCTCGTCGAGGTCGGCCAGAGCCGAGTCGACCTCGCCGCGGCTGTAGAGGTCGCGCTCGTGGAACCAGGTGTCGTAGCTGACCCCGAACCGCTCCAGCGTTCCCCGCACCTGCTCGAGCATCAGCTCGACCCCACGGCGACCGAGCGCCTCGAGGTCGGTGGGCGCGATCCCCTCGGCGGTCATTCGCTCCCCCAGCTCGGCGATGTACTCGCCGGCGTAGCCGTCTGCGGGCGGCTCGGCGCCGGTCATGCGGGCGGCGATCGAGGCGGCGAAGCGCTCGATCTGGGCGCCGGCGTCATTGACGTAGTACTCGCGCTCGACCTCGTGCCCGGCCGCCTGCAGCAGGCGCACGACAGCATCGCCGTAGGCGGCGTGGCGACCGCCACCGACGTGCAGCGGCCCGGTCGGATTGGCGGAGACGAACTCGACCAGGATTCGCTCCGGGTCGGCGACCGGGGCCGGGCCGAGGTCCTCTCCCACTGCCAGCAGGCCGGCAATCGCGCGCCGGTACCAGGCGTCGGCGAGGAAGAGGTTGACGAAACCGGGACCGGCCACCTCGATCCGGTCGAGGTTGCCCGAGTCGCCCAACTGACGCTCCAGCTCGGCCTGCAGGCGGGCGGCGACGGCACGCGGGTTGTCGCCCAGCGGCCCCGCCAGCAGCATCGCCGCGTTGGAGCTGTAGTCGCCCAGCTCGGGCTTGGGCGGGCGGTCAAGCGTCGGCGTCGGCTCGGTCCGCTCGCCATCGCGCAGGGCGCGGGCGGCGGCCTCGACGGCGCCGCGCAGCTCGGCGACTGAATCGGTGGCGCTCACCGGGCAATCGTATGGACCGAGGCGCAACCCGGGTACGCTGGCCGCTTGCGCGTAGCCGTTATCAGCGACGTCCACTCCAACCAGCCCGCCCTCGAAACCGTCCTCGCGGCGGTCGAGGAGGCCGGGATCGAGCGGATCTGGTGCCTCGGCGACGTGGTCGGCTACGGCGCCCAGCCCGACGCCTGCACCGAGCTGATCCGCGCCCGCTGCGAGGTCTGCCTGGTCGGCAACCACGACCTCGCGGTGCTCGGCGAGCTCGACATCTCGACCTTCTCCGAGACCGCCGCGGCAGCGGTCGAGTGGACGCGGGCGGAGGCCAGCGCCGCCACCCTCGACTATCTGCGCGGGCTCGAGCCCGCCGGGGCGCGGGACGGCGTCGGGCTCTTCCACGGCTCTCCCCGCGACCCGATCTGGGAGTACGTGCTCTCGATCGAGCAGGCCGAAGAGGGGCTGGACGCGCAGCCGCAGCGGGTCGGCCTGATCGGCCACTCGCATGTGGCGCTCTTCTTCACCCGGCCGCAGGGCGGCAGGCGCGGCGACACCCAGGGCGCCCAGGCCGGCGACGGGGCGCTGCTCGACCTCGACAGCGGCACCTGGCTGCTCAACCCCGGCAGCGTCGGCCAGCCGCGCGATGGCGACCCCCGCGCCGCCTGGCTCGAGCTCGACCCGGAGGCCTGGACGGCGCGCTTCCACCGCAACGAGTACGACGTCGCCAGCGCCGCCGCGACGATCCTCGCCGGCGGCCTGCCGAGCCAGCTGGCCGAGCGCCTGGAGATCGGCCGCTAATGCCTGATTGCAGGCAAAAAACGACCCCCTACCCGTTCTCTAGACTCGCCTCATGGGCCGCCTGAGCGCATCCCTGCTCGCCCTCGTGCTCGCCGCTGTCGCGGCGCTGGGGCTGGCTGCCTGCGGCGAGGGCGGCGCCGACCTGCTGCCCGGCGACACCGCCTCCGAAATCACCTCGAACCTGGACCAGGTTCGCACCCTGGTGGACGAAGAAGAATGCGTCGGCGCGGCCGACGCGGCGCAGGAGGTGAGCGCCCAGGTCGACGCCCTGGACGGGGTCGACAAGAAGCTGAAGGGAGCGCTGCAGGAAGGTGCTGCCCGGCTCAACGAAGTCGTCGCCGAGTGCGAAGAAGCGCCGGAGGAAGAAACGGAACCGGCGATCGAAACCGCGATCGAACCGGAAGACGAGGAAGAAACGAAAGAGAAGCCGGAAAAGCCCGAGAAGACGAAACCGGAGAAGGACGGCGAGGAAGAAGCTGAAGAAGCCGAACCGAGCCTGCCGCCGCAGGCCGAAGGCAAAGCCAAAGGCCACGAAAAGCAGGAAGAAGCCGCGCCGCCGGCAACCGAACCGGGTGACACCTCGGCCGGTGGGGTAAGCGCCGGCGCGCCGGTCGAAGAAGGCGGGGGCAAATAGTGGAGGCGGGGACCCTCTCCGGCCGCTACGAGACCGGCGACCGGCTCGGCTCGGGCGGGATGTCGAACGTCTACAAGGCGACCGACCGCATCCTCGAGCGCACCGTCGCGGTCAAGATCCTCGCCGAGCACCTCTCCGACGATGAGCGCTTCGTCGCCCGCTTCCGCCGCGAGGCCCTGGCGGTGGCGAGGCTGATCCACCCCAACATCGTCCAGGTCTACGACACCGGGGTCGACGAGGGCCGCCACTACATCGTCATGGAGTACGTCGAGGGGCATTCGGGCGCGCAGCTGCTGCAGCGCCACGGGTCGCTCGAGCCCCACGCGACGCTGGAGATCGGCAAGCAGGCGTGCGCCGGTCTCGATTACGCCCACCGGCGCGGAATCATCCACCGCGACGTCAAGCCGGGCAACCTGATGATTCTCGGCGGCCCCGAGG
>DASUNU010000100.1:0-12386 GCA_036276995.1 Solirubrobacterales bacterium
CAAAGAAGTCGTTGCCGAGGTCGTAGTGAGCGGAGATGTTCTTCCGGGCGCCCGTCCGCGTGTTCTCCGGCACCAGACCGCGCATTCGGTGCAGAAGGCCGCGCGGGCGGGCGATGGCGCCGCGCAGCCCGTCGAGGTCGCGCAGCTCGCGGGCAGCGATCCGGATCAGCGCGACCAGGTCGTCGGTCTCCCAGAGCCCGTCGACGTAGCCCTCGCCGAGGCCGACGCTGCCGTGCAACGGTCCGCGCCAGGCAGCCGGGTCGTTGACCGTGACGGTGGCGCGCAGCTCAGCGGCGGCCGGCCCGTAGGCGCGACGGCGGCCGCCCTCGAGGACCTCGATCCGGCCGTGGCGGACCCCGTGCCGCATCACCGCGCCGACCGCGGTCCGGGCCAGCGCGTCCCTCACGGCGAGACGAACCCCTTCGGCTTGCGGCCCTCGGGGTGGGGGAAGTAGCGCGCGCCCTTCAGCTTCAGCCGCAGCGACTGCGCGTAGATCTTTGCCACCACCTGCAGCGACAGCGCCGGGTAGCGGGCCAGCAGCCGGGCCAGCAGCGGCCGGCTCAGCTCGCGGCGGCGCAGGGCCAGGGTGGCGTCGAAGGATTTGCCGCCGGCCGCGCGCGGCCGCGACTCGATGTGGACGGCCAGCCGCGCCCCCGGCGCGCCGGCGCAGAAGGCGTAGGTCTGGTCCATCCCCATCAGCGGCGAGACGTGCAGGCGCTTGTCGAGCTCCTCGCTCAGCACCGGCCCCTCGCGCTCGCCGCGAGCGAGGACGTAGGCATGCCGCTCTCCCCAGGGGATGTTCTCGACATCTGCCACCACAGCTTCCACCCGCTCGCCCGCCCTGTCAAAGCAGTAGTAGAAGCTGACCGGGTTGAAGGAGTGGCCGAGGTAGCGCAGCCCGGTCAGCAGGCGCACAGGCCCCTCGGGCCGGTGGCCGGTCTCGGCCGCGACCGCCTCCCGCGCGCACTCGTCCAGCGGCTGCGCCGGGTCGCCCATGAAGTCCTCGCGACGGAAGCGAGCGAGCGCCCGGCCCCGAGCCGACCAGCCCGGGTAGGGATCGAGCACCCCGGGCAGCTCCCCGAGGTCGAGGTACATGAGGAAGAGCCGGTAGCTGAACTCGTGCTCGACCGGCTCGAAGCGCCGGTGCCGCACTGTGCCCTCGTAGACGGCCGAGGCCGTGGTACCGCCGATGCTGGCCGAGGCGCTCACGCCGCCAGCTCCTCTTCCTCACGCGAAACCAGGGTTTGGTCCCCTATGGGGGCCTCAACTCGTGATACGCGATCGGCGCGCGCGGATCCGAGACCGATTCCGGCGCAGGCGCGCAGGGCGCTGACCACGCCGTCCTCGTGGAAGCCCCAGCCCCAGTAGGCGCCGCAGTAGTGGGTGCGGCGCACGCCGCTGATCTCGGCATGCCGGCTCTGGGCGGCCACGCCCTCACGCGTATATATGGGGTGGTCGTACTCGAAGCGGCGCAGCACCCGCTCGGGGGCGATCGCCTCGCTGCGGTTCAGCGTCAGCAGGTACTCGCGCTCGGCCCGCAGCCGCTGTAGGTGGTTCATCCAGTAGGTGACGGTGCTGCCCCGCGCCGGCTCCTCGCTGAGGTGGAAGTTCCAGCTCGACCAGGCGGGCCGGCGGCGTGGCAGCAGCGAGGTGTCGGTGTGCAGGACCGCCTCGTTGCGCTGGTAGGGGATCGCGCCGAGGATCTCCAGCTCCGGCTCGCTGGGGTCGGCCAGCAGCGCCAGCGCCTGGTCGGAGTGGGCGGCGATCACGACCTGGTCGAACTCCTCGCTCTCGCAGCCCTCGGCCTCGATCCGGACCCGGTCCGGCAGCCGCTCGACTCGCCGCACCGGCGCGCTCAGCCGCACCCGCTCGCGCCATGGCGCCGCGATCGCCTCGACGTAGCTGCGCGAGCCGCCGGCAACGGTCCGCCACCGCGGCCGGTCGCGCAGGCTGTACATGCCGTGGTTGTCGAAGAACTCGGCCATGAAGCTGGCCGGGAAGCTCCACATCTGCTCTGGGTCGGCCGACCACACGGCGGCAGCCTGGGGCACGATCAGGCGCTCGATGAAGTGGCGCGAGAAGCCCCGCTGCTCGAGCCAGTGGCCGAGCGAGGGCGCGGTCCCGTTCATCCCGATCAGCTGTCGCGCCTCGCGATTGAAGCGGCGCCAGTCGCGGAGCATCCCGAGGAAGCTGGGGCTGACCAGGTGGGCGGGGCGGGCGAACAGGCCCCACGGCGTGCCGGAGTACTCGAAGCCGCGCCCGTCGGAGACCGAGAAGCTCATGTGCGAGCGCTGGCTCGCCACCCCGAGCTCCTCCAGTAGCGCTTCGAAGTGGGGGTAGTTGCGGTCGTTGAAGACGATGAAGCCGGTGTCGATCGCGTGGCTGCCGTCGGCGGCCTCGACCTCGACCGTGTGCGAGTGTCCGCCGAGCCGCGCTGCCGCCTCGTAGACGACGATCTCGTGCTCGCGGTGCAGCAGGTGGGCGGCCACCAGGCCGGAGATGCCGGTTCCAACGATCGCGATTCTCATCGGCAGGAGGTACGAGCGGGAAACGCGATCGGTTGCATCGGCGGACCTGACCGCTACCCGATCTCGCCGCCTTCCAGGCCGGCCGGGGCCGCGGTTCGCCTCCGGTACCGGAGCGGATGATGAAATTCCCCCGAGCGGCGCTTTGCGCGCTACCGTGTTTACGCGCTATGCACGGCTACGCCTGGGAAGCAACGCCGCAGTCCACTGACGAGATCCACTCGGGTCCCGCCCCTTGAGCAAGCGCCCGGCGGGGGCGCTTGCGGGCATAGCCATGATCCTTCTCCTCGCGGTCCCTCCGGCCGCGGCGGAGGTGCAGCCGGCGCCGGCGCAGCGGGCGGCCTTCGCCGTGCCGCGCCCGACCCAGCCGCTGCGCGACGTCGTGCACCGGGTACCGGGGCGGACCGGGGCGCGGATCGCCGCCTCGGCCAGCGGCGAGCGCTACTCGCTGGGCGACGGCAGCGACGACTCGATCGTGGTCAACGTCAGCGCCGCCTGTCAGCGCGAATGCGACGCCGCCGACCCGCAGGCGATCGCCAACACGATCGGCAGCTTCGTCCACGGCCCCGAGGTGAACCTGCTCACGGTCCAGCTCGACACCCCCTTCGAGCTCGGCTTCGACTGCGGCTTCGACGCCCAGGCTTGTTACTTCAGCGGCGAGAACAAGATCGTGATCAGCGGCAACGACGATCCCGCCCCCGATACCGCTAGCCGCGAGTTCGTGCTGGCTCACGAGTACGGGCACCACGTCGCCCAGCACCGCGACCTGCCGGCCCCGTTCCCGAGCGCGATCGACTGGGGGACCGAGCGCTGGGCCAGCGCCGTCGACGTCTGCCAGGGCCGGCGCTCCGGCGACTTCTTCCCCGGCGACGAGGGCGGGCACTACTACGAGGACCCGGGCGAGGCCTTCGCCGAGAGCTTCGCCTTCAACCGCTTCCCCGAGGCGGCGGTCGAGTGGGCCTGGTCGCCGGCGCTGCGGCCGACCCCCGACTCGCTCGCGGCGCTGCGCGAAGACACCCTCAAGCCCTGGCTGGGCCGGACCAGCTTCACCGTCTCCGGCCGCATCCCGCGCGGCGGCGTCGCCGTGCAGGAGTTCCGCACCCCCTTCGACGGCAGGGTCAGCATCAGCCCGGCCGGCGGCCGCAGGCTCGGTTACGAGCTGACGATCCGCAACGGCTCCGGCAAGGCCCTGCGTAGCTCCCGCGAGGGCATCTCGCCCGGCCACCGGCTCGACTACACGGTCTGCGGCCAGGCCCGCCTGCGGGTCGCCGTCCAGGCCACCGGCCGCCCCGGCAAGCGCTTCGAGCTGACCGTCCAGCGGCCCTAGCGCGCGATCCGGGTCTCGAGTCGCCCCAGGGTGGGGGACTCGATCACCAGCTCGTCGCCGTCGCCGAGCCAGACCCGCGGTTCGCGGGCGCCGCCGACTCCCTCCGGAGTGCCGGTGGCGACGATGTCGCCCGGCTCCAGCGTCATCAGCGAGGAGAGGTGGGAGAGCAGTTGCGGCACCCCAAAGATCAGGTCGGCGGTCGAGGCGCCCTGCATCTGCTCGCCGTTCAGGGTCAGCCGAATCTCGATCGCGTCGGGCGCGCCCGCCTCGTCCGGCGTGACCAGCGCCGGCCCACAGGGGGCGGAGTCGTCGAAGACCTTGCCCGGCATCCACTGCGGGGTCGAGAACTGCAGGTCGCGAGCCGAGAGGTCGTTGAGCAGCGTGTAGCCGGCGATGTACTCGAGCGCTTCGGCTTCGCTCACGTCCTTGGCGCGGCGGCCGACGACGAAGGCGACCTCGGCCTCGTAGTCGACCTTGGTGCTGTTGCCGGGCAGCCGCACCGTCGCGCCCGGGGCGGCCAGCGCGTTGCGGTACTTGGCGAAGAAAGTCGGGCTGTCCGGCGGCTCCATCCGCCCCTCGGCCGCGTGCTTGCCGTAGTTGAGCCCGATGCAGACGATCTTCTCCGGGTCCGGGATCGGCGCCAGCAGGGACACCGCGGAGAGCGGATGCCCCGGCGCTCCGGCATCCCCGAGCCGCCCCACCAAGTCATCGATCCGCCCCGCCGCGATCAGCTCCCGCAGCCCGCCCCGGTGCGGCTCGCCCAGCAGCGCCCAGGCATCGACAACCCGCTCGCCCTCGAGCACCCCGGCCCGCGCCCCGTCGCCCGCGTCGTAGCTGACCAGCTTCATCCCGGGCAGCCTAAGCCGAATGCGCTAGCTTTGGCGACCCGGGCCACCGCAGCGAGGCCCATCCGAGTTCCCTCGGGGGCGTAGCTCAGTTGGTTAGAGCGCCGGCCTGTCACGCCGGAGGTCGCGGGTTCGAGTCCCGTCGCTCCCGCTTCGCGCTGCGCGGCTCCGTCTTCGCTCGCGGGCAGACTCCGCCCCCGTGAAAGAGCAAGTGCTCAGCGCCAGCGATCGCGCTGCCCTCCAGGGGTTGATTCCGCTCGCCGGCGCGCTCGGAGCGGGGACGATCTTCGCCCTCTTCTTCGGCGGGCGCAAGCGGGGGTCGGGGGTCGCGGTGTTCGAACTGTTCGCGATCGTGGCGGTGCTTGTCTCGGTTGGGACGACGGCCTACCTGGCGATCGCGTTGCTGCACAACGACGAAGCGATCAGCGACAAGGTGCTGACCCAGACGGCGACGCCGCTGATCTTCGCGGTCTTCTTGTTGGTCCTGGTCAGCGTCCTCGGTCGCCTGCCCGGGTCGGTGGAGCGGATCGTCAGCGTGCTGCCGCTGATCCTGATCGCCGGTCTCGTGGCGGCCTGGCTCGCCAGCTCGGCCTGGTCGTTCGAACCCGGCGAAACGGCGGTCCTCGCCGCGCTGATCCTCGGCGTCGGCGGCCTGACCGCCCTGCTCGCCTGGGGCGGCGAACGGCTCGACAGCCGCTGGGAGCGCGGGCTGGAGCAGCGCCGCTTCGTCCGCCTCTCGGTCGCCGGCTATGCGGCCGCCGAGCGGGAGTTGCGCCTCGCTCTGCCGGCGGACGGCGCCGAAGCGCCGACGGTCTCTTGCTGGGTCCGCAAGGACCGCGTCTACCTCGATTGGATCTCTTGTCGTCAGCTGAGCGCCGAGACGCGAGCTCGCTGGGATGCCCTGGCCGAAGACCGTGGGAGGCCGCCGCTCGGCGACGCCGTTCTCGGCCGCGTCGCGGTGACCCACTACCTAGTCGGCTTGGTCCGACCGTTCGCGGTCCGCTTCTGGATCTTCCGACCCGGCGCTGACGACGCGCCACAGGTGCGCAGGCTCGAGGCCAACGCCGATCGCCTCTTCGACGTCACCGAGCTCGGGCTCGTCTAGCCCAGCCTCCGAGCTCAGGCGGAGGCCGGTTTCGGCGGCAGGTCGAACTGGATCAGGTGCACCATGGCCTGGACCGTCTCGGTGTCGGCCTTGATCCGGTTGGCGGCTCTTTCGCGGATCGCGAAGATGCCCTCCAGCACCTCTGCCAGGTAGGAGACCAGCTCTTCATAGCCCTCCCTGTCGACGACGAGGGGGGTGCGGCTGATGTGGTTCTCCTCGCCGTCGAAGGTGCCGGCGGTGATCGCGGTGGCGATGTCCTCGTTGATCAGGGACATGATCGCGGCGGTCACCCGGGGGTGTGTCTTTGGGCCACCGATCTCCTTCCAGGCGTCGCGATCGAACCAGGCGCGCTGGATCGCTCGGTAGAAGTGCTCGACTGACCGCCCGCCGCCGGCGTTCTCGTCGACGCCGACCAGCTCGATCACACCCAGCTCTTCGAGCTTTTCGAGGTGGTAGGAGACGTGGCGAACGGAGCATCCGAGTTCAGCGGCCAGTTCCTTGGGGCTGGCGGTGCGATCGGTGAGAACCGACAGCGCGTGGACCCGCGTCTGGTGCGTGAGGGCGCTCAGTAGCTGCGGGTTGGTCAGGTAGGGCGGTGCGTCGGCCAAGCGGGGTCTTCCAAATTTCCTTGAGTGTCCAGGCTCAGCTAATTAAACCGCAACACCGAAACGCGCAATCACTTACGCCGCCGGGGTCGCTTACCAAGGTGTGAACCGAAAGAGCTTTTCTTAGCAATCCTTCCCCTGGGGTCGCGGGGGATTGGTCGCAGGCCCGGTGCCTCGAATGACCCCGACCTGCGGCTGGGGGGAGGTGAGGCCGATGCAGATCGTCAAGACAGACGAGCTGATGCCAGCTGCCTGCGTGCGTAAGGGCTCGTAGGGACCAGGGTGGGCCCGGCTGATTTGGGCGGCTGGGCCTGCCTATGCTCAACATATTCTGAACGATTCATCGGTTCGTGCCCCAAAGTCATCCGAAATGCGCGAAGCTTCGTTTAGTTAACGAGCGTTATTGCCACCCACCCCCAGGAGAGCAAATAGATGGCGGACAGACCTAGGCAGGCGATCGACCCACGCTTCGTGCGGGCATTGAGTCACCCCGTGCGAGCGGAGATTCTGCAGCTCCTGCTGGGAGAACAGGAGGTGAGCTCGAACCTGATCGCGGCGAGGCTGGAGGCGAAATCGGCGGTCATCCACTACCACCTGACCGTGCTGCGCCAGTGCGAAGCGGTCGAGCTGGCCCGGACCGAGCAGCGGCGCGGCGGCACCGAGTACTTCTTCCGGCCGGTGGCGCTGCCCTTCCTGGCCGCCCGCCCGCAGCCGCAGGACGACCTGGCCGCGGGGGCTTAGCGGAGCGAGGAGCCGCTGAGGTCAGGGGGGCTTGGACTGGACGGTCGATCGGCCCCCCTGATCTCAGCGGCAGCCGCGGTCGCGCCCCCTGACAGGCCGGTGCCCCGTACCGGTCATCCTTAGAGGGCGATGGATGACGAGCGGCTCACCGCGAGGCTGCGGGCGCGTCCCCCCGAAGCCACGGACATCGGTGCCTACCGGAACCTGTTCCTCGACCCGGCGGTGGAAGAGTGGCTGCGGCCGCCGCCGCTGCAGCCGTTCCGCGAGACAGAGCTGAACGAAATGCTCGGCAACGACGAGCGCCACTGGGCCGACCACGGCTTCGGCCCCTGGGTCCTGGAAGAGCGCGAGGGCGGCGCCGTCGTCGGCCGGGCGGGGCTGCGCTGGACCGAGGTCGACAGCCGTCTCGCGGTCGAGCTGCCCTGGGCCGTAGCCCCCACCCACTGGGGCCGGGGCTACGCGACCGAGGCGGCGGTGGCGGCGATCGAGTGGGGCGAGTCCCTGGCGCTACCCGAGGTCGTCGCTCTCGTCATGGCCCGCAACCGCGGCTCCTGCCGGGTCGCCGAGAAGGCGGGGATGGACCAGGACGGCACCACCCTGCACGCCGGCCTGCCCCACCTCGTCTACCGGGTCCGCTTCGCCGATCGCTGACCCGCCCGGCACCCCGTTCAGGACGGACGCGGCGCGTAGCGGTTGTGGAACATGAAGATGTTGCCGTCGGGGTCGGTGAAGAAGGCCATGTGGCAGACGCCGCTGTCGAGCGTCTCGCCCCGGAACTCGACCCCCTTTGCCTCGAGCTCGGTCCGCGCCGCCTCGACGTCATCGACGTGGAAGGCGATCGGGTGGCCGCTGGGCTGGAACTCGCGCCCGACCGAGGCGGCGTCCATCACCTGCAGCGTCAGGTTGCCGGTCTCGAACTCGCCGGCGGGGATTTTTTCGTAGTCGACCGAGTGCTCGAGCCCCAGCGTCTCGCCGTAGAACTTCAGCGCCGCGGGGTAGTCCTTGACGAAGACGGTGGCGAAGTCGACGCCGGTGACGGTGGATGAAGGCATGGCTGCTCCTGGTTTCGAAGTGGAGAGGGGGTCTCGCGACTGTACGGCCAGCGAGCCTGGGGCACTAGGCCATAGCTTTGATCAAAACAGTTTCAGCGTTTAGATTCACCCGATCATCCACCGGTTATGTAAGTTCGTTTGATCAATGCTCCAGTAAGGCATCGGACTGTTTCTAGCGATGGCTGGGAGTGGGGTGAGGCGCACAGGGTCTGCCTCCGCATGGCCTATCGCTATGCGAGCAATCCAAGCGAGGCAGAGGACATAGCCCAGGATGCTTTGCTTCGCGCCTGGCGTCGGCGCTCGACCCTGCGCGAGGCGGATCGGCGCAACCAGTGGCTGGCGACGATCGTCCGCAACGAGGCCTTCCGCCAGCACTCGCGCGTGCGCCCGGACCCGACATCGATGATCGAGACCTACGAGGGGGTCGAGGACGAGCGGGTCGTCGCCGCGGTTGAGCGGGCTGACCTGCACGCGGCCCTGAAGCTGCTCAGCGAGCGCGACCGCCAGTTGCTCGAGCTGCGCTACAACGAGGACCTGACCCAGCCGGCGATCGCCCGCCGCCTCGGCATCCCGGAGGGGACTGTGAAGGTGCGCCTGCACCGGGCCCGCGATCGGTTGCGCCGCGCCTACGTGGTTCAGTGATTGGCGGCGGCGACCCGCCGCATCTCCGCCGCGGCCGCCTGCGGCCCGACGTAGGGGACCAGCATCGCGAACAGCAGGTCTGGCAAGCGATCGGGCAACTGGTCGGCGCGGCCAGCCAGCAGCTCGTCGAAGATCAGGCCGGAGACGGCGCCAGCGGACATCAGCGAGATGTTCTCCGGCAGCTCTTTGCCGGGGGCCAGGTCGCGGCCGCCGTCGAGGTAGGCGGTGAAGCGGGCGATCGCGTCGTAGTGGAGCTGGCGCGCATCGGCGCCGGCGGCGGCGACCTCGACCACGGCGGTCCGGGCAAGCTGGGGATCGACCGCGAAGCGGTCGACGATCGTGGTCAGGCCGCCGGTCATCCGCGTCATCCAGGAGGCGTCCCCGTCGCAGTTGTCGACCACCTCGGTGAAGACTTGCTCGACCAGCATCTCGTAGGCGGCGAGGAAGCAGTCGTGCTTGTCCTCGAAGTACTTGTAGAAGGTGGTGCGGGAGGTCTCGGCCTCCTCGATCACGTCGGCTACCGACGTGTCCTTGTAGCCCTTGGCGCCGACGACTCGAATCATCGCCGCCAGGATCGGTTGACGCCGCGGTTCGGGGGGTGCCATAGGCCCGCTTTCGACGGAGGCTGAACTACCGGGTACATTCATCATAGCGGCATCGTGTACGAAGATGTTTACCTATTCTCTTCGGCCACCTCCCTTGCTGCCGCATCCGGGCCTAGATACGGAACTAGCGTCGCAAAAAGGACGTCCGAAAGCAAGCCTGGAAGCTCTTCTGCCCGGCCCGCGATCAGCTCGTCGGCGACCAGCCCGACCACCGCGCCGGCGGCCATCCGCGAGACGTTGGCGGGCAGGGTGCGGCCGCCGGGGGCGAAGTCGCGCCCCTCGTCGAGGAAGGGGGTGAGGCGACCGATCGCGGCGCGGTAGCGGCGCTGCGCCGCGGGCCCCGCGGCGGAGACGTCGACCAGGGCCAGGCGCGCCTGCTCCGGCTGCGCCGCCAGCGCCTCGAGCAGGGCGGCGAGCCCGGCGCGGGCGCGGTCGGGCCAGCGCTCCTCCGCCTCGTAGGCGCTGGAGATCAGCCGCACCAGGGTGTCGACCGCGTCGTCGTAGGCGGCGAGGAAGCAGGCTTCCTTGTCCTCGAACAGCTCGTAGAAGGTGGTCCGGGAGATCCCCGCCCGCTTGGTCAGGTCGGCGACCGTGGTCGGGCCGTAGCCTTTCTCGGCGACCACCTCCATCGTCGCCTCCAGCAGCCGTTCCCGCTGCGAGCGCGCGACGATCTCCGGCGGCAGGCCGTGCCGGCCGCGCGGCGGCCGCCAGCGCTCCCCCTGTTTCTCCCCCCGCGCCGCCATCGCCCGATTGCGGCTGAGGGCGCCTAGCCCGCCCCGGAGCGGAGGGTCTTCTCCGCTTCCCGGGATTGCCGCAACGCCTCGTCCTGGCCGAGGTAAGGGATGGTGATGATGTAGACGATGTCGGGCAGCAGTTCCGGCAGTCGCTCGGTGTTGCCGGCGAGGATCTGGCTGACGATCAGCGACTCGGCGGCGGCGAGGGCGCCGCGCCCGGCGCTGGAGGGGATCCCCTGTTCCTCGATCGGGTCGCCGCGGCCGCGGTCGAGCAGCGCCTGCAGGACCCGCTTGCCGGAGGCGTACATCTCCAGCGAGCGGCCGCCCGCGGCCGGCGCCTCGACCAGCGCCATGCGGGCGAAGTCGGGGCGGGAGGCGAGCAGGTCGAGGAAGGTGGCGGCGGCGTCGCGAACCATCGTCGCCCACGGTTTGTCGGGCGAGTAGACCTCGACGATGCGGCCCATCGCGTCGGCCAGCGAGAGCTCCATGCTGGCCTGCAGGCAGTCCTCCTTGTCCTTGAACAGCTCGTAGAAGGTGGCGCGGGAGACGCCGGCCGGCTCGCAGACGTCGGCGATCGTGGTCGCTCCATAGCCTTTGGCGGCGCAGGTAGCGGCCATCGCGTTGAGGATCCGTTCGCGCTGAGAGTGGGCGATCAGCGGCTCGGGCAGGTCGGCACGCCCGCTCGGCAGGTGTTCGCGCTCGATCAGGCCCCCGAGATCGTCCTGCTGGGCCTTGGATTTGGCTCCGTTATGGGAAGCGGTGGGGGGCAAAGGGAACACCTCGTTCAGACAGCGGTGTTTAGGTAAACGCGATTGTACACCCCTGACGAGCTTCTGTGGACGAATCAGTACCGAATTAATTTTTGAGCGGCGGCTCGGGAACGCGGGCGGGATGCGGCCGTGCGCTCCCGGCCCGGCCTGTACACGCGGGCGAGCGAGCTGCCGAAAACTTCGGACCGCTGTACAACCCGCGCCGGGCGCTTTGCGCCGACCATTCCTCCATGAAGACCGCGCCCCGTCAGATCGTCGCGTTCGGTGGAGGCGGCTTCTCGATGGAGTCGGGGAATCCGCTGCTGGACGACTACGTGCTCGGCCTGACCAGGGCGGAGCGGCCGCGGGTCTGCTTCCTGCCCTCGGCCAGCGGCGACGCCGACCACTACATCGTCCGCTTCTACCGCGCCTTCTCCGCCCACCGCTGCGAGGCCAGCCACATCTCCCTCTTCCGCCGCGAGCAGGGGCCGGAGGACCTGCGCCGCCATCTGCTCTCCCAGGACCTGATCTACGTCGGCGGGGGCAGCGTGGTCAGCCTGCTCGGGGTCTGGCGGGCGCACGGGATCGACGCGATCCTGCACGAAGCCTGGGAAGCGGGGGTGATCCTCTGCGGGCTCTCGGCCGGCTCGCTCTGCTGGTTCGAGGAGGCGGTGACCGGCTTCCACGGCGAGCCGAAACGGCTGTCGGGGATCGGACTGCTGCCGTTCAGCAACTGCGTCCACTACGAGCGCGGCTCGAAACGCAACGAGTCCTACCACCGCTTCCTGCGCGAAGGGATGTGCGCCGGCTACGCGGCCGAGGACGGCGCCGCCCTGCACTTCACCGGCACCGAGCTGAGCCGGGTCGTCGCCTCGCGGCCGGAGGCGCGCGGCTACCGGCTCGACGTCGCCGGCCAGCGGGTCGTGGAGATGCGGATCGCGACCACCTTCCTCGGCGACCGCGGCGTCATCCCGACCGCGCCGATCCCGGAGGCGCTCTCGACCGCGGTCGCGGCCTGATGGAGTTGCCGGGCGCCAATGGTGCCGCCCCCGGCCAGGCGACCGCGGTCCGTCGCATCCTCGCCCTCGGTGGCCACGACTTCAGCTCGCGCCCGCCCGACCGCGCCGTCTGCGAGCTGCTGCTCCGGCTCGCCGGCGAGCGCGGCGGCGAGCGGCCGCGGATCTGCATCCTGCCGACCGCCAGCGGCGACACCTCGGAGCTGATCGGCAGCTTCTACGCTGCCTTCGGCGAGCGCCCCTGCGAGCCCTCCGACGTCTCGCTCTTCCGGCTCGGGCGGCGGCCGATGGCGCTGGCCGACCACCTGCTCGAACAGGACCTGATCTACGTCGGCGGCGGCAGCATGGTCAACCTGCTGGCCGTCTGGGAGGCGCACGACATCGCCTCGATCCTCAGCCTCGCCTGGCGGCAGGGGATCGTCCTCGCCGGGCAGAGCGCG
>DASUNU010000101.1:0-8597 GCA_036276995.1 Solirubrobacterales bacterium
GGCCGAAGCGGTCGGCAGCAGACCCTGACTTCCGGCCGGTTGTTCAAGCCAGGAGGTCTCCGATGGCACTTTCCCCCCGTTCTCAGTTTTCGCTCCAAGCGCAGCCTCCCCCAGTTGCGATTCGATTCGAATGCATTTGCCGGTTCGACGCTCGGGGGTCGGCCTCACTCGAGCTCAGCGGAGAGCTCGACCGCGCCGGCTGCGAGCTGTTCGAAGCCCGGCTCGCGGAGGCGCAGCGCGCTTCTGTCCTTGTCACCCTGGATATGCGCCGGCTCACCTTCATGGACGTCGGCGGATACGCGATTCTCGCCTGGGCCGCAGGAAATTCCCGACGGGACGGCAAGCTGGTGCTCACGGGCTGCGGAGGCCAGGTCAGTCGCCTGCTGGATCTGGTCGGGCTGCCGGAGAGGGTGGAGATCTCCCCGGCGTTCTCCAAGGCCGACGCGGTTCCTCCGGCGACTCGACTGGAATCGGAGGCACCCATTGGCGCCTGAGATCGCCGAGACAGAGGTGCTGCACGGCGTTCGCGCCGCCATCTCGCGTGAGACCGTGCAGCTGTATCTGCGCACGTTCGGGCGGGGACCGACGAAGGCGCGGACCTACGTGCAGTCGGACTATGCCGTCTGCGTCCTGCGGGACATCTTCACGACCGGGGAGAGGACCCTGATCGCCAATGGGGGAAGGGAGCAGGTCGAGGAATCGCGCAAGAAGATCAACGACGCCATCGACGGCGAGTTCGTCGCCGTCGTCGAGAGGGAGACGGGGCGGCCGGTACAGACCCACCTCACCCACATCAAGGTTCCCGCCAACCTCGCCCTGCACTTCTTCCTGTTCGACTCGCAGTCGAACTCGGCCAGCGACTAGCACTGCCGCCAGGGAGCGGGACCACTCGTCCCGCTCCCTGGGAAATCACCTGCGGGCTGCCTCGCCGACATCCGCCGCGCCGTTCCTGACGCTGTTCCCGAGCTCGCCCGCCTGCTCTCGCGTGGCCTCTTTGGTCGTCTCCAGCGCGTCCTGCCCGGCTTCCTTTGCGTTCTCGACGGCCTGCCCGGCGACCTCTTTGCCACGGTCGAGCACCTCGTGGCCGGTCTCGGCGGCGGTCGCCTTGACCTGGTCGGCCAGGGGGCCGACGCGCTCGTCCTCGATCCGGCTGCTCGGCAGGAGCATCGCGGCGAGAAAGCCTCCGGCGACGCCCGCAAGCGCCAGCCCGAGCGGGTTTTCCTGGGCGACGCCGACCGCGTGCTGGGCGCCTTCCTTCAGCTGTTCGCCGTCCGGGGCGGCGTCCCCGACCTTGTCGGAGGTCCCCTTCAGCTGACTGACTACGTGGTCGCGTTTGTCGGAGATCGACTCCTTGACGCGGGACTTGACGTCGGTCTTGTAAGCCAGGGCGTCGACGGTCTCGCTCATGCCGGCGCGGGTCTCCTCTATCTCCTGACGGATTTGGCTTGGCTCTTGGCCCATTGCACATCCTCCTTGACGGTTTCGATGGTCTGTTCGGGGGCCGGTGGCAGCCCCCGCTCGATTCGCTGCCTGCCCGCGAGAGCGACGAGCGTGGCGATGGCCGCGTAGACGACGGTCACAATCAGCGCCGCCAGCGTGAAGTCCATCGCCTTGTCCAGCAGGGACAGGACAAGGGCGGTGAAGGTGCCGAGCGCGAGCAGCGCCACGATCGCGGCACCGCCGAACATGCCGGCTCCTTCGCCCGCGACCTTGCCCTTGGCGCTCAGCTCCGCTTTGGCCAGCTCGATCTCCTGGCGGACCAGGGTGGAGGTCTGATCGGCGAGCTGCCTGACCAGGTCTCCGGTCGAGTGCTCGCGCAGGTCGCCCCCGTTTGCGCCGGGCGGGCTCACGTCCCTGCGCTCGGGATCGCGGGCTCCGGCGGGGTCGACCTCGGCTCGGTGCTGGTGGGCGGAACGGGTGCGGCCGGCACCGGCATCGTCCGCTCTGGGGGCGCCGACGAAGGGGCGGGACTGGTCGTGCCCAGCTGCGGGGAGGAAGCGCTGCCGTTGCGGCTTCGGCCTTCATAGCGGCTGCGGCTCGACGCCTTCAGGAAGCGGGCCGCCGCTGCACCGACAAGCAGCCCTCCGGCGAGCAGCGCCCACGGGCGCCGGCGGCCGAAGTCCTCCAGGTCTTGCAGCATCTGGTCGGGACCGTTTCCGGAGAGGTAGGAGCCGACCTTCTCGGTCTGCTCCGCGGCCTGGTCGGCGAGCTTTCCGGGGCCGTCCTTGCCCTGTTTGCGGAGCTCCTCGCCGATGCTGCGAATGTCCTCGGCGGTGCCGCTCACCTTCTCGCCGGCCTGGGAGGTCCGCTCGTCCAGCTGGCTGCGCACGGCGTCCTGTGCCTTGCCGGCAGCGTCGCGAGCCTTCTCCTGTGCAGGAGCGGTCGCCTCCTGGGCCTTCTCTTTGATGCTCGTCGTATCCGGCGAGGGGCCGGAGGACGCGTTTGCGTCGTTCATACGATTCTCCGATCGTGGGGTTATCACTCGCCGAGAGCGAGCTACGGGCTACGGGGACCCAAGATCGGCGCGAACCTGGACTGAAAGAGACGGCGCGACAGAGGGGTGAGGGAAGTTGTTGCTGCTCGTCCTGGTGGCCGAACCGCAATGTTCAGCTGGTACCCACGGTGCGACTCGGCAAACGATTCCCAGGTTAAGCCCGCGGCGATGGCGGGCTGCTCAGCGCCGGCGTAGAAGCCCGGTTCGGGGAGGGTTCCGGCGCCCCAGGGCGTCGCCCATCAGCCACAGCATCGGCGGCCAGAGCCCGACGAAGAGCGCTCGTCGTTCGGCGTTGCCGCGCTCGTCCTCGCCGATCGTCTTGGCGCGCAGCCAGAGCACGATGCAGAGGAGGATCGAGGCGATCGACGAGCCGTAGAGGTGCACATCCCGAACTGGCACGCGGTCGAGAGCACGAGATCCCATGCACACCAGTGTGCCCTATCGCGAAAAGGCGGTCTCGCTTCCCGGCCGCACGTATCGGGTAGTCCCAGGTAATGCCCGGCCACCAGACCCGTCGCAAGCGCTGGGCGACCGCGGCCCGGTGGCCGCTCGGAGTGGGGCTGGCGATCTCCCGTTACTTCTGGAGCACGACCCCCGTCCATCGCTGGGAGATGAAGGGATCCTGGGCCGCCGACGGGCCGCCGCCCCTCCCGCCTGGAACCGATCCGGACGAACTGCAGCGCGTGCAGGAGGGGTCCGGCCCGCTCTTTCACCGGATCTACCGGACCCGAATCGTCGGCTCGACCCTCTCTCCCGCCGAGGTGATGGGACGGATGACCGCGGATCTCGACCGGGTCGCTCCCTCGGAGTTCGCGACCTTTCAGGAGATCGGAGGGGCGACCGATCACGTGGAGGTCGGCGACCGCTATGTGGTCCGCATGCCGGGGCCGTGGGACGGCCCGGTCCGCGTGGTCGCGGCCGGGCCGACCTCGTTTCGCCTGGCGACCCTGTCGGGTCACCTCGAGGCGGGGCAGATCGAATTCCGCTCGAGCGCAGACCATCGCTCGCTCTGGTTCGAGATCGAGTCCTGGGCCCGCAGCGGGGGCCGTTTCAGCGACCTCCTCTACGACCGCCTGCTGATCTCCAAGGAGGTCCAGTTGCACATGTGGTCCTCGGTCCTGCGCCGTGTCATCGGCCTGACCAAAGGAAGGATGGAGGGGGGCATCGTGATCGTCACCCGCATCGTCTCCGAGCGGGCGCTGCCCGGCCGCGACGAGGAGGTTCCACGACTCGGCGATCCGGAGCTCGCGCGCGTGGAGGAGCTGGGGCGACGGCGTCCCAACCTCGACGAGGACGAGCTCGCCGAGTCGATCGAAGCAGGGACCTGGCGCCTGGACGACCTGGTCGAGCCGCTTCCCTCCGAGGCTTCAGGGCCGCCGGCGGAGAGCGGGAGCTGGCAGGTCGCCAAGGACATCATGGAGCGCTACCAACTGGCCGACCCCGGGGTCGTCGACGCCACCTATGACGAATCGGCTCCGCTCGCGGGCAGGAACATGCTGTTGCGCATCTCCTTCAAAGGGCTGCGATTCCGGGTCGGGGTGAGGGTCGATCGCGACTACGAAGAGACCCGCGAGCTGGACGGGCGCTCCGTACTGGTTTTCGGCTGGAGCTATGTGACGCTCGAAGGGCACTTCGAGGAAGGCCGGATGCACTACGAGCTGTGGAAGTGGATGGACACCGGCGACGTCGAGTTTCACCTGCGCGCCGTTTCTCGCCCGGCCCGCAGGGGTCCGCTGCTGACTCGACTGGGCTTCAGCCTCTTCGGCCGCACCCAGCAGCTGCACTTCTACCGGCAGATCTGCCGTCGGGTCCGCCGGCTGACCGAGGCCGAGCTGGAGACCCGATCGGCCCATCGGATCCCTGGTTCAGAGCAGGCGGGCGGCCCGTAGCTGGAGCGCTTCGAGCCTTCCGCGCTGGTCCTCGGCGCCGGCGATCATCAACGGCAGGTCCGCTGAGGTCTGCTCGCCCACCAGCTCGGCGAGCAGGCGCCAGAGGCGGATCCTGCCCGTGCTGCCCAGGACCAGGCCTTCCAGCTCGACCACTCGGCTGAGCGGCGAGTACCCGTGGAGCTGGCCGTTCAGCTTCACCCTGCCGAGCTTCTCGGCGATCCAGCCGAGGGCGGGCTTGAGTCGCGATCGGCTGACGCCGAGCTCCCCCATCAACGATTCGAGGTTCTCGCGATCCGCTTCGATCTCGCGGCAGAGCGTGGCCAGCGGCTCGCCGAACTCGGTGCCGGCGTTGGCGTCTCGCGTGCGCCGTGCCATCTCGACCCCGGCTGCCGATCCGGCGAGGTGGTCGTTCATGTAGATCGCAAGGAGCTGGGAACGACTCGGGGTCATCTGTTGGCGACCTCGCCGGTCGGCTCTTTCGGCAGGCCGGCCGCTTCACGCAGCTTCTGCGCGATCTCCTCGATCTCGCCCATCTCGGGCCCGGGCGCGAAGACCGCGGGCTGCTCTGGCAGGTCGTAGGCGAGGGCGCCCTCGGGGTGCAGCTCCTCGGCCACTTGCAGCTCCTCGCCGGTTTCGGGATGAGGGCCGTTGAAGACCGCGGACAGCTCGTGGAAGTCGTTGGGCGACCAGCGGTAGAGCTTCAGGTGTTCGCCGCGTTTGATGTGTGGTTTGCACTCGGGAATCTTGTCGGTCGGTATCCGCGGCGAGGGGAACAATTTCGTCATGTCAGCGCCGGTCAGGTTCTCCAGTGCCCTCGCGTAGGCGACCTGGTGGACGCCGCCGCGGACCAGCAGGTAGCCGGTGAGGGCGCGGGCGGCCGGATGGTCGACCGCCTCGTAGACCTTGAGCTTGTTGTTGCGCGCGCCGGTCTCGAGGAAGAAGTTGTGCGTGAGGTCGCCGATCAGGTCGCCGCTGGCGTTGACGTAGTCGCCGCTCCACGGCTTTCCCATCGAGTCCTGGACCATCGCCGCTGCGCCGCCGGCGAGGAACTGCTGCGTGTTGCGGGCGTCGGACACGCCTTTCAGCGAGCCCTTTTTGCCCGCTTTTTTCCTCGCCGCCCCGGTCAGCATCGTGTTGATCGCGGTCGAGACCAGCTCGATGTGGGCGAACTCCTCGGCGGCGATGCTGGCGACGAGGTCGTAAAAGGGCCGGGCGCCCTGGCGGTTGCGGAAGTTGAACGACTGGTACGTGTAGTTCATGAAGGTCGACATCTCGCCGAACTTCCCGCCCAGCAGCTCCTGGACCACGGAGGCGCCGTTGGGATCCGGGTCGGAGGGCGGCGGGATTTCGGCGATCAGCCGATCGAGTCGCATGATCATCTTGGGCTCCTGGGTCGAGTTCGCAACGGCTTGGAAGTCAGCGTCTGCTGCCGACCGCAGGCCGACCCCATTGATGCCCTCCGTCGATGGGGGTACTACCCGGTCGGGCCGCGGGTTAGTCGGCCGTGCCGGCCGCCGCTTTCCTCAGCACGAACAGCTCGATCTCCAGGTCGGGACCGACGTGGTGGTTGGAGATGAAGGCGAGGACGCTGCGGCCGGAGAGCTGCTCGACCGCGTCGATGAAGCGCTGCTGCATGGCCTCCTGGAAGGCGCTGCGCGTTTCCTGCACGACGTGGCCCCTCTGCAGCTCGATCATCGTCTTCTCGACCTCCGTGTAGACACCGCCCATGACGACGGCCAGCAGGTCGCCGTCGAGCAGCTGGGTCTTGGCGCTGACCGGGGCCCGGTGGTGGTAGCGCTCGTGCAGCACGACCATCGCGTCGGTCACGGCGGCCAGCAACTCGTCGCCATATAGCGGGGGAGTCGAGGGCGGCATCGCTGAGCCTTCTTTCTCGTCCTCTGGCAAGGAGCGCGCGCGAGGCAGAGGGTGGAAGAACCCAACGTGCGGTTGAGCCAGCGTAGCGCGTCGGGCTACCATGCTCACATCGCACAGCCTGAGATCGATTCATCCCAGACCGAGGCGGAGTCGGCTGCCGCAGCCCGCCGCCACCACGGCGAAGAGCTGACCGCGATCTCCGACGGCCTGGTCACCCTGCTCAAGGAGTTCTACGGTCGCGGCCCGACCCAGGCCAAGTCCTACTACCAGGACGACCTCGTCGTCTGCATCCTCCGCGGCGGCTACACGCAGGTCGAGCAGACGCTTCGCGACGGCGGCCGCGGCTCGGCCGTGATCGAACAGCGCATGCAGTTTCAGGAGCTCATGCGCGAGCGTTTCGAAGCGGTCATCGAAAAGGCGACGGGACGCGAGGTGATCGGCTTCATGAGCGGCAACCAGCAGGAGCCGGACCTGATGTGCGAGGTCTTCATCCTCGCCCCGACCGACCTGGTCTGACCCGCCTTCCGCGCGGCGGCGGGCTGGTACCCTCGGAGCTGGAGGGCATCCTCGAGGTCGGTCTGCGGACCGGCAGCAACCTTTGACTTCCGGCCTGTCGTCGAGCATGGAGATCAACGGTGCAGGGTCCCTTCCCCTCTGACATCCAGCCAGTCGAGAACGAGGCCCGGGACCGCATCATCACCGGCCTGGTGACGCTGATCCCGTTCGTCGCGATCGGGATCGCCGCCTGGCAGGTCGCCGGAGCGGATGGCGGCCAAGGCCGCGAGCGGAGCATCTTCATGAGCGATCCGAGGGCTGGGCTCAGTCGCCGCCGTCGCACAGCCTGAGGCTGGCCACGTGGTCCGGGCTGGTCGCGAGCCATGGTGATCGCCGCCGGCCCGGGGTTCGGGGGCGGCGATCCCTACGCCGCCGCCCAGCTCTTCGTCGGGCTCGTGGTCTTCGCGGCGGTGCTGGCCCTCTCGAGGCAGGGCAACCGGGCCTTCTCGCCGGCGATGGTCTACCTGCTCCTGGGCGTTGCCGCGGCCGGGCTTGCGCGGGCGCTCGGGGTCGACTGGCTCGATCCGCTCGACGATTCCCAGGCGATCGAGCGGATCTCCGAGTTCGCGGTGATCATCGCGCTGTTCGGGGCGGGACTGAAGCTGGACCGGCCCCTGCGCTGGGCGCGGTGGACCTCCACCGCGCGCCTGATCCTGATCGTGATGCCGCTGACGATCGCCGCGGTTGCGGCCTTCGGGGCGATCGCGATGGGTCTGTCGATCGGGGCCGCAATCGTCCTTGGCGCGGCTCTATCTCCGACCGATCCGGTGCTGGCCAGCGACGTGCAGGTCGGCCCTCCCGGCGAGGGGCGGGAGCGGGAGCCGGAGCCGCAGTTCGCCCTCACCTCGGAGGCCGGCCTGAACGACGGCGTCGCATTCCCGTTCGTCATCCTCGGGACCCTGATCGCGGCCGAGGGGGGGACGGGGTGGTTCGCGGAGTGGCTCGTCGCGGACGTGATCTACGGCATCGGGGTCGGGGTCGTCCTGGGTGCTGCCGCGGGCTACCTGATCGCCGTCGGCGCTCGCTGGCTGCGCGATCGGGGATGGCTGCTGGCTGAGCTCGACGGCTGGCTCTCGCTCGCGGCCGTCCTCGCCATCTACGGGGCGGCCGAGCTCGTCGGGGCGTATGGGTTCCTCGCCGCCTTCGCCGGCGGCCTGGGTTTCCGCCGCCACGCGATGGGAGGGGAGTCCCACGGCCGGGTCCACGCCGGCGCCGACACCGTGGAAAAGGTCGCCGAGCTGACGCTGGTCCTGCTGCTCGGCAGCCTGGTGACCTCGGCCGGGCTGGCGGCGCTCGGGGTTGCCGGCTGGCTGCTGGTCCCGCTGCTCCTCTTCGCCATCCGTCCACTCGCCACCTTCGGCGCCTTTGCCCGTTCACCCGTCCCGCTGCGGGAGCGCGCCTTCATCGGCTGGTTCGGCATCCGGGGGATCGGCTCCCTCTACTATGCCGCCGTCGTCGTCCACGCCGGCGTCCTCGACGAGTCCGAAGCGGTCAAGGTGTTCTGGAGCGTCGTCGTCCTGACCGCGGTTTCGATCCTGGTCCACGGCGTCACCGCCGCCTCGCTCACGCGTCGGATTGGGGCCGCAGCCGCTCGGGATCGCGCGGCGGGTCACCGGAGCGGCAACTGACCATCGGCCGGCGCAGCTGGCGCCCCCTAAGCTCGGGTGCCTTGCCAGAACGTTCTCGCCAGCGTCGGGTCATCGGTGCTCCCGGCACGCTGCTCCCGGCAATCCTTTCCCTGCTGCTTCTCCTCAATGGCTGCGGAGGCACTGGCGGCAAGCCCC
>DASUNU010000102.1:0-7526 GCA_036276995.1 Solirubrobacterales bacterium
GCAACATCCCGGCGACCCTGAAGAGCCTGGCGAAGATGCCCCTGGCCTCGATGCCCTGGTGGAAGAGCCTGATGATGATGAACGAGAACAAAGGCGTCTTCGGGCTCAACATGCTGAGCTGGTGGGAACGCGAGGGCAACATCGACCGCGTCACCGAGCCGCTGATGGCCGACCTCGAGGCCGGCCGACTGGAGCCGGTGGTCGCTGAGGCCTTCCCCTTCGACCGGGCCGGCGAGGCGCACGAGTTCATCGCCCAGCGCCGCAACGTCGGCAAGGTCGTGTTGTTCCCATAGATGGCCCTAATGACCCGCCCGTCGCGGGCGCCGGGGCATTTCACGATGAAGAGAGCGATCCTGACCGCGATCACGGTGCTGGTGGCGCTGGCCGCCGCGCCCGCCCACGCCAGCGAAGCGCCGCTGACGGTGCTGCTGGCCGGCGGCGTCGAAGTGGACACGATCGAGATCGGCCTCAGCCCCGACGGGCGCAGCTACCTGATCGACTCCGCCGTCCCGCTCGAGGTCGGCGGCTCGATCTGCACCCACCCGGAAGAGCACCCGAACGAGCTGGTCTGCGAAGCGGTCCGGATCGGCGGCTTCGAAGTCAACGCCGGCGGTGGCGACGACTCGGTGATCGTGGCGGCCGAGGTGCCGGTCGCGGTCACCCTGCGCGGCGGCCCCGGCGACGACCGCCTGGTCGGCGGCGCCAGCTCCGACAAGCTGATCGGGGGCAGCGGGGACGACACCCTGATCGGACGCGCCCTGCACGATGCCCTCTTCGGCGGCCCCGGAGACGACCGCCTCTTCGGCGGTAGCGGCTCAGACGTGCTCAACGGCGGGCCGGGCGAAGACGAGCTGCTCGGCGGCTCGGGGAACAACCACCTGATGCAGTGAGCTAAGCGGGCTCCTCGGCCGTGCGGCGGCGCGCGAACAGGTTGCCGCCGACGAACAGCGCGGTGATCACGAAGCCGACCAGCGAGAGCGCGGCGTCGAGCCGGAAGGCGGCCTCGATGCCGTCGACGAAGGGCGGGATCGCGTCGGAGAAGATCGTCGTCGTCAACCCCAGCCCGATCGAGCCGCCGGCGATCTGGAACATGTAGACGATGCCGCCGGCGAGGCTGGTCTGGGAGTCGTCGACCGAGGTCACCCCGGCGGTCGTCGCGGTCGGGTAGAAGCTGCCGATCCCGACCCCGAGCACGACCATCCCCGGCACCAGCGAGCCGTAGCTGGAGCCGGCGTCAACCTGGGAGAAGAGGAACGGGGCGACGGTGATGCAGGCGGCGCCGAAGACCGCCAGCGGCTTCGCCCCGAGCCGGTTGTAGAGCGGCCCGGCGACGAAGGAGACCGCGGCGAAGACAGCGAGGAAGGGGAGGATCCCGACTCCGGCCTCGAGCGGCGAGTAGCCGAACTGCTTCTGCATGAACTGGGGCAGGTAGAGCAGCGAGGCGAAGAAGGTCGCCGACATGAAGAGGATCGCCACGCAGGAGGCGGTGAAGCTGCGGTTGCGCATCACCTCGCGCGGGACCAGCGCGTGCCCGCCGGCCCGCCGCTGCAGCGGCACGAAGGCGACGATCAGGACGGTCGCCAGCAGCAGCAGGGCCACCACCCGCGGATCGCCCCAGCCCCACTCGGCGACCTGGTCGAGCGCGATCAACAGGGAGACGAGGCCGACCGAGAGCGTCGCGATCCCCGGGTAGTCGATCCGCGTGTCCTCGGCTTCCGGCTCCTTGACGTGGACGAGGAAGTAAGTGACGAGCACGGCGAAGATCGCGATCGGCACGTTGAGGAAGAAGATCCAGCGCCAGCTCAGCGCCTCGGTGAGGACGCCGCCGATCAGCGGCCCGAGCGCGTTGCCAAGTCCGGCGGCGCCGAGGATGATCCCCCCGGCCAGGCCCGCCTTCTCTTCCGGCAGGATCGCGAAGGTCATCCCCAGGATCGCCGGCCACATCAGCGCCCCGCCGACCCCCATCAGGGTGCGGCAGGCGATCAGCATCGCCTCCGACTGCGCCGCCCCGCCCAGCGCCGACATCGCGGCGAAGATCGCGGTCCCGAGGAAGAAGGCGTTGCGGCGGCCGAACATGTCGGCGAGCCGGCCGCCGGTCACGATCATCACCCCGAAGGTCAGCGCATAGGCGTTGACCACCCACTGGATCGTGTTGATGTTAGTATCGAAGTCATTCTCCATGGTGGGAAGGGCGACGTTGATTGCCGAGAAGTCGTTGGCGATCACGACCACCGCGATCCCCATCGCGAAGAGGGCGAGCCAGTTGATCCGCTGCGGGGAAGAAGCCTCGATGCGGCGCAGCCTACGCAACGTCTCCGATGCCGCGCGATCCTGCGCTACTCTTGCTGAACGAATGTCCAGCCGGCTCCACAGCCTCGCGCTTCTCCTTCTCCTCCCCCCTCGGGGGGAATAGCGCTGGGCGGCGCGATAGCCGCGAGAGACAAAGGCCATTCGAACTTAGGAGAGAAGGAGAGATCCAATGGGATCCGCATCTGACGCCAACCGCGTCCACATCTTTGACACCACCCTGAGAGACGGCGAGCAGTCGCCCGGCATCTCACTCAACACCGCCGAGAAGGTGGAGATCGCCCAGCAGCTGGCGCGGCTGGGGGTCGACGTGATCGAGGCCGGCTTCCCGATCACCTCGCCCGGCGACTTCGAGGCGGTCGAGGCGATCGCCCGCACGGTCGAGGGGCCGACGATCTGCGGCCTGGCCCGCACCCACAAGGCCGACATCGACGCCGCCTGGGGAGCGGTCCGCGACGCCGCCCGGCCGCGCATCCACACGTTCATCTCGACCTCCGACATCCACATCGAGCACCAGTTGCAGACCGACCGCGAGGACGTCAAGGGCCAGGCCCGCGCCGCCGTCGCCCTGGCCAAGTCCTACTGCGAGGACGTCGAGTTCTCGCCGATGGACGCGACCCGGGCCGACGTCGAGTTCACCGCCGAGGTCTGCGCGATCGCCGTCGCCGAGGGCGCGACCGTGGTCAACATCCCCGACACCGTCGGCTACACGACGCCGGAGGAGTACCAGGCCTACCTGCGGCGGCTGTACGAGCTGGTGCCGGGGCTGGACGGGGTGGAGGTCTCGGTCCATTGTCACGATGACCTGGGGCTGGCGGTCGCCAACTCCTACGCCGGCGTCCTGGCCGGGGCGCGGCAGGTCGAGTGCGCGGTCAACGGGATCGGCGAGCGCGCCGGCAACTGCTCGCTGGAGGAGATCGCGATGCTGGTCCACGTTCGCGAGGACGCCCACGGGCTCAGCACCGGCATCAATACCCGCGAGATCGCCCGCACCAGCCGCATGGTCTCGCGCCTGACCGGCTACGTGATCCAGCCCAACAAGGCGGTGGTCGGCCGCAACGCCTTCGCCCACGAGTCCGGGATCCACCAGGACGGCGTGCTGAAGGAGCGCAGCACCTACGAGATCATGGACGCGACCGAAGTCGGCCTGGAGTCGAACGCGATCGTGCTGGGCAAGCACTCCGGCCGCCATGCCCTGAAAGACGCCCTGGAGCAGTTGGGCTTCAAGGTCGAGGGCAACGCCCTCAACGCCGCCTTCAAGGCCTTCAAGGAGGTCGCCGACCGCAAGAAGCAGGTGACCGCGCTCGACCTGGAGGCGATCGTCTCCGACGAGATGCGCGAGCGCTCCGACGCCCACGAGCTGGCCTGGTTCGAGGTCGAGGCGGGCTCCCGCCGTGACCCCGTCGCCAAGGTCGCGGTGACGCTGCCCTCGGGCGAGGAGAGGACCGGCGAGTCGAGCGGCGACGGCCCGGTCGACGCGATCTTCCGCGCGATCCAGTCCGCCACCGAGAGCGAATGCGAGCTGGTCCAGTACAACGTAGGCGCCGTGACCGGGGGAGAGGACGCCCTCGGCGAGGTGAGCGTGCAGCTGCGTTATGCCGGCCGCCTGGCCACCGGCCAGGGAGTCGCCACCGACATCCTCGAGGCCTCCGCCCGCGCCTACGTCCGCGCCTTGTCCAACGCCCTGGAAGGCGCGGCAACCCGCGAGGCGGAGGCTGCCACGGCGGACGCCGTGGCAGCCGAGCGCACGCCCGGACCCTGAGCGAGCCCCCAAAGTCCGCCACCGTCGCGGACCTTGGGGGGTGAATCACCCACGCGTCTGCTCTTACCCGGGTTATGGACGGGTTGGAGCAGACGCGTGGAATCGATGCCGCGATTGCGGGGCTGGCGGTACGGCAGCATGGGGTGGTGGCACGGCGGCAGTTGCTCGCGATGGGCGTGGGCGAAGAAGCGATCGACTGGAGGCTGAGACACGGGCGGTTGCACGCCCTCCACCGTGGCGTCTACGCGGTCGGGCACCGAGCGATCATGCAGGAGGGGCGGTGGATGGGGGCGGTGCTGTTCTGCGGGGACGGGGCAGTGCTGAGCCATCGCTCGGCGGCGGCGCTCTGGGGGATCCGGGGCAGCTCGCGGCGGGCGATCGAGGTGACGAGCGGCTCCAAAGCCCGCTCCCGTGGCGGGATCCATCGGCACTACGCCGTCCTCCCGGACGACGAGGTCACGGTCGAGCGGGGGATTCCGGTGACGACGGTGCCGCGGACGGTCTTCGACCTGGCGTCGACCGAGGGTGCCGACGTCGCCGAGAACGCGCTGCGGCAGTCGGAATACCTACGGCTGCATGGCCGGCTTTCGCTGCCGGACCTGCTTGCCCGCTATCCGCGCCGCAAGGGCGCGAAGGCGGTCCGCGCCGCCCTCGTGCGGCGGCGGGAGACCTCAGGGCGGATGCGCAGCCCGTTGGAGGAACGCTTCCTGCCCTTCCTGCGCCGCCACGCTCTGCCGCTGCCCCAGCTCAACGCCTGGCTCGAAGTGGGAGGGAGGCGGTTCCAGGTCGACTGCCTCTGGCCCGCCCAGCGCCAGGTCGTCGAGCTCGACGGCTGGCAGGCCCACGGAACCCGCTCCGCCTTCCGCAACGACCGCACCCGCGACCGCCACCTCCGTGTAGCGGGCTATGGCATCACGCGCCTGACCTGGTCCCAACTAGACGATGAACCCACAGCGATCGCCCGCGATCTCGGCGTCCTCCTCGACCCTCAGAGCCATCACCGGAACCACACCTGATCTGGGGTTCCGGTGATGGCGCGTCGAGGGATGCAATACAACTGTCCGTGATAACGTACGCGCTTCAATGAGCGTAACGACCGTCAAGCCCACCGCTGCTGAGCCCGCATCCGCCGTCGGCCCCCGCATCAAGGCCCTGCGCGACGCGATGGGCCTGTCCCTGCGCGACCTGGCCGAGCGCTCCGGGGTCAGCGCGCCGATGCTCTCGCAGGTCGAGCGCGGCGAGACCAGCCCGACCCTGGCGGTGGCGGAGAAGATCGCCGCCGGCCTCGAGCTGACCCTCTCGCAGCTACTGCGCCTCGACGAGGGCCAGCACGTCGCCGTCACCCGCACCGGCCAGCGCCGTCGCTTCGAGCGCGGCGGGCACCGCTTCGAGGAGCTGACCCCGCCGCTGCCGGGCCAGCGCGCCGACGTCTCCCTGCACACGCTCGAGCCCGGCGCCACCACCGGCGGCCGCGAGGACCCGCCGATGCACGAGCCGGGCAGCCGCGAGACCGCCTTCGTCCTCAACGGGCGGCTGGCGCTGTTCGTCGAGGGCGCTCGCCACGACCTTTCCAGCGGCGACAGCGTCACCTTCGACGCCGACCTGCCGCACCATTTCGAGAACGATGGCGAGGAACCGACCCGGTTCGTCGCCGTGATCGCCGCCGGCCTCAGGCGCGGCTAGGAGGAGGGCCAATGCCGAAGAACATGTTCGAAAAGATCTGGGAGGAGCACGAGGTCTCCAAGGACCTGATCTACATCGACCTGCACCTGGTCCACGAGGTGACCTCGCCGCAGGCCTTCGACGGACTGCGCATGGCCGGCCGCCCGGTCCGCCGCGCCGACAAGACCCTGGCCACCGCCGACCACAACGTGCCGACCGACGGCACGATGGCAGCCCGCCTGATCGCCGACGAGCTCTCCCGGGTCCAGGTCGAAACCCTGGAGCGCAACTGCGAGGAGTTCGGCATTCCGCTCTACTCGCTGGGCTCCGAGCGCCAGGGCATCGTCCACGTGATCGGCCCGGAGCTGGGCGTGACCCAGCCGGGAATGACGATCGTCTGCGGCGATAGCCACACCTCGACCCACGGCGCCTTCGGGGCGCTCGCCTTCGGCATCGGCACCTCCGAGGTCGAGCACGTGCTGGCGACCCAGTGCCTGGTCCAGAAGCGGCCGAAGACGATGCGGATCAACTACAGCGGGGAGCTACGCCCCGGGGTCACCCCGAAGGACCTGATCCTGGCGACGATTGGGCGACTCGGCACCGGCGGCATGACCGGCTACGCGGTCGAGTACGCCGGGCCGGCGATCGAGGCCCTGGCGATGCCGGGCCGGATGACGATCTGCAACATGACGATCGAGGGCGGTGGCCGGGCCGGGATGATCGCTCCCGACGAGCAGACCTTCGAGTGGGTACGAGGCCGCGAGGCTGCCCCGGCCGACTTCCAGGCCGCGGTCGCGCGCTGGCGCGAGCTGCCGACCGAGGAGGGGGCCAGCTTCGACACCGAGGTCGAGATCGACGCCGCCGACATCTCGCCGATGGTCACCTGGGGCACGACCCCGGGGATGGTCTGCGAGGTCACCGACACCGTCCCCGACCCAGCCGCGATGGAGTCCCCGGCCGACCGCGAGTCGGCCGAACGCGCCCTCGCCTACATGGGCCTGGAGGCGGGCACGCCGATGACCGAGGTCGCCCCTGAACGGGTCTTCATCGGCTCCTGCACCAACTCGCGGATCGAGGACCTGCGCGAGGCCGCCGCCGTGGTCGAGGGCCGCAAGGTCGCCAGCTCGGTACGGGGGATGGTCGTCCCCGGCTCCCAGCAGGTGAAGGCGACCGCCGAAGCCGAGGGCCTGCACGAGGTCTTCCGCGCCGCCGGCTTCGAATGGCGCGAGGCGGGCTGCTCGATGTGCCTGGGCATGAACCCGGACATCCTGATGGAGGGCGAGCGCTGCGCCTCGACCTCGAACCGCAACTTCGAGGGTCGCCAGGGCAAGGGCGGGCGCACCCACCTGGTCAGCCCGAAGATGGCGGCCGCGGCCGCGATCGAGGGCCATTTCGTCGACATCCGAGACTGGAGCTGAGCATGCGACCGATTGACGTAATCGAGGGCAAGGTGTCGGTCCTGGACCGCCACGACGTCGACACCGACCAGATCATCCCCAAGCAGGTCCTCAAGCGGGTCGAGCGGACCGGCTTCGGCGAGTTCCTCTTCTACGACTGGATCCGCGACGGCGAGATCGAGCTGGAGCCGAACCCGATCCTCGTCGCCGGCCGCAACTTCGGCTGCGGCTCCTCGCGCGAGCACGCCCCATGGGCGCTGGAGGACTCCGGCTTCGAGGCGATCGTGGCGCCGAGCTTCGCGGACATCTTCTATTCGAACTGCACCAAGATCGGGCTGCTGCCGGTGGTGCTTCCCGCCGATGACGTGAAGGCGGTGATGGCCGCGGGTCACGCGTCG
>DASUNU010000103.1:0-2207 GCA_036276995.1 Solirubrobacterales bacterium
CAGCAGTGGCTGTGGCGCTACGACTACCCGAACGGCGCCTTCTCCTATTACAAGCTGGTCGTCCCGGTCGACACCGCCGTGAAGCTGGAACTGCTCTCGACCGACGTCGTCCACACCTGGAACGTCCCCGACCTCTCCGGCAAGCGCGACGCCGTCCCCGGCAAGACCAACAAGGTCGTCTTCAGCGCCGACGAGGAGGGCGTCTACACCGGCGACGCCGCGACCCTCTCGGGTCAGGCCTACGCCTCGATGCGGACCGCGGTCGAGGTCGTCTCGCCGCAGGCCTACGAGGACTTCCTCAAACAGCAGAAAACCGACATCGAGAGCGCCCAGGACCGCGTCGTCGAGCTGATCGAAAACGGAGAAGTGCCATGAGCGATTCGCCCCGTCCCGAGCTCGTCGTCGACGGCTTCGACAAGCAGCGCCCGCGCTGGATCGAGCTGACCACCAGCGCCGATCACAAGGACCTCGGCCGCATCCTCATCGGCGGGGCCCTCGGCTTCCTCTTCATCGCCCTCTTCGAGCTGCTGCTGATGCGGCTGCAGCTGGCGATCCCGGAGAACACCTTCCTCTCCCCGGTCACCTTCAACCGGATGCTCTCGCTCTACGGCGCCAGCGCCATCTTCCTCTTCGCGCTGCCGCTTGCGGTCGGCTTCTTCTACTACGCGGCGCCGCTGCAGATCGGCGCCCGCGGCACCGCCCTCCCCCGCCTCGGCCAGATCGGGGTCGGGCTCTGGGTCGCCGGCGCCACCGTCCTCTACGCGGGCTTCCTCTTCACCCCCTCGGAGGCCGGCGTCAACCCGCTCTCGCCGCTGACCGAGGTCGCCTTCCTCGCCAACAACGGCGTCGACGCCTGGGCCACCGCGGCCGGCCTCTGCACGCTCGGCTTCGTCTTCATCGCGATCGACCTGCTGACCACGCTGCGCAACCTGCGGGCTCCGGGCATGGCCTGGCGCCGGGTGCCGGTCTTCTCCTGGGCCGCCACGGTCAGCTGCTGGCTGCTGCTGGTGATCGGCCCGGTGCTGCTGGCGGCGCTGACGATGCTGATGATCGACCGCAACTACGACGGCGTCTTCTTCGCCGACGGCTCCGGCGGCGCGCCGCTGCTCTGGCAGCACCTGAGCTGGATCTTCTTCTCCGGCTCCTACGCGCTGATCCTGATCTTCGCCTTCGGCGCGATCGCCGAAATCGTCGCCTCCTTCTCCGGCAAACCGCTGTTCAACCGTGGCGTCGTGATGGGCTCGCTGGCGGCGATCGCCGTGCTCGGGACGATGGCCTGGATGCAGAACATGCTGACCGCGCCGATCGGCATCGGCTGGATGTACTTCGCGATGCTGATGTCGCTGGCGCTGATCGTCCCGGTCGGCCTCATCTTCTTCAACCTGATCTCGACCCTGATCGGCGGCGCCGTGCAGATGCGGGCGCCGCTGCTGTTCGCGGTCGGCGCCCTCTCGATGATCTCGATCGGCCTCGCCAGCGAGATGACCCACTCGATGGTCGCCGTCGCCTGGCAGTTGAAGAACACCACCGACGCGACCGCGGCCACCCACTTCGCCCTCGTCGGCGGCGCCGTCTTCGGCGGCTTTGCGGCGCTCTACTACTGGTTCCCGAAGATGACCGGCCGCACGATGGGCGAGAGCCTGGCCCGGATCTCCTTCTGGACGATGACGATCGGGATCCTGCTCGCCTTCATCCCGCTCTTCTTCGCCGGCGGCCTCGAGGGTCAGGTAATCGACACCTACAAGTTCTTCGACGGCGCTGGCGTCAACGGCTACAACCTGATCGCCTCGATCGGCACCCTGATCCTCGCGATCGGCATCATCCTCACCCTCGTCAACGCGATCGCCAGCCGCGCGGGCGGCCCCGCCGCCGGTCACGACCCCTGGGGCGGCGAGTCGCTCGAGTGGTTCGCGCTCTCGCCCCCGGACCCGCACAACTTCGACGTCCTCCCGGACGTTCGCAGCGCCCGGCCGATGCGCGACATCCGCGCCGCGGTCGCCAACCGCACCGGCGCTGGCGAGAAGCCGGCCCGCGAGCGCCAGCCTGTAGCCTGATCGCCGCATGAGCGGCGCCCAAACTGCGACGGTCGCACGCCCCCAGGCGGCCCCCTCGATCTTCCGCGACTACCTGACGCTGACCAAGCCGAAGGTGCAGTCGCTGCTGCTCTTCACCACGGTGACGACGATGTACGTGGCCGGCGACCCCTC
>DASUNU010000104.1:0-26649 GCA_036276995.1 Solirubrobacterales bacterium
GGCCTTCCTCGACCGGATCAAGGCCGAACGGGCCGGGACCGAGAGCAAGGCGAAGGCGCTGGTCTTCGACGCCACCGGGATCGCCGACTCGACCGAGCTGGTCGAGCTGCAGCGCTTCTTCTACCCGGCGGTCGGCCGCCTGCAGCGCAGCGGCCGCGTCGTCGTCATCGGCACCCCGCCGGCCGAGGCGGGCTCGGCCCGCGCCCACACCGCGCAGCGGGCGCTGGAGGGCTTCACCCGCTCGCTGGCCAAGGAGATCGGCGGCAAGGGCTCCACGGCCCAGCTGATCTACGTCGAGAAGGGCGCCGAGGACCAGCTCGACTCGACCCTGCGCTTCCTGCTCTCGCCGCGCTCGGCCTACGTCTCGGGCCAGGTCGTGCGGATCGGCAAAGGCGTCGCCCCCGCCCCGAAACTCGACTGGGAGCACCCGCTCGAGGGCAAGGTGGCGCTGGTCACCGGCGCTTCGCGCGGAATCGGCGCCGCGATCGCCGAGACCCTGGCCCGCGACGGCGCCAAGGTGGTCGGCCTCGACATCCCGCCCGCGGCCGATGACCTGCGCGCCGTCACCGGCGCGATCGGGGGCGAAGCGATCGGCCTCGACATCACCACCGGGGACGCGCCGGAGCGGATCGCCGCCCACTTCCCGGACGGCGTCGACATCGTCGTCCACAACGCCGGCGTGACCAAAGACCGGACGATCGCGAAGATGCCGGAAGAGCGCTGGGCGCAGCTGATGGAGATCAACCTCTCCAGCGAGGAGCGGATCAACGACGCCCTGCTCGACGGCAAGAAGCTGAACGCCAACGGCCGCATCATCGGCGTCTCCTCGATGGCCGGGATCGCCGGCAACAACGGCCAGACCAATTACGCCGCCTCCAAGGCCGGGGTGATCGGGATGGTCGAATCGATGGCGCCCGAGCTGGCCAAGCGCAAAGCGACGATCAACGCCGTCGCCCCCGGCTTCATCGAGACCAAGATGACCGCGGCGATGCCGATCGGCCCGCGCGAAGCCGGCCGCCGGCTCTCCAGCCTCAGCCAGGGCGGGCTGCCGGTCGACGTCGCCGAGACGATCGCCTGGTTCGCCAGCCCCGCCTCGACCGGCGTCAACGGCAACACCGTCCGCGTCTGCGGCCAGAGCCTGCTGGGAGCCTGACCGTGCCGACCCGCACCCTCGACAGCTCCCCCAGCATCCTCCCGCTCTACGCGCGGGCGGCGGCGCCGATGGTCCCCGGGGCTTCGCTGCTGCCGTTCGTGCCGGGCGGCGGCGGCGAGATCCCGGAGCTCGACCTGCGCCTGGAGGGCGTCAGCGCCGAGCCCGGCGCGGTCGCCGACTACGCCAAGGTCTGCGGCTTCGCCCTGCGGGACTCGCTCCCCGTCACCTACCCCCACGTGCTCGCCTTCCCGCTGCACATGGCGGTGATGGCGGATGGCGCCTTCCCCTTCGGCGCCGTCGGCCTGGTCCACGTCGAGAACCGGATCGAGCAGCGGCGCCCGGTCGGGATCGCCGAGCAGCTCTCGGTCCGGGTACGCCCGACCCCGCTGCAGCCCCACCCCAAGGGCCGCACCTTCTCGCTCCTGACCGAGGTCACGGTCGGCGACGAGCTGGTCTGGTCGAGCACCAGCACGATGCTGCGCCGCGGCAAGGGCGATGACTCGGCCAAGGCCGAGCAGTCCTTCGCGGCGCTGCCGGCCGAGACCCCGGCCAGCGCCGAGTGGAAGCTCGGCGGCGACCTCGGCCGCCGCTACGCCTCCGTCTCCGGCGACCGCAACCCGATCCACATGCACTCGCTGACCGCGAAGCCGCTCGGCTTCCCGGCGGCGATCGCGCACGGGATGTGGACCAAGGCCCGCTGCCTGGCGGCGCTCGAGGGCCGCCTGCCCGACGCCTTCGGCGTCGACGTCCGTTTCCGCAAGCCGATCCTGCTGCCCAGCAAGGTCGAGTTCGCCAGTGCCGGCGAGGGCGAGGAGATCGCCTTCGCCGTGCGCGACGCCAAGCGCCAGACCCCTCACCTCGACGGCCGCGTCGCGCCGCTCGGGACCCAGTCCAAAGCCACGACCGGAAGGAAGTCAAAGTGAGTACCGCAACCCAAGACAAGAACCCGAGCGTGGCCGAGCGCGGCATGGGCTACGGCCTGCGCGCCCTCAACCGCCTCGCCGGCTCCGACCTGCTGGACCGCATCCGCATCCGCAAGCAGGTCGAGCGCGCCCTCTTCCAGGGCACCAAGGGCGGCTTCCAGACGGCGACCGCCGCCGGCCGCACCTTCAAGGCCGCCCAGAAGCTGGGCAAACCGGCGCGTCAGAAGAAGGGTAAATCGAAAGGCCTGTTCGACCTCGCCCCCGACGACGAGCAGCAGATGTTCCAGGAGGGCGGCCGCGCCTTCGCCGAGGACAAGATCCGCCCGGCGGCGCTGAAGGCCGACGACGAGTGCTCGACCCCGAAGGAGCTGCTGAACGAAGCGAGCGAGCTCGGCGTCAACATGCTCGGCGTCCCCGAGGAGCTCGGCGGCGTCATGCACGAGCAGTCCGCGGTGACCAGCGTGCTGATCGGCGAGGCGCTCGCCCAGGGCGACATGGGCATCGCCTACGCCGCCCTCGCCCCCGGCGCCGTCGCCACCGCGATCGGGCTCTGGGGCAGCGCCGAGCAGGAGGCGACCTACCTCCCCGCCTTCACCGGTGAGGACGTCCCCGCCGCCGCCCTCGCGATCCTCGAGCCGCGGCCGCTGTTCGATCCGCTGAAGCTGGAGACTACGGCGAAGAAGAAAGGCGACGAGTGGGTCCTGAAGGGGGCCAAGTCGCTGGTCGCCCGCGCCACCGAGTGCGAGCTGTTCGTGATCGCCGCCGAGGCCGAGGGCATCGGCCCGGCCCTGTTCATCGTCGAGTCCGGCGCCAAAGGCCTCTCGGTCGAAGCCGAGCCGGCGATGGGGCTGCGCCCCGCCGCCACCGGCCGCCTGCTGATCCAGAACGTGAAAGTCCCGGCCAGCGCCCTGCTCGGCGAGGGCGAGTTCACGGCCAAGGACTACGCGGCCGCGATCAACCGCTCGCGGGTCGCCTGGTGCGGGCTCGCGGTCGGCACCGCGCAGGCGGTGCTCGACTACGTGATCCCCTACGTCAACGACCGCCAGGCCTTCGGCGAACCGATCTCCAACCGCCAGGGCGTCGCCTTCGCGGTCTCCGACATCGGCATCGAGGGCAACGCGATGCGGCTCGCCACCTACCGGGCCGCCTCCCGCGCCGACCGCGGCGAGAGCTTCGACCGCGAGGCGGCGATCGCCCGCCGGCTCTGCGCCGTCAAGGGGATGCAGATCGGCTCCCAGGGCGTGCAGCTGCTCGGCGGCCACGGCTTCGTCAAGGAGCACCCGGTCGAGCGCTGGTACCGCGACCTCCGAGCAGCGGGCGTGATGGAGGGCGCCCTGCTCGTCTAGGCCACTGCCGCGACAAAGCGAAAGGCAACCATGATCAATCTCGAGATTCCCAAGAAGTTCAAGCCCCTGGCCACCCAGGCCAACCAGGTCGCGACCGAGGTCTTCCGGCCGATCTCGCGCAAATACGACGAGGCCGAGCACGCCTATCCGAAAGAGCTCGACATGCTGGCGTCGCTGATCGACGGCATGAACGAGGGCTCCGACATCGGCGGCGCCGGTGCCGCCGGCGTGCGCCGCGAGAAGAGCGACGACGGCGAGAACCGCAACGGCTCCAACCTCTCCACCGTGCTCGGCATCATCGAGCTCTGCTGGGGCGACGTCGGCCTGCTGCTCTCGATGCCGCGCCAGGGCCTCGGCAACTCCGCGATCGCCTCCGTGGCGACCGAGGAGCAACTGGCGAAGTACGGCGGCAAGTGGGCGGCAATGGCGATCACCGAGCCGGAAGCCGGCTCGGACTCGGCCGCGATCCGCGCCACCGCCGAGCTCGACGGCGACGAGTACGTGCTCAACGGCGAGAAGATCTTCGTCACCTCGGGCGACCGCGCCGACCTGATCGTGGTCTGGGCCTCGCTCGATCGCTCGAAGGGGCGGGCGGCGATCAAGTCGTTCATCGTCGAGCGCGACAACCCCGGCCTGAAGCTGGACCGGCTCGAGCACAAGCTCGGGATCCGCGCCTCCGACACCGCCAACTTCACCCTGCAGGACTGCCGGGTGCCGAAAGAGGCGCTGCTCGGCGACCCCGAGGTGAAAGAGAAGGGCTTCGCCGGGGTGATGGAAACGTTCGACAACACCCGGCCGCTGGTCGCGGCGATGGCGGTCGGCGTCGCCCGGGCGGCGCTGGAGGAGACCCGCAAGCAGCTGAAGAAGGCGGGCGTCGAGGTCGACTACGACACCCCCGCCCTCTCCCAGCACGCCGCCGCGGCGCGCTTCCTCGAGCTCGAGGCCGACTACGAGGCCGCCTGGCTGCTCACCCTGCAGGCCGCCTGGATGGCCGACAACAGCAAGCCGAACTCGCTGCAGGCCTCGATGGCCAAGGCGAAGGCCGGCCGCGCCGGGGTCGACATCACGCTCGGCTGCGTCGAGCTCTGCGGCGCCGTCGGCTACGGCGAGAACGAGCTGCTGGAGAAGTGGGCCCGCGACGCCAAGATCCTCGACATCTTCGAGGGCACCCAGCAGATCCAGCTGCTGATCGTCGCGCGCCAGTTGCTCAAGAAGTCCTCTTCCGAACTCAGGTAGCCAGGGATAGGTGTCCCTCCCCCGGAGACCGTCGCGCAGCTGAGACGTCTCCGGGGGTTCGGGCGCCCGCACTGGAGCCTCCGGGTGAGGGACACCTATCCCTGGCCATGTGAGGCAGACTCCAGCTCGTGAATCTGATCGATTTGCTGGAGAAGTCCCCCGCTTCGCGGCTGGGGATCGTCGCCGTTGACAGTGAGGCGAAGCGGCGCGACTGGTATTTCGGCGAACTGATCGCCTGCTCGGCCGGGCTCTCCGGC
This sequence comes from Solirubrobacterales bacterium, assembly GCA_036276995.1. Taxonomy (GTDB): domain Bacteria; phylum Actinomycetota; class Thermoleophilia; order Solirubrobacterales; family 70-9; genus VAYN01. Next base: position 4,916 of record DASUNU010000104.1, read on the forward strand.
GCCTTCGCCGCCCGCGGCGTCAAGCGCGGCGACGTGGTGATGACGCTGGCCGGGAACCGGATCGAGTGGGTGCTGACCCTGCTCGCCTGCTGGCGGATGGGCGCGGTGGCGCTGCCCTGCAACACGATGCTGCGGCGGGCCGACCTCGAGCACCGGGTCGCGGCCGCCAACCCGGCGCTCTGCGTCGGCGAGGAGGCGCTGCTGGCCGAGCTCCCGGACGGCGTCCCGGCGATGACGATGGCCGAGGTCGCCGACGTGCTCGATGAGGACCGCCCGCAGGAGACCCCTGCCGACGTCGAACCGATGGGCCCCGAGGACCCGGCCCTGATCGTCTTTACCTCCGGCACCACCGGCGAGCCGCGCGGGGTCATGCACGGCTACCGCTACCTGTTCGGCCAGCGGACCCAGGCCGAGCACTGGTTCGGCTCGCGCCAGGGCGAGCTGGCCTGGTGCACGACCGCGACGGGCTGGTCGAAGTCGGCTCGCAACGTCTTCCTCGCCCCCTGGCTGACCGGTGCCGCCGCGGTCATCCACGACGGCCGCTTCGACCCCGAGGAGCGGCTCGAGTTCGCCGCCGCGCTCGGGGTGAACGTGCTTTGCCAGGCCCCGACCGAGTACCGGATGCTGGCCAAGCGCACCGCGCTGCGCCCGCTCCCGGCGCTGCGGCGGATGGTCTCGGCCGGCGAGCCGCTCGACCCGGAGACGATCGCCGCCTTCGAGGCCGCGACCGGGCTGGAGCCGGCCGACGGCTACGGCCAGACCGAGACCGGCCAGGTCACCGCCAACCTCGCCGGCGAGCCGGTCCGCCTCGGGTCGATGGGGAAACCCTTGCCCGGGTTCGAGACCCGCATCGCCGACCCTGGCGAGAGCGGCGTCGGCGAGCTGCAGCTGCGCGCCGCCTCCTGTCCCACCTTCTTCAGCCGCTACCTCGACGGCGAGCGCTTCGAGGGCGAGTGGTGGCCGACCGGCGACCTGGTCCGCGAGGACCCTGATGGCTACCTCTTCTTCGAGGGCCGCGACGACGACATCATCCTCTCCGCCGGCTACCGGATCGGCCCCTTCGAGGTCGAGTCGGCACTGCAGTCGCACCCGGCCGTCGCCGAGGCCGCCGCGGTCGCCGCCCCCGACCCCGAGCGCGGCGCCGTCGTCCGCGCGATCGTCGTCCCCCGCGAGCGCGAGCCCAGCGCCGAGCTGGCGCGCGAGCTGCAGGAGCACTGCAAGCGGCAGACGGCGCCCTACAAGTTCCCCCGCATCGTCGAGTTCGCCAGCGAGCTGCCGAAGACCAGCAGCGGCAAGATCAAGCGCGCCCAGCTGCGCCAGGGGTAGGCTGAGGCGATGGCGATCAACGCCGAAACCGATCCGGCCAGCGTCGCCCGCGCCTACTTCGAGGCGGTCGCCGCCCGCAACGTCGAGGCGATGGCGGCCTGCTGGGAGCCGGGCACGCTCGACGTGATCCACGGCGTCGCCGAGCTGCGCGTCCCCGAGGGCCTGCGCAGCTGGTTCGGCAACCTCTTCGCCGCCGTTCCCGACTTCACCTTCGAGATCCTCGACGTCGTCAGCAGCGGCGAGAAGGCGGCGGTGCACTGGCGCGCCACCGGCACCTTCGACGGCACCGCGCCGTTCGAAGGCCTGCTCCCCAACGGCCGCCGCATCGACCTCCAGGGCTGCGACGTGCTGACCGTGCGAGACGGCAAGGTCGTCCGCAACGACGCCTACATGAACGGGGCCGAGATGGCCCGCCAACTCGGCGCCCTGCCGCCCGCCGGCTCCGGCGCCGAAAAGGCGATGACGGCAGCACTGAACGCAAAGACGAAGGTGCTCGCGTCCGTACGCGAGCGCCGGCGCTGAGCCGGCGCGCTCCGAGCTAGTTCCGCGAAGCTAGGCCCTCGGCCGCGTCGACCGGCCGCCCGAGGTGGAAGCCCTGGGCCATGTCGACCCCGTAGGAGCGCAGCATCCGCATCGTCTCCTCGTCCTGGACGAAGCCGGCGATCGTGCGCTTGCCGAGCCCGCGGGCGATCTCGACGATCGCTTTCACGGTTAGCTGATCGGCGTCGTTGCGGGGCAGGTCGCGGATGAAGGCGCCGTCGATCTTGATCACGTCGAAGGGCAGCTCCTTCAGATGGTGGAAGGGGTTGAAGCCGGCTCCGTAGTCGTCGATCGCGATCTCGCAGCCGAACTCGGAGATGCGGTCGGCGAAACCGGCGGCCGCCTCGTAGTCGTCGACCTGGGCCGTCTTGGTGATCTCGAAGGTGCAGCGGCCGGGGTCGGCATCGCCTTCGTCGAGCTGGCGCTCGATGTATTCGAGCACCGAGACGTCGGTCAGCGAGGCGCCCGAGAGGTTGACGTGGAGCGAGACCGGGTCGCCGGCACGCTCGCGCTCGGCCAGCAGCTCCAGCGCTCGCGCCACCACCCAGCGGTCGAGCTCCTGCACCATCCCCGAGCGCTCGGCGACCTCGATGAAGGCCGCGGCCGGCAGCAGCTCGCCGCTCTCGCCGGTCATCCGCAGCAGCAGCTCGTAGCGCTCGATTCCGCCGGAGGCGACGCTGTGAATCGGCTGCGTGGCGAGGCTGAGGCGGTCCTTGGTCAGCGCGTCGCGGATCCGGGCGCTGGTCGTCTGCTGGCGCCGCGGCAGCTGCTCGCCGTCGCCGGGAGCGTGGAAGAGGGCGATCCGGTTGCGCCCCTCCTCCTTGGCCCGGTACATCGCCTGGTCGGCGGCGGCGAGCACGGCCTCCGAGCCGGCCGCGCCCTTGCCGCCGAACATCGCGATGCCGACGCTGATCGTCGCTGTGCCGAGCTCGGAGTCGGCGGGGAAGCCCTCGGCCACCTGCGCCCGCAGGTCCTCGCCCAGTTGCAGAGCCCCGCCGGTGTCGGTTTGCGGCATCAGCACCGCGAACTCGTCGCCGGAGAGGCGGGCGACGAGGTCGGTCTCGCGCACCCGCTCGCGGAGGATCTCGGCGACGCGGCGAATCAGGTTGTCGCCGGGCTGGTGGCCGAAGCGGTCGTTGATCTCCTTGAGGCCGTCGATATCGATGATCATCGCCGCGCCCTGGCCGCCGTAGCGGGCGGAGAAGGATACGTAGCGGTCGAGCTTGACCCGGAAGCTGCGCCGGTTCAGCAGCCCGGTGAGCGAGTCGTGGTCGGCCAGGTAGCGCAGCTCGGCCTCGGTCTTCTCGGCCTTGGCCAGCGCCCCCTCGAGCACGGCGCGGTCCTCGCCGGCGAGCTTGCGCAGCACCGCCTCGACCGCCGGATCGCGCTGCTGAGGGCCGTCGAGGTTCTCCACCGGCAGAAGGTATTGACTCGCCGCGGCCGGAACTCGGTGTACCGCCGCGTTTCCGCTACTGGACTCGAATATCGGTGATCGGGCCGGGCGAATAATTGGCGGCCGTGCCTGCGCGGGTAGGCTGAAAAACGTATGAGCAACCGGCTCGCCCAGGAGACCAGCCCCTACCTGCTGCAGCACCGCGACAACCCGGTCGACTGGTACCCGTGGGGCGAGGAGGCGCTGTCGCGGGCGCGCGAGGAGGACCGGCCGATCCTGCTATCGGTTGGCTATTCGGCCTGCCACTGGTGCCACGTGATGGAGCGCGAGTCTTTCGAGGACCCCGAGACCGCCGCCTACATGAACGAGCACTTCGTCAACGTCAAGGTCGACCGCGAGGAGCGGCCCGACGTCGACTCGATCTACATGGAGGCGGTGCAGGCGATCAGTGGCCAGGGCGGCTGGCCGATGACCGTCTTCCTCGACCCCGAGGGCGTCCCCTTTTACGGCGGCACCTACTTCCCCCCGGACGAGGGCCGCGGGATGCCGAGCTTCCGGATGGTGATGGAAGCGGTCGTCGATGCCTTTGAGCGCAAACGCGAGGAGATCCGCGAGCGGGCCGGCGAGACCCGGGCTCGGCTCGGCGCGATCGGCCTGGTCGAGCCGGACGCCGAGCGGCCCGAGGCGGTGCAGCTGGAAGAAGCGACCGAGCGGCTCCGCGCCGCCGCCGACCGCGAGCGCGGCGGCTTCGGCGGCGCCCCCAAGTTCCCGCCCGCCTCGGCCCTGGAGCTGCTGATGGCCCGCGGCGAGCGCGAGATCGTCGAGCAGACCCTCGATGCGATGCTGGCCGGCGGCATCTACGACCAGCTCGGCGGCGGCTTCGCCCGCTACTCGGTCGACGCCGCCTGGCTCGTCCCCCACTTCGAGAAGATGCTCTACGACAACGCCCTGCTGGCGCCGGCCTACCTGCACGGCTGGCAGCTCTTCGGCCACGAGCGCTACCGCCGCGTCTGCGAAGAGACCCTGGACTGGATGCTGCGCGAGATGCGCGGCCCCGAGGGCGGCTTCTACTCGGCGCTTGACGCCGACTCAGAGGGCGAGGAGGGCCGCTTCTACGTCTGGACCCCGGACCAGATCCGCGCGGTCCTGGGCGAGGAGGAGGCCGAGCCGCTGCTCGCGTACTACGGCGTCAGCGAGCGCGGCAACTTCGAGGGCCGCAACATCCTCCACCTCGCCGGCGGCGCCGAGTGTCGCTTTCCTCTGGATATACCCGAGAAAAGCGACACAGGCCGGCTCGACGCGGCCCGCCGCGCGCTCTACGAGGCGCGGGCGAAGCGGGTCTGGCCGGGGCTCGACGACAAGCGCCTGACCTCCTGGAACGCGCTGGCGATCTCCGCCCTGGCCGAGGCCGGGGCGGTGCTCGGGCGCGAGGACTACCTCGACGCGGCCCGCCAGTGCGCCGAGTTCGTGCTCGACTCGCTGACCGACGCCGACGGCCACCTGCTGCGCACCTACAAGGACGGGGACGCCCGCCTCAACGGCTACCTCGAGGACCACGCCTTCCTGCTCGAAGCGCTGCTGACGCTCTACGAAGCTGGCTTCGAGGCGCGCTGGTTCGAGCGGGCGCGGGCGCTGGCGGACACCATGATCGCCCGCTTCGGCGACCCCGAGCGGGGCGGCTTCTTCTCGACCTCAGCCGACCACGAGCAGCTGATCGCCCGCCGCAAGGAGATCGGCGACCACCCGATCCCCTCCGGCAACAGCGCCGCGGCGCTGGGCCTGCTGCGCCTCGCCGCGCTGACGGGAGAGCGCAAGTACGAGCGCCAGGCGGAAGGCGTCTTCGCCCTCTTCGCCCGCTCCGCGATCCTCCACCCCCAGTCCTTCGCCCACCTCCTCCGCGCCCTCGACTTCCACCTCGCCCCCACCAAGGAGGTCGCCCTCGTCGGCAACGACCTCGCCGCCCTGGCCGCCACCGTCCGCTCCACCCTCCGCCCCCACCTCGTCCTGGCCGCCGGCCCCGAGGGCAGCCCCGAGCCGCCCTTGCTCCGCGACCGCCCCCCGGGCGCCTACGTCTGCGAGAACTTCACCTGCCAGGCACCCGTGAATACCCCCGAGGAACTGGCCAAACTCCTCTAGCTGTTCCGTCTGGCAGTATGCGCGCCACGTGTCTGGCTCCTTCTTCACGTTCCCAGCCGGCCGCCGCGCCAAGTGGGTCGTCTTCCTCGTCTGGCTGTTCGCGATCTTCATCGCCGCCGGGCCGGCCAACCTGCCCGGCAAGTTCGAAGACGCCGAAAGCAACGAGGCGACCTCCTACCTGCCCGGCGAGGCTGAATCGACCGCCGCCCTCGAGGCGACCGAGTCGCTTCAGAAAGGCGAAATCGCCCCGGCGGTGATCGTCTACCGCCGCGACACCGGGCTCACCGGCGCCGACCGCCTGGCGATCGTCGAGACGGTCGAAAAGATGACCGGGAAGCGCTTCCCCGGGGTCGTCGCCGACGGCGCCACCGCAGCCGCGGGCGGCAAACAGCAGGACACCGACGAGAAAGCGGCGCAGCCGCCCGGCCAGTCGCCCTTCTGCGGCACCTCGACCAGCACCGTTCCGGGGCAGCCCGCCGACTACGCCCCCTTCGTCGGACCGATCTGCTCGCCCGACGGCAAGGCCGCGATCGTCAACGCCTACATCAAGGGCAACGGCGAGGGCGAACGGATCCTCGACCCGGTCGAGTACTGGCGCGAACAGATCGAGAACCCGCCCAACGGGCTGGAGATCAAGATCACCGGCGGCGCCGGCTTCTCGGCCGACGCGATCGAAGTCTTCGAAGGCATCAACGGGACCCTGCTGCTGGCCGCGGTCAGCCTGGTGATCTTCCTGCTGATCGCGATCTACCGCTCGCCGTTCTTCTTCCTGATCCCGCTGATGGCGGTGATCTTCGCCGAGATGCTCTCGCGCTCGATCGGCTACGGGGTCTCCGAGCTCGGGGTGACGATCAACGGCCAGTCGAGCTCGATCATGTCGGTGCTGGTGCTCGGCGCCGGGACCGACTACGCGCTGTTGCTCGTCGCCCGCTACCGCGAGGAGCTGCACCACACCGCCGACAAGCACGCGGCGATGAAAGCGGCGCTGGAATCGGCCGGACCGGCGATCTTCGCCTCTGCCCTGACCGTGATCGCGGCGCTGCTCTGCCTGATGATCGCCAAGGTCAACGGCACCTCGGGTCTCGGCCCGATCGCCGCCATCGGCGTCGCCTGCGCCGCGCTCTCGATGCTGACCCTGCTGCCCGCTCTGCTGACGATCTTCGGCCGCCGCGCTTTCTGGCCCTTCGTCCCGCACACGCCGGAGTCGGCGCCGCAGCGCGACGCGATCTCCGAGCGCGCCCGCGCCGGCATCGTCGAGGGCTCCGGTGCCGCCGCCCTGATCAAGGTCATCCTGGCCTCGATCCTCGTCCTCATCCTGCTGCCGCTGGTGCTGCTGAACTGGGTGCTGCGGATCCTCACCGGCCGCCGTCTCCCCTCCTTCATCGTCGGCCCGCTCGACCGCGCCGTCTTCCTCCCCTACGAGATGCGCCGGCGCCGGCTCGAGCACGCCGCCGACGCCACCCACGGCTTCTGGGCGCGGGTCGGCAGCCGCGTCTCCGCTGCGCCGAAGCGGGTGATGCTGCGCTCGGTCGGGCTGCTGCTGATCCTCTGCGCCGGCTTCGCCTTCTTCTCCACCGACCTGACCAGCGAAGACAGCTACCGAACCGAAGTCGAATCGGTCGAAGGCCAGAAGCTGCTCGACAAGAGCTTCCCCTCCGGCGCGACCGCGCTCACCGACGTCGTCGTCTCCGCCCCGTCCGAGGTCGAGGCGGTGCGCAAATCCGTCGCCGGCGTCGGAGGCGTCGAGGCGGTCTCCGGCCCGGTCGCCTCCGGCCCGCCCGGAACGCTGGTCCAGGCAACCCTGGAACCGAATCCCTACTCGACCGATGCCTTCGACCTGATCGACCCGATTCGCGAAGCCGCCCACGAGGCCGACCCAGGCGCCGTCGTCGGCGGCCCGACCGCGATCGAATTCGACGTCCGCGACGCGGCCAGCTGGGACTCGATGGTGATTCCGCCGATCATCCTCCTCGTCGTCTTCCTGATCCTGATCGGCCTGCTGCGGGCGGTCGCCGCGCCGCTGGTCCTGATCGGCACCGTCATCCTCAGCTTCCTGGCCGCTCTCGGCGTCGGCTACTTCTTCTTCGACGTGGTCTTCGGCTTCCCCGGATCAGACCCCTCGCTGCCGCTCTTCGCCTTCGTCTTCCTGGTCGCGCTCGGGGTCGACTACAACATCTTCCTCGTCGCCCGCGCCCGCGAGGAGACGATCAAGCACGGCTCCGAACAGGGAATGCTGCGCGCGCTCGCAGTCACCGGCGGCGTCATCACCAGCGCCGGCATCGTCCTCGCCGGCACCTTCTCGGTGCTCGCCGTCCTCCCCCTCACCTTCCTCACCGAGCTCGGCTTCGTCGTCGCCTTCGGCGTCCTGCTCGACACCTTCCTCGTCCGCAGCGTCCTCGTGCCCTCGATCGCGCTCAGCCTCGGCGACAAGTTCTGGTGGCCCTCGGCGCTTTCGAAGCGCGACCAGGGCTCAGCCGATACGCCGGCCTCCGAGCCGACCAAAGCCTGACCCGGCCAGATGTCCGGCCGCGGACTCGCGTTGTGGACTTTTCCGTCCCTATAGCGGGGTCAAACTACGCAGCGAACTCGCGCACCTCGTCGAGGACGACCCGGCCACCGACCTCGGCCCGGCCCTCGCCCAGCGGCACCGCCGACAGCAGCGAGCCCTCGCCCTGGCGGATCGTCAGCGGCCGGTCCAGCTCGACCGCCATCATGATCGCCGCCGAGCCCGTGGCCTCGTCCTCCCCCACCCCGTCGGCGAGCGAGAAGCAGCGCGAGCGGACCACGCCGGCGCCCTTGTCGGCCCAGGCCCAGAGGTAGATTTCGTCCTCGCGCCCTCCCGGAGGTCCGTCAAGCGCCTCGATCTCGGCCGGCGACCCGTACTCGATCAGCTCCCAGGGCGGCGACCACTCGGCCCGGGCGGCGACGAAGGTCAGCTCCTCGCCGTCCTCCCCCTCGCGCCGCACCGCGACCTCGCCCGCCGGCGGCCGCAGCAGCCCGACCGCGCTGCCCTCGCGGGCGAGCAGCCAGGCGGTGCCGACGGTCGGGTGGCCGGCGAAGGGCAGCTCCAGCCCCGGGGTGAAGATGCGGACCTCGCCGCGCTCGCGGTCGTCGACGAAGACCGTCTCCGAGAACCCGAGCTCGTGCGCGACCGCCTGGCGCCGCTCGGCCGGCACCTCCGCCCCGTCGAGGAAGACGCCGAGCGGGTTGCCCCAATCGCCCGCCTCGTCGCAGAAGACGCGGAGGACGTGCAGCGTTGCCATCGCCTCGCGCCTCCCGCCCCGCCGCCGCTAGAGGATCGGCAGGAAGTTTTCGATCTCGTACGGCGTGACCTGAACCCGGTACTCGTCCCATTCCTGCCGCTTGATCTCGACGAAGCGGCGGAAGGTGTGCTCGCCCAGGGTGCGCAGCACCAGCTCCGAGTCGGCCGCGACCTCGATCGCCTCGCCGAGCGTCGCCGGCAGCTGCTCGATCCCCTGGTGGGCGAGCTCCTCCTGCGAGAGGTGGTAGAGGTTCTGCTCCATCGGCTCCGGCAGCTCGTAGCCCTTCTCGATCCCTTCCAGGCCGGCCTGCAGCATCCCGGCGAAGCAGAGGTAGGGATTGGCGGCGGGGTCGGGGCAGCGCAGCTCGGCCCGGGTCGCGCTCTCCTTGCCGGGGTGGTAGAGCGGCACCCGGATCAGGGCCGAGCGGTTGCGCCGCGACCAGGCCAGGTAGACCGGCGCCTCGAAGCCCGGCACCAGACGCTTGTAGGAGTTGACCCACTGGGCGAACAGGGGCGAGATCTCGCGCGCGTGCTTGAGCTGGCCGGCGATGAACGACTTCGCGGTCGGCGAGAGGTAGTACGGGTCGTCCTCGTCGTAGAAGGCGTTCTTGCCGTCCACGCTGAGCGATTGATGCACATGCATCCCGGAGCCGTTCTCGCCGAACAGCGGCTTCGGCATGAAGGTCGCGTGCCAGCCGTATTTCATCGCGTACTCCTTGACCACGATCCGGTACGTCATGCAGTCGTCGGCCATCTCGAGCGCGTTCTTGTAGCGCATGTCGACCTCGTGCTGGGAGGGGCCGACCTCGTGGTGGGTGTACTCGACGTGGATCCCCATCTTCTCCAGCGCCAGCACCGTCTCGCGGCGCACGTCGGAGCCGGCGTCGAGCGTGGTCAGGTCGAAGTAGCCGCCCTCGTCGAGAACCTCGGGCACGCCGCCCTCGGGCTTCGAGGAGCGGAAGTAGAAGTACTCCAGCTCGGGGCCGATGTTGTAGGCGTCGAAGCCCATCTCCTCGGCCCGTTTCATCGCCCGCTGCAGGATCCAGCGCGGGTCGCCCTCGTAGGGGCCGCCGCCGGGGACGCGGATGTCGCAGAACATGCGGGCGACCGCGTTGCCCTCTTCCGGCCGCCAGGGAATCAGCGCGAAGGTGCTCGGGTCGGGCATCGCGATCATGTCCGACTCCTCAATCGGGTTGAAGCCGGTGATCGAGGAGCCGTCGAACCCCATGCCGCCGTCGAAGGCGTCCTCGAGCTCGGCGGCGTTGATCGAGAAGCTCTTGAGCTGGCCGAGCACGTCGGTGAACCAGAGGCGGACGAAACGCACGTCGCTCTGCTTGACGATCTCGGCGACGTCAGCGGCACTACGGGGTTGCTCTGCCATTCCGGCCTCCTTGGCTTGTCCGCGAGAAGGCCGCAACGATAGGCGAATGAACCGCCGAGGTGCAGATCGACGTATATCGGGTAAAGGGTCGACAGTCTCGGCCGCCAGCCATGAGCTTGCGAAGACGTCCGAAACGAGCTATAACTTACTCCTCGTAAGTTAGGGGCTCAAAGTAAAGTAAAGGCCACGTAAAGGCTCTGTAAAGCGAAATGTCGCCCCGGCAGGGCCAGAGACGAGACGCGAAGTGACTGTAAAAACCGCAGTAAGCAGATTCCAGATCCACGATGAGCTGACCGCTCCCGACGAGAGCGCTCCGCTGATCAAGACCATTCAGGCCGCCGGTGGCGCGGTGACCAAGTTCGTTGGCGTGCTGGCGGGCTCCCCCGCCGTTCTGCGCGCCTACACCCGCATGCGCTCGGAGCTGCGCGGCGGCGTCCTCCCCCAGGCGACCCGCGAGCGGATCGCCCTGGCGGTCGCCGAGCACCGCGAAGACGCCTACAGCATCGCCCAGCACGCGAAGTCGGCGCGGCGCGCCGGGCTCGGCCTCGACGAGGTCTCCCGCGCCCGTAGCTTCAGCTCCGCCGACGAGAAGGAGGCGGCGCTGCTGCTCTACCTGAAGGAGGCGCTGGACGCCGAAGGGCCACCGCCCCTCCACCTCCACGAGGAGGCAAGGGAGATCGGCTGGACCGACGAGGAGATCCTCGAGGCGGTCGGCCACCTGGCACTCAATGAGTTCCAGAGCCTGATCGCCAGCGCGGCCGCGCTCCCTAAAGATCAGGCAACGCCGCGGGTCCTCCCGTCCGCGGCGTAGGCACACGAGGGCATCCCGGGCAGAGGCGCCTGCGGGCGGGGCAAACTGGCTCCGTTCTCGGCACCTCTACCCGGACTGCCCTCGTATGAGTGGATAGCAGGAGACTGTCCCGCGCGAGACGGTCGCAAAGTACGGCCCCCGCGTGTGGAGCAGGCAGCTTCCGTGGGCGGCGCGGAGAGGGAGTCCGAGAACGAATACCTCGCCCGCAGGACTGCCTCTCCGCGGCGTTTCGCAAACCCTGTGAGCGTCGGCTACTCCTCTACGAGGGTCGCCGTGTAGAGCAGCCGCGCAGTTGAGTACTTGCAGCCGAAGGTGGCGCGGGTGCCGAGCTTTTCGAGCGGCTCGCCTTGGCGGATGTCGGTGGAGTTGTTGCAGGTGCCGGGGGCGCGGCTGGCGCGCCAGACCTCGGTCGAGGCGAGTTCCTGGGCGAAGGCGGGGGCCCAGGTCGGGACCGAGACGCCGACGATGTCGCCCTTTTCGACCTTCAGCGAGGAGCCGAATTTGACCGTCTGGCCCAGATAAGGCGTCAGCACCTTGATCGAGCCCTGGCTGCGCAGGTTGTACCGGGGCGGGTTGGTGCCGGGAACGCGGCGCAGGATCGCCAGGCGAGCCTCCGGCGGGGTGCCGAAGAAGCCGTTGAAGAAGGTGCGCTGGCTGTTGGTCGGCTGCGCCAGGGTCAGCGTCCAGGACTTGATCGTGCCGTCGGCGGTGACCAGGAAAGGCGAGCGGGTCTGGCCGTTGCTGACCTGGAAGCCGGTGACGCTGCCGATCGCCTGGCAGGGCGTGCCCGGGCAGGAGGGGTCCGGCACGGTCGAGGTCTGGCCGAGCACGACCGTGGTCGGGGAGACTTTGGCGGCGCTGCTGCCGGCGGCGAGCACGGACAGGGCCGCGAGGGAGCCGATCGCGAGTGTGAGCACCAACCGCCGACCCCGGCGTTGCGCTCCAGCGGCGATTGCTCCGTTCGAAGACCTCGACATGCCCGTTGCTCCTCTCGTTGAAAATGCCTGCTGAGCAGGGCAGATTAGCCGTCGGCGCGGAAGCCGGGCCCGATCTGGCTCAGCGCAGGGCGCCGACGCGGGCGAAGCTGGTGGCGATCGCGTAGCGGACCATCCCCACCCCTTCGAATTCCAGCGCTTCGCTGGCGGCGGCGGTGAGGTCCCAGGCGCGGCCTTTGACGAAGGGTCCGCGGTCGATCACCGGCGCGATCACGGCGCGGCCTTCGTAGACGAACTTGACCAGGGTGCCGCAGGGCAGGTTGCGGTGGGCGACGCCGATCGTGGTCGCCCGCAGGGTCTGCCCGCAGGCGGTTTTGTTGCCGTAGAGGCCCGGCCCGTACCAGCTGGCGCCGGCGCTGCGGTACGGGCTGAAGACGAGCTCGCTGCCGTCCGGCGCGGTCGGCGTGTAGGCGGTCGCGGCGCCACCGGTAGCGGCCTTGGCGGGCACGGCGCCGAGGATCAAGATCGCCAGCAGGGCGAGCGGGATGGTTATCCGCGCAAGGCGGTTTCGGGGTGGCTGCATGTCTCTTTCCGGGCGCTTGCGGGGTTAGCTGTCGGGCTCGCGCTGAAAGAGCTGCGCTACGCGGCTGACGCCGCCGATTCGCCCCAACTAATTGGGTCCCCCGCTCCCCGCCTGTATGTGGGCGGAGATTCAGCGGAAGTTGGCGGCAGATTAGCAAAGGCTAAGACAGAAAAACGTGCATATATCCGAAACCCGCTCCCAGACTGGGAAAGGCCCCCTTTCGGGAGCCTTTCCTTTAGCGGGCCTGTAAGCCGGATCCTGTCTCGAGCGGCCATCTATCTATGCGGCCTACCTGGACCTCGCCGAGCCGGGTCGACGGTCCTGCTTGGCCTTGCACCGGGCGGGGTTTGCCTGGCCGCCGCGTCACCGCGACGCCGGTGCGCTCTTACCGCACCTTTTCACCTTTGCCTGTACGCGACTCACGTGTGGTCGCGCCATCGGCCGTGTGTTTCTGTGGCACTTTCCCGCGGGTTTCCCCGGGTGGGCGTTACCCACCGCCCTGCCCTGTGGTGTCCGGACTTTCCTCGAGGGGTTTTCTCTCCCCCCGCGGTCCGCTCGGCCCGCCCCCCGATGGTAGCTCTCGGCCTCGCAGCGGCCAAGCGAGCGGCGGATATGGTGGCGACGATGCGAACGGCAGTGGTCACCGGAGCGGGCGGAGGGCTTGGCCGCGCGATCGCGCTGGAACTGGCGCGGCGCGGCTTCGCGGTCTGGGCCAGCGACGTCGACGCCGAGGCCGCGGCGGACACCGCGGCGGCGATCGGCTCCAACGGGCGCGCCGCGACCCTCGACGTGCGCGACGAGGCGGCCTGCCGCCGGCTCGCCGGCGAGGTCGCGGCCGCGGGCGGCTCGCTCGACCTCTGGGTCAACAACGCCGGCGTGCTGCGCACCGGGCTCGCCTGGGAGCAGGACGCCGGCAGCCGCGAGGCGATGCTCTCGATCAACGCCACCGGCACTTTCAACGGCACCGCGGCGGCGCTGGAGCGGATGGTCCCGGCCGGGGCCGGCCAGGTGATCAACGTCGTCTCCCTGGCCGGGATCGTCGCCGCCCCCGGCGAGGTCGCCTACGCGGCCAGCAAGCACGCGGCGATGGCGTTCACGCTCGGCACCCTCTTCGACCTGCGCCGCGCCAGCCACCGCCGCATCCACCTCTCCGCCGTCTGCCCCGACGGCATCTGGACCCCGATGCTCGAGGACAAGCTCGACGACCCCGACGCCGCCGGCTCCTTCTCCGGCCACCTGCTTACCGCCGACGAGGTGGCGAAGGAGATCGGCAAGCTGACCGAGCGCCCCCGCCCGATCCTCATAATCCCGCGCTGGCGTGGCCCCTTGCTGCGCGTCTTCGATCTCTTCCCCCGCCTCGGCCTGCGGCTACTGCCGGCCGTGATGTGGGACGCCCGCAGGCGTCAGCGCCGCTACAAGAAGCTGATCGAGTCCGGCCGCTGGCCGAAGAGCACCTAGACGGCGCGGAAGACGCCGACGACCTTGCCGAGGACCTGCGCCTCGGTGGTGATGATCGGCTCCATTTCCTCGTTCTCGGGCTGCAGCCGGATGTGGTCCTTCTCCTTGAAGAAGCGCTTCACGGTCGCCTCCTCGCCGACCAGGGCGACGACGATTTCACCCGCCCTGGCGTCCTGGCTGGGTCGCACCACGACGTAGTCGCCGTCGAGGATGCCGGCGTTCTTCATGCTTTCGCCGCGGATCTGAAGGATGTAGTCGCCGTCCTCGCCGCCGATCACGTCGGGGACTTCGAGGTACTCCTCGATGTTCTCTTCGGCCAGGATCGGGGCGCCGGCGGCCACCTGGCCGACCAGCGGCAGGCCGCTGCCGGGCCGGATCGCCGACTTCGCCTTATCGAACAGCAGCTCGATCGCCCGCGGCTTCGACGGATCGCGTTTGAGCAACCCGATCTTCTCCAGGTTGGCCAAGTGCGCGTGCACCGTCGAGGACGAGTGCAGGCCCACGGCTTTGCCAATCTCGCGCACCGTCGGCGGATACCCCGTCTTCGCCGCGTACTTGCGGATGAAGTCGAAGATCTCTTTCTGCCGTTTCGTCAGGTCAAGATCAACCATTGTCGCCCCATTCTCCCCTACTTCGCCGGGTACGGACACGTTCGAACACTTGTTCGTAGGCTACCGCCCCCAACGGACGCTTGCAAGCCGCCCCGCCCCCACGGGCGCTCCCTTGCTCCGCCGAACATCTAGAATCGACCGCCCTCGCGGCTGTGGCGGAACTGGTAGACGCGCAAGGTTGAGGGCCTTGTGGGTGGAAACACCCGTGATGGTTCGACTCCATTCAGCCGCATGACGAACCGCCTGCAAATGGCGTGTTCCCAAGAGCTGGGCGTCGGAGGGGGTCTCCCCTCCGACCCTCCCCAGCGGTCCATTTGAGGACCATTTCGTCAGTAGGAGGTCGTTCTCATTCGCCTTCCGCCCTAAATTGCCGACTCTGGACGGCGCGCAAGTTCGCCAGTTTTGCGCCCGCCCGCAGCCCTTGGCGACTCCCGGTCGCGGGCGTAAATTCGATTCATGGAACCCTCGCTAGCGCCCTCAGCACAGGCCCTAGCGCCTCGGAGGCGCAGCAATGGGACCGGCACCCTGCACGTCCAGACCCGCACGGACGGACGTCAGCTCTGGTACGGGCGCTGGTATGCGGGGCAGCGACGGCTCAATCGCCGGATCGGGCTGAAACGCAAGCGGGGAACCGGCCGCGGCATGACCAAGGTCGAAGCCGAGGCGGAGTTGCGAAGGATGATGCTGGCCGACCGTCCAACTCAGGCCGGAGACGAAATCACCTTCGCGACGGCAACCGAGTTGATGCTGCGCGAGCTCGAGGAGATTGGCCGCAAGCAGACCACCCTTGCCAATTACCGCCAGATCCTCAAATGCCGTCTGCTGCCGCGCTTCGGCGACATCCCGATCGGCCGCGTCAGGCGAAGCCAGATAGAGGCACTTGCAGCCCAGATGCTGCGGGAAGAACTAGGGGCGCAGACTCGCTCGAACGTGCTGAAGCTGCTCTCCCAGGTCTTCAACTACGCGCGACGACAGCGCTGGTGCGTGGACAACCCCTGCTGGGGCGTGCGGCGGCCACGGATTCGCCCCAGTTCTGAGATCCGCTTCCTCGACAAGGACGAGCTCGAGGCGGTGATCGCGCTGGTCGACGTCGACCAGCAACCCTTCGGCGCGCTCGACAGGGCGATCTTCCTCACCGCGGCGATGAGCGGGATGCGCCAGGGAGAGCTCTTGGCGCTGCGCTGGCTGGACGTCGACTGGGCGGCGAAGCGGATTCGCGTGCGCCGCAACTACGTGCGCGGACACATGGACACGCCGAAGTCGCGCAGCGGCGAACGCTCGGTGCCGCTCGCGACCCGGGTCGCCGCTGAGCTGGAGCAGCTGCGCCGGCGCTCGCGCTTTCGCGAGGACGACGACCTGGTCTTCGCCAGCCCGCTCAGCGGCGAGCCCCTCGACCACGCCTCCCTGCTGCGCCGTTTCAAGAAAGCCCTGAAAGCGGCGGGGGTGCGCCAGGTTCGCTTCCACGACCTCCGCCATACCTTCGGCACCAGAATGGCCGCCTCTCCAGATGTGGCAATGCGCCAAATCCAGGAGTGGATGGGCCATCGCGACTACCGCACGACCCTGATCTACGCCGACTACGAACCGGGGGATGACGAGAGCGCGTTGGTCGATGCGGCCTTCGGCTAATCAGCTTGAAAGCCAGCGACCCCCAGCCCGACACGCGCAGCCGCTTGGGCTAGATCCCGATCCCAGGTGACGAGCACGATTTCCTCGTCGCCGAGTTCAAGCGCCGTGGCGAGGTGGACCGCGTCATAGCCACGCAAGCCCAACTCTTCGGCATGGGCGCCGGCGCGAGCGGCGAGTTCTTGGTCTACACCGACCGTGACAAGGTCTGCGCAGAGTTCCTCGAAGGCCGCAAGCGCTTCTCGGTGCTCCCCCTTCCCGAGCCGATCGAGGCGGCGGGCAGCCGCGAGCGCCGCCCGACCCTCGGGGTAGGCAAGGATGCTCGACGCTGCGGGGTGGGCACTGCCCCAAAGCTCAGCAGCCAACTCAGAGCCCTCCTCAACGACGACCAGCTTGACCAGCGCCGAAGTGTCGAAGTAGAAGATCAGGACCGCTGCTCGGAGACGAGATCGGAGACCGGACCGGCACCCTCGACCCGCGCCGACCGAGGCGAGCGCTCACCCTGCGGCATCCGCACCAGACCACGGCGCGCAAGAGCGTCGAGTGGCCGCTCGCCGAGCCCGCTTAGGCGAGCAACAGGACGTCCGCGGCGGGTGACGACGATCTCTCCCCCGGCCTCTACTCGCTCCAAGTACTCGCTGAGGCGATTGTGGAGCTCACGGACTCCGACTTCACTCTCGGGCTCATGTAGCGTCATGCCATGAGGGTAGCAGCTACATTGCGCCGACTTGCGCTCCCAGCGCCGGCCCAGCGACCTAGGAAAAACGCGGCTGGTAACTCTCGAAGAGAGCGTCCACGTGGGAGGGAATCGCGACGTAGTAGCCGCGCTCATCACGAAACTCCAACTGTTCATCACCGCGGAATGAGAGCCAGTTGAACGAGGTGAGGATCGAAAACCGCGAATCACATACCAAGACCTTGGCGTGGGTATCACCGAAACGACTGACACGACAACGCCCGGAGAAATCATCCGCAAGCAGATTCAGTTTCCTTTCGGCTTCGCGATCAGCCTCACCCTTGGTCTTACTGCGGTGCTTGGTCTCTTTGCTGATCCCGTGTCCAATCCAGATTTCGACCCCCCGATCGAGGGTTTCCCGAAGCCGTTTGAGAAATTGGTCATCAACCACCTCATAGCGGATCCAGGGTGAAACGATCAGTACCCTCTCACTGGCCTCGTCCAGTGCGCGCTCGAGATAGCCGCGATGCTCCCATGCCGATACCTGGCGGACTGATATGCCCTCCAGCTGCGCCTCGAGCTCTGCCGCCCTGGCAGCCGCTCGGGCAAGCTCGGCCCGCAGCTCTTCAAGCTGCTCGCCTCCGGTCCCCTCTGCCGCCTCTTGCAGGCGCCCTTCTTCCTCACGGAGATCCGCCCGCTCGGCCTCGATCCGTTCGGTGATCTCGCTGCGCGCAACCTTGGCAAGCAGCTCATCCGGGACCTTCGCCGAGATCTCCTTGGCGTCCTTCCAGTCCTCGGCTTTGATGTCGCGCGCCGAGCGCTTTCTGGCTCGAGCAAAGACATCGGAGTGAGCCTCACTGAGCTTGCCACCAATCACCAGCGAGATCGAGAGCTCCTCGCCGGGCACCTCGTAGGCAAGGGCCAGACCCTCACAGGCAAAGCGACGGACCTTTCCCAGACCGGTGAGCGCGATCACCTCAAGGTTTGATCTGCGGGCCGCGCTCTCTTTTCGAATCTTCTCCTTGATCATCTCAAGCGCAACTTCGGCCTCGGCCGGTGCCTTTCGCGGTGAAGCTGGGATCTCGACTAGGCCCCGCTGTGAGACCTGACCGGCCGGGAACCACTGGCGGTCCTTTGAGATCGAGAGAACCTGCCGAGTGAGCCCATCGACCCAAACCTGGAGCGTGGTCTCGACCGCCTGCACCTGAGATGCCTCACGCGCCGTGTGGCGGCCCTTGGTCGTCAGCTTCAGTCGATGGGCGTGATCGCCCCCGTTGCCGCCGGTAAGGATGAGGTCGTCGCTGGAGAGCATTTCGGCCACCGTCGAGCGAACCGCCGAGGAGTCGATGCCAAGAAAGTTCGCAACCTCTTCAGTGTTGTCGAGGCCCGCCTCGACAGCCCGCAGAACGTGCTCTTGGATCGGAGGCAGTGGCTTCTGATCGAGGACGAGAAGGTCTACATCTACGCGAAATAGCGGGAGCGCGACTTCGCGATAGGAGATGAGCTCGGAACCCGACGGGGCCGAGCGTGCCATTTCCTGAACAGTCTCCTCGACGTTCATGCTCCCAGGACCTCAAGCTCGCACCCATCGAGGACGCCGATCTTGTCCAGGACATCGGCAAAGGGGTTCACGCCCTCATCGGCTTCGGCGCAAAACTGGTGGTCGCCGACGATTACCAACCCATCGCGAGCGCGACTCAGAGCGACATTGATGCGCCGCTCTGAGCGCAGAAAGCCGAGATCGTTGCGCTCGTTGCACCTGGTCACCGAGTAGATGACTAGGTCGCGCTCCTGCCCCTGAAAAGAGTCCACTGGGTGGACATGTAGATCGAGATTGCCCCAGCGCGGATCGTTGGGGCGAAGATCACGCTGCAAGCGGCGCGCCTGCTCGCCATAACCGGTGATCACCGCGACCTCAAGCCTCTCGTTTCTGGTCAATGCGTTCCCCTGCAGGCGGGTCAACAGGCGGCGGATCTCTTTCAACTCAGCTTCGTTCCAAAAGGTGGTCCCGAGCCGTTGCTCGGCCCTTCCCGTGAGCCTCGCCGTGGAATACCAGGTGACCGGGGCAGGAAAGGTTGCGGCCAGGCAGCGCAACTCGGAGAGCGACCCGCGCGAACTGTTCAAGTTACCGCCATAGAAGCACTTGCTGATCAGGTTGCCGATCGGCTTCAGCATCCGGTGCTGGGTCGAAAGAACACGATGGCGATCAGTCGGCAAAGTCGGAGCCAGCTGCGTGAACATGGTCTCCTCTAGATCCGTTCGTCGCAGGCCGTTTTCTTCGAGCAGCTCCTGATCCACGAGACCACTGTCAACGAAAGGAGGGAGCTGGCGCTCATCGCCGACCAGGACCCAGCGCTTGCTGCGGATCATCGGAACCAGAGCCTCGGTCGGAGTCGCCTTTGAGACCTCATCGACGATCGCCAGATCGAAGTGGCCGGCCTCTCCTAGCGTCCCAGCGAGGCCGACACAAGTCCCGGCGACCACCTGCGCCCGGGCAATCAAGGCTTCGGTGAAGTCGTCGCTTTGGCCAAAGCGAGTGAGCCACTCGTCCTGGAGCTCCGCCAGGCGGCGGTAGCAATCGAGATCGTCAGAGTCCACCGAGAAGTGCTCCTCAAGCAGCCGATCGAGCTCGTTGAGGTCGACGTTCGAGTTGAGACCTAGATACTCGCCAGCCCGAGCCCGGTCCTCCTCCAGGTCCGCCTCGACTTGGTCGCACTCGGCATGACGAATTTCAAGCTCATCCTGGACCGCCACCAACTCGTCCTCGACGTCGCTCAACATTTCTCCGCTGGAGGTGGGGGCGGGCGCCCCGCGCTGGGGATCCTCAGCCAAGACCAGTAGCCGAGCGGCCTCCTGCTCAAGATTGACGATGCGGGTTCTGAGGCGCTTGCGCTCCTGCTCGCCGACCCGCACCTCCGCAGCCGCTGAATAAGCACCAAGAGCCTCGGGCGAGATCCCGCGGCCAAGGCCCCAGTCTCTCAGCCAGGCTTTCGCTCGGGCGCTCGCCTTCCTCTTCCAAACGACCAGCTGGCGCTCAGGCGTTAGTGACGCCGCGCTGGGGTCAATGCGCTCGGCGCGCCCGACCCTAACGATGCGCAGATCGGCGAGCTGGGCCAACTTGGTTACGGCATTGTCAACGGCGACGTGAGTTTGGGATGACAACAGCACCCGCGCTTCCGGGCGGCCGGCGAGGAGTTGAACGATCAACTCGACAATGAAGGTCGTCTTGCCAGTGCCGGGCGGGCCCTGAACGAGGGTGAAATCCGGGGAGGCGAGTGCTACCTCAACCGCGTCCTGCTTGGGCTGATCGAGAACCTGCTTAAAGGGTCCGGCGTGAGCGGTTACAAGCGGCTCCACGTCGACCGGGCTGGTCAGCAGACGAGCGAGGTCTTGGCGGGCTGCACTGCCGTCATGAAGGGCGTTGAGGGCTTGCTTTTGGCGCTGAATGGCCCGCCGCGATGGACCTCGATCGATCAGGAGCTTGGCCCGGCTGGGGAGGGCCTCGATATCGCCCCTCTGCACCGCAAGGCCGATCTCCCCCTCGCCGGCCTCGATCACTTCACCGACAACCGCCCCACCACCGGGAATCGGCACCCTGCGAACCTGATCGAGGTAGCGCTCACCGACCTCCTGTTGGATCTCAAAGGTGACGACACGATCCTCACGTCGCCAACCCGAATACTGCAGCGGATCCTCACGCCTTGACTCGAGCTCGCTCTTAGCCACCAGGACGCTTCTCCAGCGTTCTAGAAGCTCGTATTCCTCTCGCCCGAGGCTCTCGGCGGCAACCTCGGCGGCGCGCTCGGAGAGCGCCTGGATCAGCCGATCGGCGACGGAACGCTGATTCAAGGCTCGACCGCCGAACTGCAGGTCGTGTTCTAGCTCAAGAGCCTGTTCGCGACGGCGCTCTAACAGACTGGGGGGCACGACGCTGACCCCGGTAACAATCACGGCTCCGGTGCCGTCGCGGTCAAAGCGAGCGCTGTAGAGGAACTCGGCTCCAACCAGATTAAGCCCAATCGAGTTCTCCTCGCGATCCAGATTCACCCCTTCGCGATCATCCAGTCCAAGCGAGGGCGGGTCGTCCTCGCTTTGCAGGTCAGCTTGGACCAGCTTCCGGGCTTTCGCCTCACTGTTGACATCTAGCAAAGCCTTCATTCGTTCGACCACGGTCCGGGTCAGCACCAAACAAAGGGTCGGCTTCGACGCGCTCGACGCTGGCACCGACTGCCAGGTAAGAATTCGGTTCAGGTCGGTAAGGGCAACCTTGGCCGAATAAGGGCGCTTGAGCGGATCGACTTGGATTAGGTCACCCAGGTAGCCGCGGGCATCGTCGGGCAGAGAGAGCTCTTCGAGCAGTAAACGAGGGTCGGCATCAGAAGCTGGGCGACTCTTGAGACCGCCAAGCAAATCAATAACGGTTACGCCCAGCGAATAGAGATCGCCTCGTAAGCCGGAGCCATCGGTGTCGCGCTCGGGCGCTGCATAGGGTCGCGAGCGAAAGTCGCTCACAGTCATCCCTAGCCGGACCGAGTCGATCAACTTGGAGATCCCAAAGTCGGTCAACTTCACCTCACCAGCGGCGTCGACCATGATGTTGGCTGGCTTGATGTCCCGGTGCACCAGTCTTCTCGCGTGGGCGGCGCTCAACCCCTCTAGCAGGGGCCGGAGAATGGTCGGTGCGAACGTCTCCCAACTCGCCAACTCAGGCTCACAGCGCTTGAGATGCGTTAGAAGGTCATCCTCAAGCCACTCCATTACCGCGTAGTACTGGCCAGTATCGGGATCACAACCGGCATCAAGAAGGCGCACCACACGCGGATGGGCGAGCGTCTGCAGTGCAGAACGCTCGCGCAGATAGACCTCCTTTTGGGTCTCGTCGTCGAGCGCTTCGCCGTCATAGACCTTGACAGCGACCACCTCACCGTTTCCCCCGTGGATCCGAGCTCGGTGCACATGACCAGTTCCGCCAGTCCGTGGCGGACCTGGATCAAGC
>DASUNU010000105.1:0-3118 GCA_036276995.1 Solirubrobacterales bacterium
CCCGCGCTCGAATTCGGCGAGTGCCGCGAAGACCGCAAAGATCAGGCGACCGTCGGCCCGGGTCGTGTCGATGGCCGAGCCTTGGCCGGTGAGCACGCGCAAGCCCACGCCACGCCCCTGCAGCGTGTCGACCAGGCTGACGAGGTTACGGAGATTGCGGCCCAGCCGGTCCAGCTTCCAGACGCAGAGCGTGTCACCTTCGCGCAGGGCCTTGAGGCAGGCATCGAGCCCTGGCCGGTGGTCGTGCCGGCCGCTCATCCGATCCTCGTAGATGCGGTCGCTGGCGATCCCTGCCTCGCGCAGTGCGTCGACCTGCAGGTCGAGCAGCTGGCTGCCATCGGCCTTCGAAACGCGGGCGTAGCCGATCAGCATTGCGGCGGCGGGCCTCCGTCAGAAAATCAAGTTCGCTCACCGTTTCCCTTGCCGAGATTACCGTAACGGGTTTTCTGCTCAAGACGGACTTGGCTGGGGCGCCGGCGCGACGGCTGCTCGGTGCGCCAGAAAAACGCTCGTTTTCCTGCTTCCCCAAGCTTGCCCGACGCCCATGCCCCGCCGCCAATTGCTCTCGCCGCAGGCTCGCTCGAGCCTGTTCGATCCGCCGCGCGATTCAGCCTCGATCATGCGCTTTCACACCCTCTCGCCGGAAGATCTGGCGCTGGCCCGTCGCCGCCGGCGACCGGCCAATCGCCTCGGCTTCGCCGTCCAGCTCGCCTATCTGCGTCACCCCGGACGAGCCCTCGAGCCGGAAGAGGTGCCGCCTGAGGCGATGCTCGCCTTCGTCGCGCAGCAGCTCGGCATCGCACCGGCGGCCTTCCGCAACTACGCGCGACGCGACACGACCAGGCGCGAGCATTTCCTCGAACTCCAGGCGGCGTTGGGCCTCAGGACCTTCGGTCTTGCCGACTACCGCTCGCTGTCGAGCTGGGCGCTCGAGGTGGCCCGGCAGACGGACCGAGGCGATACCATCGTCGCCGCGCTCGTCGACGAGGTACGCCGGCGGCGGGTCATCCTGCCGAACCCGAGCGTCCTCGAGCGGATCGGGCTCTCCGTGCGGGCCCGCGCCCGCGCCGCGGCGCACGCCGATCTCGTGGCCGGTCTCACGGCTGAGCAACGTGAGGGGCTGCACGGGCTCCTCGCGATCGAGGAGGGGCGAGCCCGCACGCGCTTCGCTTGGCTGCGGGAGTGGCCGGAGGCACCCACGGCGGCAAACCTCGCCCGGATCATCGAACGTCTCGCGACGGTGCGCGCCTTGGCGATCGAGGCCGCGCACGCCCGGCGTATCCACCAGGCCCGCTACGCGCTCATCGCCGGCGCGGCACGGGCGATGAGCGCCCAGCACCTCACCCGCCTCGAGCCCGCTCGGCGGCTCGCGATTCTCGCCGCCTTCGCTATCGAGATGGAGGCCGAGCTCACCGACGCCGCGGTCGAGATGTTCGACCGGCTGATCGGCAGCCTGTTTCGCAAGGCCCAGCGGCAACGTTCGGCCAAGACCCTCGCTTCCGCCAGGGTGCTCAGGGCGGCCGCCCGTGCCCATGCCCGAAGCGGCCGCGCGCTGATCCAGGCGCGCACGACTGCCGCCGACCCCTTCGCCGCCATCGACGGCACCCTCGGCTGGGACAGGTTCGTAGCGAGCGTCGAGCAGGCGGAGGCCGCAACCGCGGGCGATCACGATGATGAAGAGCTGGCCGATGCCGTCGCGCGCTACCGCTCGGCCCGCCCGTTCGCACCGGCGTTCCTCAAAGCACTCGCGTTCCGCTCCCACCGCCCGAACGACCAGCTCCTGAGGGCGGTCGACCTCCTCCGCGCGTCTCACGGCTCGAGCCGCCGTTCCCTGCCATCCCGCCCGCCGTCATCCTTTCTGCAGCGTCGCTGGCGCCGGGTCTTGACGTCCGCCGGCACGCTCGACCGCCGGGCCTACGAGCTCGCCGTCCTCGCCCATCTCCGCGATCGACTGAGGGCCGGAGATATCTGGGTGGAGGGTGGCCGGACCTACCGCGAGTTCGGCGACTTCCTGCTCCCCAAACCCGCCTTCGAGGCGCTACGGGCGGAGGGAGGTCTCGGCCTCGCCGTCGCGCCACGCTGGCTGGACCACCTCGCCAGCCGCGCCGGCGTCCTCCATGCACGCCTTGAGAGGGTCGCCGCTTTGGCGGCATCGGACGAGCTACCCGAAGCGAGGCTCTCCGACGGTAGGCTCGTCGTCACACCGATCCGCCGTGCCACGCCCGAAGCGGCCGAGACATTGAAGCGCCGCCTCTACGCCATGCTGCCGCGTGTGAGGATCACCGAGCTGCTCGGCGAGGTCGACACCTGGACGCGCTTCGCCGACCGCTTCACGCACCTGCAGACCGGGCTGCCGGCGGCCGACAAGCCCGCGTTGTTGGGCGCCATCCTCGCCGACGGCACCAATCTCGGTCTCGCGCGCATGGCGGAGTCGTCCAAAGGCCTGACCCACGCTCGACTCGTGTGGACCGCCGAATGGCACGTCCGCGAGGAGACCTACACCGCCGCCTTGGCGGCGGTCATCGACGCCCACCATGCCCGTCCCGTCGCGCGCCTTTGGGGGCCAGGCGACACCTCGTCCTCCGATGGTCAGTTCTTTCGCGCCGGCGGCCACGGCGAGGCCAGATCCGCGATCAACGCGCGCTACGGCTCGGACCCGGGCGTTCTATTCTACACCCACGTCTCGGACCGCTACGCACCGTTCCATACCAAGGTCATCGCCGCCACCGCCGGCGAGGCGGTGCACGTCCTCGACGGGCTGCTCCGCCACGAAAGCCAGCTCGCGATCCGTGAGCATTATGCCGACACCGCCGGTGCCTCCGACCACGTCTTCGGTCTGTGTCATCTCCTCGGCTTCCGCTTCGCCCCGCGCCTGCGTGATCTCGCCGACCGGCGCCTGTACGTCTTGGATCGGGATGCGGACTACGGGCATCTTGAGCCACTCATCGCCGGCCCCGTCCGGACCTACCTCATCGAAGAGAGCTGGGACGAGCTTCTCCGCCTGGCCGCGTCCATCAAGCTCGGCGCGGTCGCCCCCTCGGTCATGCTGAAGAAGCTCGCCGCCTACCCGCGCCAGAACGGCCTCGCCAAGGCGCTGCGGGAGCTCGGCCGGATCGAG
>DASUNU010000106.1:0-2041 GCA_036276995.1 Solirubrobacterales bacterium
TCCTGGACGAACGGATGATGTACAGCTGCGCCTACTTCCCCAGCCCGGACGCGAGCCTCGAGCAAGCCCAGGTCGCCAAGCTCGAGCGCATCTGCCAGCAGCTGCGGCTGACGCCGGACAGCCACCTGCTGGAGATCGGCAGCGGCTGGGGCGGGCTCGCCGTCCACGCCGCCCGCGAGCACGGCTGCCGGGTGACGACGACGACGATCTCCCGCCAGCAGCACGAGCTGGCCTGCCGGCGGGTGCGCGAGGCCGGGCTCGGCGACCGGGTGACGGTGCTGCTGGAGGACTACCGCGACCTGCGCGGGCGCTACGACCGGCTCGTCTCGGTGGAGATGATCGAGGCGGTCGGCTGGCAGTACTTCGACGAGTTCTTCCGCCGCTGCGACGAGCTGCTGACCCCCGACGGGGCGATGCTGCTGCAGGCGATCACGATCGACGACGAGATCTACGAGGCCGAGAAGGGCGCCCGCAGCTTCGCCAACACCCACGTCTTCCCCGGCGGCTGCCTGCCCTCACAGGCGAAGATCGCCGACTGCGTCAGCCGCGTCACCAGCATGCGCCAGGTCTGGATCGACGACATCACTGCCCACTACCCGCCCACCCTGGCGGCCTGGCGGCGGCGCTTCTTCGAGGCCTGGGAACGGCTGCGGCCGCGCGGCTACGACGAGCGCTTCCGCCGCCTCTGGGACTTCTACCTCTCCTCCTCGGAGGCGGGCTTCCGCGAGCGCCGGATCGGCGACGTGCAGGCCCTGTTCGCGAAGCCGGGATGGCGGTGAGCGCCGGCGGCCGCGAGCCGCTGCTGCTGGTCGCGGCGGCGCTGCGGGTGCCGGCGCTGCGGCGGCGGATGCTCGCGACCTTCGCCGCGCATCCAGAGCGGATCCCGGCCGACGCCGGCCGCGCTCTCGTGCTCGGCTGGGTCGACGCCGACGGCTACGACGGCGCCAACCGCGAGATGCGCACCCATATCTTCGACCCGGCCGGCTACCCCGCCGAGGTCCCGGTAACGATCGCCTGGGGCGAGCACGACCGCCTGGTCGGACCGCCGAAGCCGGAGCGCCGGCCCGCCGGCTCCCGCTTCCTGGTCCTGCCCGGGGTCGGCCACACGCCGACCTGGGACGACCCCGAGCTGGTCGCCCGCACGCTGCTCGAAGGCAGCGCCCGGATATCCTCACCGGCGTGAGGATCGACCGGACCGAGAATCCGATGTGGCTGTCCAACAGCTACCTGGTCACCGACGAGGAGGCCGGGACCGGGCTTTTGATCGACGGCAACGACGAACTCGGGCCGCTGCTGGAGCAGATCGAGCGCGAGGGGATCGGGATCACCCACATCCTCGTCACCCACCCGCACGGCGACCACGTCGCCGGCCTCGCCGAGGCCCGCCGCCAGCTCGGCAACCCGCCGCTGGTCGCGCACGAGGCGACCGCCGCCGAGCTCGACGAAGAGGTCGCGGTGACACTCGGCGACGGCGAGAAGCTGCAGGCCGGCAGCTTCGAGGTCGAGGCGCTCTACACGCCCGGCCACGCGGCCGGCCACCTCGCCTTCCTCGTCGGCGGCACCGACCTGTTCACCGCCGACGTCCTCTTCAAGGGCACGGTCGGGGGCACGATGGCGCCGGGCGCGAGCGGCTTCCCCGACCTCCAGGCCTCGGTGATGCGGCTGATGGAGCTGCCGCCGGAGACCCGCGTCCACCCCGGCCACCGCGAGCCGACGACGATCGGCGAGGAGTGGGAGCAGAACCCCTTCGTGCGGATCTGGCGCGGGCTCGACGCGACCGGCGAGGAGCAGGTCACGGTTTGGGGCCGCGGCGCGACCCTGAAGCTGTGGGCGCCCGACTACGACGGCGGCAACAAGGCCTGGATCGTCTTCGACGACTCCGGCGAGGACGCCATCGTCGGCGGCTCCCAGGTCGAGCGCTAGCGCAAGCTAGGCGGGCTGCCGGCCGTTGTTAGGCCATGGCAGCCGAGATCCAGGAATTCTTCTTCAACTGGTACCCCGTGTTCGGGGTCTTCTTCTCGGCCACCCTCGTCTTCATCTT
>DASUNU010000107.1:0-18069 GCA_036276995.1 Solirubrobacterales bacterium
GACGGCAACAACGTCTACGTCGGCTCCTTCTTCGGCAACGCTGTCGCCGCCTTCAGCCGCAACCCGACCAGCGGGGCGCTCGACCAGCTCGCCGGCAGCGCCGCCTGCATCGCCGAGTCGACCCCCGGCTGCGTCACCGGCCTGGCGCTGAAATCGGTCGAGGGCCTCGCGATCAGTGGCGACGGCACCAGCGTCTACGCCGCCACGGCGCTCTCAAACGCGGTCGTGACCCTCGCCCGCAACCCCAGCACCGGCGCCCTCGCCCAGGCCACCGACGGCACTGGCTGCATCGTCGAGAGCGCCCTGACCGGCTGCACCGTCGGCCGCCAGCTCGCCGGCGCCAACGCGGTCGTGGTCAGCCCCAACGGCGCCAACGTCTACGCGACCTCGCTCTTCTCCAACAGCGTCACCTCCTTCGGCCGCGCCACCTCGACCGGGCTGCTGACCCAGAAGGAAGGGACCGCCGGCTGCCTGATCTTCCTGCGTTCGGCCGGCTGCTCCTTCGGCCGCGCCCTGATCGCGCCGGAGGGTCTCGCGCTCGCTCCCGACGGCGCCAGCCTCTACGTCGCCGCCTTCGAGTCCGGCGCGATCGCCGTCCTCGACCGCGGCAAGGGCGGGACCGTGGCGCAGAAGCCCGGCGCGGCTGGATGTGTGGCGGGCGCGCTGCCCGGCTGCACGGTGGGCAGGGCGCTGAAGGGCGTCAGCTCGATCGCGCTCAGCCCCGATGGCCGTTATCTCTACTCGACCTCGTTCGAAAGCGACGCGGTCGACGTCTTCAGGAGGAACCGATGAGCGACACGGACGAGCGGCACGACGAGCAGTCGCCGGGCGAGCGCGGAGAGGGCCTGACCCGCAAGCAACTGCTCGGCACCGGCGCCAGCGCGGCCGCGGCGGCGATGCTGGCGACCCAGGGCGCCGGGATGGAGCGGGCGCTGGCCGCCGGCAAAGGCGGTCGCGACGTCGCCGGGATGAACATCGTCCTCATCCTCACCGACCAGGAACGGGGGATCCAGCACTTCCCGCCGAACTGGCTGCGCCAGAACCTGCCGGGGATGCGGCGGCTGCGCCAGCACGGGCTCAGCTTCGAGCGCGCCTTCACCAACGCCTGCATGTGTTCGCCGGCCCGCTCGACCCTGATGAGCGGCTTCTTCCCGGCCCAGCACGGGGTCAAGTACACGCTCGAGGAAGACATGCCCTTCCCGGAATACCCGTTCCAGAAAGAACTGCCGCGGCCGCCGGAGATGGCGAACCTGGCGACGGTGATGCGGGCCGCCGGCTACAACGTCGTCTACAAGGGCAAGTGGCACTGCTCGAAGCCGGCCGAAAAAGAAAACGCGCAGCCCTCCGACCTCGAGCGCTACGGCTTCACCCGCTGGAACCCGCCGGACGCCGGCGCCAACCAGACCGTCCCCGAGGCCGGCGGCGGCAACATCGACAACGACGGCCGCTTCATCGAATCGACCGGCTCAACCGAGGCCGGCGACGAGGGCGTGCTGCAGTACCTCAGCTCAGCCGCGGCCAAACAGCAGCCCTTCTTCCTGGTGATCTCGCTGGTCAACCCGCACGACGTCCTCTTCTACCCGAGCAAGACCTTCGAAGAAGCCGGCTACGACGACTCCTGGCTACAGGGCGACATCCAGGTCCCGGCGACCAACGGCGAAGACCTCTCGACCAAGCCCACGGTGCAGGAACAGTTCCTGAAAATCTTCAACTTCACCGGCAAACCGAAAACGCCGGCGGAAAAGCGCGCCTACCTCAACTTCTACGGCAACCTGATGCGCTCTTCCGACAACTACATCGTCAACGTCCTCAACAAACTCGAAGAGGTCGGCCTCTACGACGACACCCTGATCATCCGCACCGCCGACCACGGCGAGATGGGCCTGACCCACGGCGGCATGCGGCAGAAGAACTTCAACTTCTACGAGGAGGCGACGCGGGTCCCGCTCGTCTACTCCAACCCGAAGCTGTTCCCGGCCCCGCAGAGCAGCGAGGCGCTGGTCTCCCACGTCGACTTCCTGCCGACCCTGGCCAGTCTCGCGAAGGCGCCGAAATCAGCCCGCGCCAACTGGCAGGGGGTGGACTACTCGAAGCTGGTGCTGAAGCCGAAGACGGCGCAACCGGTCCAGGACTACGTCGTCTTCACCTACGACGACTTCCAGTCGGGCCAGGCGAAGCCGCCCTACCCGGAGCCGCCGAACCACATCGTCGCGATCCGCGAAGGCCGCTGGAAGCTGGCCAAGTACTACGACCCGCGCAAACGCAACCCGAAACCCTCGCAGTGGGAGATGTACGACCTCAAAACGGACCCGCTGGAGCAGAAGAACCTCGCCTACGAAGGCTACGAACGCACGGAGCGCGAGGAGGCCCAGTTCCAGCGCCTCAAACGCAAGCTGGCCCGGGTCGAAAAAACCCGCCTGCAGCCGCCGGCGAAAAAACCATAGGCGCGCTCAGCGGTCGAGCAGGCCGCGCCGGCGGAACTCGGCCAGGGTCTGGCCGAAGCCTTCGCTGACCGGGCGGCTGGTCCAGTCGAGCTCGGCGCGGGCGCGGTCGGCGACCGGGACCGGGTGTGAGGCGAGGAAGATCTGCTCGCCCTTGGCGATCAGCGGCGGGCGCTTGGTCAGCTTGGCGAGGCCCTCGCCGCCGACCGCGATCGCGCGGGCGAAGGCCATCGGCATCACCGGCGGCACTTTCGCCTTCGGTACGTGCTCCCGCACGGCGAGGGCGATCTCGCGCAGGGTCAGGTACTCGCCGGAGAGGATGAAGCGGCCGCCGCTCTGCCCGCGCTCGGCCGCCGCGAGGTGGCCGGCGGCGACGTCCTCGCTGTGGACGATCGGCATCCCGCCCGGCAGCAGCATCGGGATCTGGCGCTTGGCGAGCCGGATCAGCAGGTCGTTGAGCGCGACCGTGACCACCGGCGCCGGCCCATAGACGGCGGAGGGGTGGAGGAAGACGACGTCGAGGCCGCGCCCGAGGGCGGCGGTGACGAGCCGGTCGGCCTCCTGCTTGGAGCGCTCGTAGACGGTGTCGCGCGGCTCGGGGTCGATTCGGGACTCGTCGAAGGGCTGACCCGCGGTCCAGGCGAAGACGTCGATCGTGCTCGTGTAGACGAGGCGGGAGACGCCGTGCGTGAGGCAGGCCTCGACCACGTTGGCGCTGCCGCCGACGTTGACCCGCCGGAAGTCCTCCGGGTCCAGGCGCCACTGCTCCGGCAGCCCGGCTGCGTGGAAGACGCGCTCGCAACCGGCGACCGCGGCCGCGACGCTGCCGGCGTCGGTGACGTCACCGTGGACCGGCTCGACTCCCGCCGGCAGCAGCGGCCGGGCACGCTCGACGTCACGGACCAGCGCCCGCACCTCGTTCCCGCTCGCGGCGAGCTGCGCCGCGACGGCATTGCCGACCGTCCCCGTCGCCCCCGTGACCAGCACCGCGCTCATCGGCCGATCCTCTCAGGTTCGGCATCGCCCAGCGCCGGGCTGGCGAGCTCGGCGGCGAGGGTCCTCACCGCCCGGGCGGAGCGGGCGACCAGGCGGTCGCCGGCCACGGTGGGCAGCTCGACCACGGTGGCGCTGCCCTGGGGCAGCATGTGGTTCTGCCAGCTCGAGACGCTGCCGGGCGGGCGGGCGATGCCGCGGTAGGGGAGGCCGATCAGCTCGGCGAAGCGGCGCTCGATCGCCGGGTTGCCGCCGGAGCGGTCGACCAGGCCGAACGGCTGGTGGAACCAGAGCGTCAGGTCCGGCTGAAGCTGGCGGACGAGGCGGGCGGCGGCGCGCGACTCGGGCTCGGAGAGCGGGCGGGGGCCGGAGTATTCGAGGCCGCCGAGCGGGCGCCAGGCGAAGGGGAAGTTGCGGTTGAGGTCGACGCCGTGGGCGTTACCGCGGGTCCCGGCGGCGACGCCGTCCGGGTTGAGCGAGGGGACGACCCAGAGCGCGACGCCCCGCGGCGGCGCGCTCGCGATCAGCCGGCGCGTGACCCGCATCCCCGCCGCCTCGTCGCCGTGGATGGCGCCGACGACGAGCACCCGCAGCGGCGCCTCCGCCTCGCCCTTGACCGCGGCGACGATCGGCCGCCCCTGGACCGAGTGCCCGATCGTCTCCCGCTCGCTCGCCGCGGCCGTCCCGGTGACGGCCCAGAGCAGGCAGCAGGCGAAGGCGAGGGCGGCAAGTCTGGGCACGGCGCCGATGCTAAGCGGCCGTCGGTGAGGAGAGGGGGAGGATCAGGTTATTGCAGAAGTACATAGATCCAGTTGTACAAGTCTCTAGGTGTATTGTTGCCGCGATGCGTAAGCCAAATCCATATCTGCGCGTCAATCCAGGGGGAATGCTGGACCCGAGGCAGATCGTGGGCCGTGACACCCTGATCGCCGCGGTCTGGAGCACGCTGGAGAGCCAGAGCGTGCTGCTGACCTCCGAGCGGCGGATGGGCAAGACCTCGGTGATGCGCAAGATGACCGACGAGCCTCCAACCGGCTCCCATCCGATCCGCCGCAGCCTTCAGGGCATCAACACGCCCGAGGAGTTCGCCCGCGCCCTTGTCGCGGACGTCGAAGCAAACCTGCCCGGAGTCCTCGCGAAGCCGTTCTTGAAGCGCCTGCGCAAGGCGGGGGTCAAGCGGGTGGGGGCCAAATCGGTCGAGGTCGAGTTCGAGCCAGCGAACGACGATGCCTGGAAGGAGGTCGTCCTCGAGACCTTTGGGACGATCGAGAGCGGGGTCGACGAACGGGTCATCTTCCTCTGGGACGAGCTTCCGCACATGATCGACGCGATCGTCGCCAAGCGCGACGCCGGCACCGCTCGCGACATGCTGGACGTGCTGCGCTTCGCCCGCGAAACCCATCCGTCGATCCGCATGGTCCTCAGCGGCTCGCTCGGGATCCACCACGTCGTCGACAAGCTGCGGCTCGAGGGCGGCATGTGGGTGCCGACCCACGACATGGTCCTCATCGACGTGCCCCCGCTGAACGCATCGGATGCGATCTACCTGGCCGTGGAACTGCTGCGCAACGAGCAGATCGACTGCGATGAGGAGGCGACGGTCGCCGAGGCCATCGCGACAGAGGTCGACTACGTCCCCTACTACGTCCACCACACGGTGGCCGAGCTGCAGCATCGTCGCGCCGAAAGCGCCGAGCCGGCCAGCGGGCAGGTCGCCCGCGACGTGATCGAGGCGGTCCTGATCAGTCCCCAGGACCCGTGGCAGCTGAAGCACTACGTCGACCGCGTGCCGGTCTACTACCCGCGCGAGAGGGACCTCGCTTTTGCAGTGCTGGACATCGTCGCGGCCGCGCCCGCCTCGATCTCTCAGGACGAGATCGAGGCGGGTCTGGCAGCTCGCATGAGCCCTCCCGACGCGGGTCGGTTGCATGACCTTCTCGAGCTGCTCTGCAAGGACCACTACGTGGAGGTTGGCTACCGGTTCAGGCTCGACTTGGTCCGCCGCGCCTGGCAGGCCCGGAGGCCACCGCAATGAACGACGTAATTCCTCTGCTGAAGTTCACCCCCTCCGCCCAGGATCCCCAGATCCTGGAGACGATCACGGTTCAGCGCGAGGCGCTGCTGGGGAAACTGGTCGAGGTCGCCAGGGGCTCGGAGGGCGGCGCCCGGCATCAGCTCCTGATCGGTCCGCGCGGTATCGGGAAGACCCACATCCTCTCCCTGGTCGCGAGCCGGGTGCGAGCGGAGGCGGGCGCCGCCCCGATCGTGATCGCGTGGCTCGAGGAGGACCCCTGGTCGATCACCTCCTACGAGAAGTTCCTCGCGGCGATTGTCGCCCGGGTCGCGGAAGAGCGGTCCGACCAGGACCTCGCCGACCGGGCGGAGGAGCTCCACGCAGGCCGGGACCCGGGCGGTGCGGATGCGGAGCAGACGCTCCGCGACGCGCTGGGGGAGTCGCGGCTGGTGCTGCTGGCGGAGAACCTCGATGAGATCTTTCGGCGGATCGGGGAGAACGGCCAGGAACGTTTCCGCGCCTTCGCCGAAAACTGGCAGCAGGTTGTCGTCCTGGCCACGGCCCCGCAGCTGTTCGAGGGCGTACAACTGCACGAGTCCCCCTTTTACGGGTTCTTCGCGATAACCCACCTGGACGAGCTCAGCCTCGAGAGCGCGACCGAGCTGATGCGCCGCATCGCGGAGCTGCGCGGCGATCGCGATCTGGTCCAGTTCCTCAGCACCGATGTCGCCGCCCACCGCCTCGCCGCGATCGAAGCTCTGGCCGGCGGCCATCCACGAATCTGGCTGTTGCTGTCCGGTTGCGTCTCGATCAAGGCGATCGACGAGCTGGTGCCGCTTTTCCTCGAAGCGCTCGACGACCTCACGCCCTACTACCAGGACCGACTGCGCGAACTCGGCGACCAGCAGCAGGAGCTGGTGGTGCTGCTGAGCGAAGCCGGTGGAGCGTTCAGCAACCGGGACTTGGCCGAGCGCAGCGGGATCCCCCAGAACCAGGTCGCGTCGATGCTGCGGCATCTCACCGAGCGCGGCTACGTGCGGCGGGCCGAGGTTCCCGAGGGAATCGCCGGCGGCGACGCGCGCATGAGCTTCTGGGAACTGCGCGAGCCCCTGATGCGCCTCTGCCTCGATGTCAAGCAGGCGCGGGGGAAGCCGCTGCGGATGATCGTCGAATTCCTCCGCGCCTGGTACGGGCCCCGGCTCCTGGACGAGCTGGCGACGCTTCCCTCCTCAGCCCAGCTTGCCACGAGTTACGCCAGCGAGGCGTTCAGAATGATCGAGGGACCGCTGCCCGTCGATGCCCTTTTCCGCGGCTCCTCCAGCGAGATTCTTGCCCGTGCGGAGCTGGGGCTATCGCTGTCGCCCGAGCACCCCGACCTGCGTGCGGCCAAGCTGATCAGCCTGCTGCTGAACGGCGAGTTCGCCGCGGCTCGCGAGGCGATCGACGCCCTCGAAGGCCCCGAGGACGACGCCGCCCTGAAGTGGGCGCTCGCCCAGCAGCTGCGGGCGGCGGGGGAGTCCGGCGAGCAGCCAGAGGATCCCGAGCGTCTCGGCCGGGAGCTGTCGAGGCTGAGCGAGGACCGGCCCGGCGATGCCTTCACGCAATACCTGGCCGCGATGGGCCTGCACGCGTTCAGCCGGTTCGAGGAGGCGGCCGAGGTCTTCCCGCGGGCGGTCGAGTTCGATGGCGAGGACGGTCTCCTCCTGGCCTGTTACGCCCGTTCGCTCGGTCAGCTGGGCCGAACTCAGGAGGCGCTCGACTACTTCGGCAGGGCGGTGGAGCTCGAACCCGCCAACGCTTCGCATCACGCAAATCGCGGCGTGGCCTTGGAACAGCTCGGCCAGAGCGAGGAGGCGCTCCCGGAGCTTAAGCGGGCGCTCGAGCTCAAACCCGATTGGTCCTTCTTCCGACGCGTGCTGGTGGCGTTGCTGGAGGAGCTCGGCCGCTACCCGGAGGCTCTGGAGGTGACCGACCGGGGGCTGGCCCTCGATCCCGACGACGCGTTCCTGCTCGGCGCTCGTGCGGCCTTTCTCGATCGGCTCGACAGGCCGGACGAGGCCCTGGCGGCGTTCTCTCGTGCCGCGGAGCTCGACCCCGAAGAGGCCTTCCATCAAGTCAGCCGGGGGGCGCTGCTCGTGCGATTGGGGCACGCCGAGGAGGCGATCGAGGCCTTCGATCGGGCGCTCGAGCTGGAGCCGGAGAGCCCGGTCGTTCACAGCCGCCGCGGCGCGGCGCTGACCGACCTGGGTCGGGACGAGGAGGCCTTCGAGGCCTTCAACCGGGCGGTGGAGATGGATCCGGAGAATCACGAACTGCGCAACAACCTGGGGGTGGCGCTCATGAACCAGGGCCGCTTCGAGCAGGCGCTCTCTGTTTTCCAGGGCTTGCAGGAGGCCGGCTTTGCCCACCCCTCCCTCTTCCTGAATCTGGGCCTGGTTCTAAGCGAGCTCGGGCACTTTGACGAGGCGCTCTCGGCGCTGTCCGGGGCTCAGGGGCATGAGCTCTACGAGGACGTCTTCCTGATGACGAAGGGAGAGATCCTGGACCAGATGGGGCAGCTGGAGGAGGCGTTGGCGGCGTTCCGCCGGGTCTCTGAGGCCGAGCCCGCGGGCGCGGAGTCGTTCAGTCGCCAGGCGAGCATCCTCTGGAAGATGGACCGGCCGGAAGAGGCCGAGGACGCGATCCAGAAGGCGATCGAGGCCGACCCGGACGAGGTGGCCTATCGCTTCTCCTTCGTCGGGGTCGGCCTTGCTCGCGGCGAAGCCGACTCGGCCATCGACAGGCTGCGGGAGGCCCTGGCGGTCTGGGCGCGGAACCCCGGTGTTCCGGCGGGCGATCCGGCAGCGCTCTGTTGGCTCGTCTGGGAGTGGTCCGGCGATGAGATGTCGCGAAGGGCGCTGATCGGGGATCTCATCGCTCTCTTCACCGAGGTGGGTGCCGGAGAGGAATTGGGGCGCGGCCTGGTCAGCTCCATCCGCTGGATGGCCGATCCCGCCGTCTCCCTCGAAAGAGTCTCTGCCTGGGTCGAGGACTGGTTTGCGGCCGGTCATAGCGATGAGCTCGAGATTCCGCTCGAGTTGATGCGGGTGGTCGGCGAGTGGAAGCGCGACCGGGATCGCTCGCATCTCCTGGGTCTCCCCGCCGAGCAGCGGGAGATCGTCGTGAGGCTGCTCGAGCAGGCCGCCGAAGAGGCGCCCCCGAGCGGCTAGTCGTAGTTCTTGATCATGCGGACGTTGAGCAGCAGCATGATCACGCCGAGGCCGGCGACGACGGCGAAGCCGGGGAGGATCTTGCCCCAGTCGAGGTCGGTGAGGATCAGCGAGCGCAGGGCCTCCATCAGGTAGGTGACCGGGTTGATCGTGGCGGCCACCTCCATCGGGTCGGTCAGCATGTCCCGCGGCACCAGGTTGGGGGTGAGGAAGAGCAGCGGGAAGAAGATCAGGCCGCCCGAGTTGACCGCGGCGGCGCTGCGCGCCTTGAGCGCGATCAGCTGCATGAAGCCGGCGTAGACGACGCCCCAGAGGGTGCTGAGGGCGATGATCAGGACGAACCCGATCGGCCCGGAGGCGATCTCGATCCCGAAGACGATGGCGAGCAGGACGATGATCGAGGAGATCAGGATCCCCTTCGCCGCCTCGGCGACGAGCCGGCCCAGCACCATCGAGTAGCGCGGGATCGGCATCGCCCGCAGCTTGTCGAAGTAGCCGTTCTCGATTTCCTCGACCAGGAACAGCGAGGCCATTCCGAAGGAGGCGGCGAGCAGCAGCGTGATCGGCAGCTGGAAGGCGCCGTAGCCCTGGCCCTCGAGGAAGCCGGTCGTGTCCGAGGGGAAGATGTCCGCGGCCTGGCCGGTGTTCACCACGAGGAAGAAGATCGGGATGAACATCGTCATGAACAGGGCGTCGGGCTGCCGCAGCGCCTCGCGCAGCGAGCGCTTCCCGAGCGTGATCGTGGCGCTCATGCGGACACCTCCTGGACCTCGCCGGCGGCTCGGTCGCGGCTGCGCCCGGTGGCGTCGAGGAAGACGTCGTCGAGGGTCACCGCTTCGCCGCCGCGGCGCTCGCTCAGCTCGGCCTTGAGCGCCTCCGGGGTGCCCTCGCGGACGATCTTGCCGCCGTCGATGATCGCCAGCCGATCGCAGAGCTGATCGGCCTCCTCGAGGTACTGGGTGGTGAGGAAGATCGTCGTGCCCTGGGCGTTGATTCGGCGCAGCTCCTCCCAGATCGTCAGCCGGCTGGCCGGGTCGAGCCCGGTGGTCGGCTCGTCGAGGAAGAGCACCTCGGGCTCGTGCACGAGCGAGGCGGCGAGGTCGAGCCGGCGCTGCATGCCGCCGGAATAGCCTTTGGTGACCCGGTCCGCGGCGTCCTCCAGTTCGACCAGCGCCAGCAGCTCCTCCGCCCGCGCCTTCGCCTTCGCCGCGTCGAAGCCAAACAGCTCCCCGTGCAGGATCAGCAGCTCGCGCCCGGTCTGGCGCGGGTCGAGGCCGGCCTCCTGCAGGGCGACGCCGATCCGCCTGCGCACCCCGTCGGGGTCGGCGGCGACGTCGATGCCGGCCACCTCGGCCGTACCGGCGGTGATCGTCAACAGCGTGGTCAGCATCCGCACGGTGGTCGACTTGCCGGCGCCGTTGGGGCCGAGGAAGCCGAAGACCTCGCCCGGCTTCACCTCGAGGTCGACACCGCGAACGGCTTCGACCTCGTCGTCGCTGCCGTCGTAGGTTTTGACGAGCCCACTGGCTCGCACGGCTGCGTCGCTCATGCGCTGATCAACTCCTGAACTCGTAGGGCGGGAGAGCGGGGCATGGAATCAAAAAGCCCGGCGGTCCGGGCCGCGATCCGAAAAGCGCTGCTCAGCGGCTTTTCAGCAGGCGCCCGACCGCGTCCATCATCTCCGTCGTCAGCTCCTCGCGGTCGCTCGGGTTGGCGGCGCCGACCACGCAGTGGCTCGCGTGCTCGCTGAGCAGGGCGAGGGCGACCCGGTCGAGCGCGGCCTGGGTGGCGGAGATCTGGGTGAGGATGTCGATGCAGTAGCGCTCCTCCTCGACCATCCGCTCGAGCCCGCCGACCTGGCCGGAGATCCGCCGCAGGCGGTTCCTGATCTTGTCCTTGTCCTCGATGTAGCCGGGGTGGGCGGGGCGTTCAGCCATCGGTTGGTCCCTTCGTCGATCGGTGTCCGGGAAGAATACCATTACCCCCGGGGGGTATCTGCTAAGGTCGAAGACATGAGCCCCCCGGCCCGCATCGCTTCCTTTGTCGCCGTCCTCGCGGCGGCCTTTGCCGTCGCCTTCGTCGCCGGCTCGGCTTTCGAGCCCGCCGGCACCGAGGCCGGGGGAGACCACGGTGAGATGGCCGCCGGCATGGAGAGCTCGCACGGTGGGGAGGCGGCGGTCAGCCACGGCGGGCACGAGGAGGGCGCCGAGGCGGCCGGCCTCGCGGTCGCTGAGGGCGGCTACGCGCTGCGCCTCGAGACCACCAGCTTCCGGCGCGGCGAGCCGGGCGAGCTGCGCTTCCGGATCGAGGACGCCGGCGGCGCCCCCGTGCGCCGCTTCGACGAGCTGCACGAGCGCCGCATGCACCTGATCCTGGTCCGCCGCGACGGCAGCGGCTTCCAGCACCTGCACCCCGGTCTGGCCGCGGACGGGACCTGGGCCGTCGCGGTCGAGTTCCCGGCCGCTGGCGACTACCGGGCCTTCGCCGACTTCTCGGTCGCCGGCGAGCAGCACACGCTGGCCTCCGACCTCTTCGTCTCCGGCGGCGAGTTCGAGGCGCGCCCGTTTCCGGCGCCGGCCACTCTTGCCGCCACCGACGGCTACGAGGTCACTCTCAACGCCCGCGCCCCGCGCGCCGGCCGGCCCGCCCAGCTCACCTTCGCGGTCAGCCGCGGCGAAGAGGAGGTCGACGACCTGCAGCCCTACCTCGGTGCCAAGGGCCACCTGGTGGCGCTGCGCCAGGGCGATCTCGCCTACCTCCACGTCCACCCGGAGGAGGGCGGCCACGAGCACGATGGCCGGGCTGCCGCTGCGCATCCGAATGAAATCGCCTTCGCCGCCACCTTCCCGACCCCCGGCCGCTACCGCCTCTATCTCCAGTTCCGCCACCAGGACGTCGTCCGCACCGCCGAGTTCACGGTCGAGGTGGCGCGATGACGCCGGCCACTCAGGGCGAGCGGCTCGACCTGCCGATCAGGGGCATGACCTGCTCCTCCTGCGCCAGCCGGGTCGAGAAGCGGCTGAACCAGATCGAGGGTGTCGAGGCCACGGTCAACTTCGCCACCGAGCGGGCCACGGTCAACTTCGACCCCGGGCAGGTCGCCGCCGAGGAGTTGGTCGAGGCGGTGGGGGAGACCGGCTACACCGCCTCGCTCCCAGCGGCTCCGAGCGACGCCGCCGAGGATGCCGCCACCGCGGAGGAGGACGACTACACCGCCGACCTGCGCCGCCGCCTCTACTTCGCCGCGGCGCTCTCTCTCCCGGTTTTGCTGATCTCGATGATCGAGCCGCTGCAGTTCCGCAACTGGCAGTGGCTGGCGCTGATGCTGGCGACCCCGGTGGTGCTCTGGGCGGGCTGGCCCTTCCACCAGGTCGCCTGGCAGGGCCTGCGCCACGGCGCCGCGACGATGGACACGCTGATCTCGGTCGGCACCCTCGCCGCCTGGGGCTGGTCGCTGTACGCGCTCTTCCTCCTCGACGCCGGGATGCCGGGGATGACGATGCCGTTCGAGCTGGTCACCGAGCGCGGCGCCGCCTCCGACCACATCTATCTCGAGGTCGCCGCGGTCGTCACCACCTTCATCCTCGCCGGCCGCTACTTCGAGGAAAGGGCGAAGCGGCGGGCGGGGGCGGCGCTGCGGGCGCTGCTCGACCTCGGCGCCAAGGACGTCGCCGTGCTCGACGCCGAGGGGCACGAGAGCCGGGTCCCGATCGAGCGCCTCGCCGTCGGCGACCGCTTCCTCGTCCGCCCGGGCGAGAAGGTGGCGACCGACGGGGTCGTCGAGGAGGGCGCCTCGGCGGTCGACCAGGCGCTGCTGACGGGAGAGTCGCTGCCGGTCGAGGTCGGGCCGGGCGACGAGGTGGCCGGCGCCGCGGTCAACGCCGGCGGCCGGCTGGTCATGCGCGCCACCCGGGTCGGCGAGGACACCGCCCTCGCCCAGATCGCCCGCCTGGTCAGCGAGGCCCAGAGCGGCAAGGCGCCGGTGCAGCGGCTGGCCGACCGGGTCAGCGCCGTCTTCGTCCCGGTCGTGTTCGGGCTCGCGGTGGCCACGCTCGGCTTCTGGCTCGGCAACGGCGCCGGCGTCACCTTCGCCTTCACCGCCGCGGTCGCGGTCCTGATCATCGCCTGCCCCTGCGCGCTCGGGCTGGCGACGCCGACCGCGCTGCTGGTCGGGACCGGCCGCGGCGCCCAGCTCGGGCTGCTGATCAAGGGTCCGGAGGTGCTGGAGTCGACGCGCCAGGTCGACACCGTCGTCCTCGACAAGACCGGAACCCTGACTTCGGGCGAGATGTCCGTTGCCGCGATCCATCTCGCGGCCGGCGCCGACGAGGCCGAGGCGCTGCGCCTTGCCGGGGCGGTCGAGGACGCTTCCGAGCACCCGATCGCGCAGGCGATCGCCGCCCACGCACGGCGCGAGCTGGGGGAGCTGCCCGCGGTCGCCGACTTCGCCAGCCAGCCCGGCCTCGGCGTCCAGGGCGTGGTCGGCGGCCACGCGGTCGTGGTCGGTCGTCCCCAGCTACTTGATGACTGGGCGATGCACCTGCCGCCGGAGCTGGCGCAGGCCCGCCGCGAGGCCGAGGGGCTCGGCCAGACCGCGATCGCGGTCGGCTGGGACGGCGCCGCCCGGGCGCTGATCGTGGTCGCCGACACCGTTAAGCCGAGCAGTGCCGCGGCGATCGCGCAACTGCGCGAGCTGGGGCTGGAGCCGGTGCTGCTGAGCGGCGACAACGGGGCGACGGCGCGGACGGTCGCGGCCGAGCTCGGGATCGAGCAGGTCATCGCCGAGGTGCTGCCGGCCGAGAAGGCGGCGGCGGTCGCGCGCCTCCAGGCCGAGGGCCGCACGGTGGCGATGGTCGGCGACGGCGTCAACGACGCTCCGGCCCTGGTCCAGGCCGACCTCGGGCTGGCGATCGGGACCGGCACCGACGTCGCGATCGAGGCCGCCGACATCACCCTCGTCTCCGGCGACCCGCGCGCGGTCGCCGACGCGATCCGGCTCTCGCGCCGCACCCTGGCGACGATCAAGGGCAACCTCTTCTGGGCCTTCGCCTACAACGTCGCGGCGCTGCCGCTGGCCGCCGCCGGCCTGCTCAATCCGCTGATCGCCGGCGCCACGATGGCTTTCTCCAGCGTCTTCGTGGTCACCAACTCGTTGCGCCTGCGCCGCTTCAGGCCCCGCCGCAACGGGTAATAGGAGCCCATGAGAGCTTTTCTGTGCGCCTTCGTGGTGTGCTTCATCGTGCTCGGCATCACCGCTCCCGCGGCCAGCGCCGTCTCTGATCTGACGATCGCCAAGAGCGACAACCCCGACCCGGTCGTGGTCGGGGCGACCCTGACCTACGTCGTGCAGGTGCAGAACCTGGGGCCCGACCCGGCGACCGGGGTCAAGGTCACCGACCACCTGCCGCAGGGCGTCGACCTCGTCTCCGCCACCGGCCCCGCCGGCTCGTGTGCCCAGAAAGGCCGGAACCTGAGCTGCGACCTCGGTGCCCTGCCGGCCCCGACCGTCAACTATGGCGGCCCGCCGACCGTGACCATCGCCGTAATCCCGCGCCGGACCGGGACGGTCACCAACACCGCCACGGTCCGGGGTGCGCAGAAAGACCCGGTCAGCGCCAACAACCGGGCCTCGATCACGACCAGCGTGCTCGGCCCGAGCGTGCCGGTCACCTGCCGCGGCGTCGCGGTCACGATCGCCGGCACTGCGGGCGACGACACGATCGTCGGCACCGGCGGCCGCGACGTGATCGCCACCTTCGGCGGCAACGACGCGATCTTCGCCCTCGCCGGCCGCGACCTGGTCTGCGCCGGCGGCGGCAGCGACTTCGTCGGCGCCGGCACCGCCGCCGACCGCGTCTTCGGCGGCACCGGCCGCGACCGCATCCGCGGCGCCGGCGGTCCCGACCTGCTGCGCGGAAACGCCGGCAACGATGTGCTCAAGGGCAACCGCGGCGCCGATCGTCTGCGCGGCGGCTCCGGCACCGACACCTGCCGCGGCGGGCCCGGCGCCAACTCGGTCCGCGGCTGCGAGCGCTAGTCGCGGGCGCGGCCCGCGGCCGCCTCCTCGGCGACGATCTCGAGCAGGACCACCGGTACGTGCTCGCGCTGCTCCGCCGGCAGCGCGGCGATTTCCACCCCGAGCCGGTCCTCGACCTCCTGGGTCGGCTTGAAGCGGTACTCGGCGATCATCCGCTCGACCTCCGCCCGCACCCGGGCCTTGTCCTCGCTGCCGAGGGCCATCGCCTAGCGCAGCTCGTCGAGCGAGACGACCTCGAGGTCGAAGGGCTCGTCGGCGGCGCGGCGGCGGCGGTAGGGGGAGACGGTGACGCGGTGGGTCTCGCCGCACTCACAGGGGATCTCGATCGGGCTGGTGTCCGAGGAGGGGTCGGTGTCGACTTTGAGCCGCTTCAGGGTGCCCGTGTTTTTGCAGCCGAAGGAGATGATCCAGCCGTAGTCCTCACGTTCGGCGGGTTTTTTCGAGCGGCGCGGCTGCGGCATCGGCCCATCCTTCCATAGTTTCCGCGGATGCCCGCGCCGCTCGAAGCCGTCACCTTCGACTTCTGGAACACGATCGCGACGATCCCTTCGGGACGAATGGAGGCGGCGCGGCGGCGGGCGCTGGAGGCGGCCTGCGAGTCCTGCGGGGTCGAGGTCGAGGCCGAGCTGCTGAGCGCGAGCATGGAAGAGGTGGTGAGCAGCTACGAACGGTCGTGGTCGGCCGGCGAACACTTCCACCCGCGCGAGGGGGCCGAGATGCTGGTGCGCGCGCTCGGGGTCGAGGGCGCCGCGCGGGAGCTGGTCGCGGAGGCGTTCCTCGACGCCGGCCGCGGCGCCGAGCTCGATCTGGCGCCGGGCATCGGTGGCTGTCTGGAGGCGCTGCGCGAGCGCGACATCCGGCTCGGGATCGTCTGCGACGTCGGCTTCACCGGCGGCGCGCTGCTACGCGACTTCCTCGCCCGCCAGGGCCTGCTCGGGCACTTCTCCGGCTGGGCCTTCTCCGACGAGGTCGGCCACTACAAGCCCGCCCCGCAGATCTTCGAAGCCGCTCTGGGCGCGTTGGGGGCCGGGCCGACTGCCGCGGTCCACGTCGGCGACCTGCGCCGCACCGACGTCGCCGGCGCCGGTGCGATCGGGATGGGGACGGTTCGCTACCGGGAGCTGAACGACGACCTCGGGGCCGCCGGCGAGCCCGAGGCGGACTTCGTCGTCGACAGCCACCGCGAGCTGCCGGATCTGCTCGTCCGCGCCTGAGCCGGCCGCTGGCCTCACGTTTCGACCGGGCCGGTCGTTTATCTATCGATATGGAAAACGCACACGGATGGACTGTGGTCGACGGTCCGATCGGGGAGCTGACGGTCCTCGCCGGCCCGGCCGGGATCAGCAGGATCTACTTCGCCGACAGCACTCCGGCGCAGGACCCGGTGACGCGGCGGCCGCTGCCGGAGCTCGAAGCGCAGCTCGGGCGCTACTTCGCCGGCGAACTGCAGGCATTCGACCTCGACCTCGATCCCCAGGGCACGCCGCTGCAACTAGCGGTCTGGCGGCGGCTGCTGGCGATCCCCTACGGGCAGACGAGCACCTACGGTGAGGTCGCCAGGCAGATCGACGAGTCGCTCTATGACGCCGGCCTCGAGCCCTACCGCCGGCCGCGCGTGGTCGGGGCCGCGATCGGGGCCAACCCGCTCGCGGTGATCGTCCCCTGTCACCGCGTAATCGGCTCCGACGGCTCGCTGACCGGCTACTACGGCGGCCTCGAGCGCAAGCGCACCCTGCTCGAGCTGGAGGGGCTCGCCGTCAGCGGCGACAGCGTCCGCACGGCCCCGTCGCGGCAGCAGCTGGCGATGCTCTGAGTCGCCGAGTGGGGCCGGCCGGCCCGAGCCGCCTGGAGCGACGAGCCTGGAAGTTGCATCAGGCGACTCGACGCCCCTGGATTGGTGAGATGGCCCGGTGCCGGCCGGTCCGCCGCCACCGTCTCAGCTCGGATCGGGATGTAAATACCGAGTTCTAAAGCTGGATTTTCCGAGCGGACAAGTTTCTTCCGTCGGTGTTGCTAATCAGACCAGCGTCGCCTGCAGCAGCACGCCGACGATGCCGCTGACCGCCATCACGTAGACCACCGTCAGTTTGCCGTGCCAGCGCAGCAGGGCGAGGAAGGCGCCGATGGCGATGACGGCGGTGTAGGCGTCGACGACGCCGGTTTCGACGATTTCGACGGTGACCGCGGCGATCAGGCCGACGACGCCGGCGCAGACGCCGAGCAGGAACTGGTGCAGGCGCGGGTTCTCGGCGATGGCGACGAGCTGGCGGTGGAAGAAGATCGGGAAGACGAAGGCGGGGAGGAAGATCGCCACCGTGATCACCAGGGCGCCGACCAGCCCGCCCGCCAGGTAGCCGACGAAGGTGGCGAAGATGATCAGCGGCGCCGGCAGCACGCCGCCGATCGCGAGGCCGTCGAGGAACTGGTCGGCGCTCAGCCAGTGGTGGCTCTCGACCGCGGCCTCGCGCAGGAACGGGATCACCGTGTAGGCGCCGCCGAAGGTGAGCAGCCCGGCCTTGAGGCCCTCGAGGAAGATCTCCGCGGTCAGGGAGACGGTGATCGCGCCGGCCGCGATCAGGACCAGGCCGAGCGGCCCGATCGCAAACGAGTTGGCGCGGCCGAGCCAG
The DNA here is from genome assembly GCA_036276995.1 of Solirubrobacterales bacterium. GTDB lineage: Bacteria > Actinomycetota > Thermoleophilia > Solirubrobacterales > 70-9 > VAYN01. The sequence continues at coordinate 17,322 of DASUNU010000107.1, forward strand.
CCGCGGGCGCCGCGCCAGAGCTCGTAGGCGATGCCGCCGCCGAGCAGGACGAGGACGAAGCTGAGGTTGCCGAAGAGGGTGAGGGCGAAGCCGGCAACCGCGATCAAGACCAGCGGCAGGTCGCTGAGGAAGGAGCTGCCGAGCCGCACCAGTGCCCGCGCGACCAGCGCCCCGACCGCGGCGGTGAGGCCGTAGAAGAGCGGCTCGAGGCTGTCGGCGATGTCGGCCTCGACGTAGAGGACCGAGAGCGCGAGCATCAGCAGGAAGCCGGGCAGCATGAAGCCGAGCCCGGCGAGGAAGCCGCCGGCGCGGCCGCCGCGGAGGCGGCCGAAGTAGACGCAGAGCTCGTGCGCCTCGGGGCCGGGGAGGACCTGGTAAACGGCCAGTTGCCGTTTGAAGCCGGCCTCGGAGATCCAGCCCTCCTCCTCGACGCACTCGCGCTTGATCATCGCGATCTGCGCCGCCGGGCCGCCCCAGGCGAGACAGCCGAACTTGAAGAAGCGGATGAAGATCGCCCGCAGCGATTCCTGCTTGTCTATGGGTTGGCGCGGCTGGATATCGCCATCTTTATTCATGACTGATCAGGACAGCAATGTCGCGATCCGGGCCACGGTGCGTGGCGGGGTCCAGGGCGTCTTCTTTCGCCAGGCGACGGTCGAGCGCGCGCAGGAGCTCAGCCTGCTTGGTTGGGTACGCAATGAAGGCGACGGCAGCGTCCGCGTCCACGCCGAGGGGCCGGAGCCGGCGG